>JALEGE010000166.1 GCA_022760335.1 Hyphomonadaceae bacterium
AAGTCATAGGCATAATCTTTGAGTTCGCAGGATACTCCGTGCACGCAGTTTTTCTCGGAGGCAGATTTTGTTGCTCGGGCGAAACGAGATTTTCTTCTCATTTCCCCCGCCTTGGAGTAAGCTATGGCTCTTCACTCCAAGGGGGAACCATGCGCACGGTTCTGGTGTTGATCCTCATGGCATTGAGCTTCGCAGGCGGGGTCTTGTTCGGTCAGTGGACGAAGATTGATTTCCTCTCAATTGTTCAGGGACGTATTGAGAGCCTCTTTGTCAGTGAGCAGAAGGATACCGTGCCGGCCGAGGAGCCGACGGTGCAGCCCCCTGAGGACAGCGCACCTTTGGAGGAAATTGAGCCGGCCAATGAGGTCCCTGCTGAAACAGGCATGGAAACGCTGGTTGAGGTGCCAAATCCTGCGAACACGAGATTCGACTTTCCCTCAGATCTTGGAATCTGCCCGCGCATGACAGTGGCGAATGCACCGCCAGTTGCTGCGGATCTGGCGATTGTCGACTATCAACCCTTCGTTCTGGCAGAAGACGCCGTGACATTGGCAGTGGCGCCGACGGAAGGCTGTGTCAGTTCCGGTTTCGGCCCGCGCAATGGCCGCACTCACAAGGGACTGGATTTTCGCACTGATACGCCAGGTATGGTCTTTGCGGCGGCGCAGGGCACTGTGATTGAGGCCCATTATCGCGATGATTATGGCAATCAGGTCGTCATAGATCACGGTGACGGGGTTTTTACGCGCTATGCCCATCTGGCCGCTTTCAGAGGGAGCGTTCGCGAAGGCGCCGTAGTCGAGGCAGGCACGCCGCTGGGTCCTATGGGGAATACTGCGTCATATGCAATCCCGGTACACTTGCACTATGAGGTGCTTGTTGGTGATTATGACACGCCGGCGAAGTCATTCGGCCTCACCGCGAAAAGTATCTTCGAATATCCATTTGTCGAAGCGTACTGAGGCGCATCTCAAAGTGATCGAGATCTACTCACCGAGACTGAGTACGGTTTCTTCCGTAACCGTGCGCTGATCAAGCTCCAAACCGTCCAGAAACATGTCAAGATCGCCCGCGCTTTGGCGGGCAATTTCTTCCTGCGGGAGATGACCAATGTCCGTATAGGTGATCAGACTGGCCCCGGCTATGGCATCGGCAAAGGCCGCGCCATGGGCATAGGGCACCAGATTGTCACCAGTACCGTGCACCACAAGGACAGGCATATCGAGCATGGACAACTGCTCAGGCGTGGCAAAGCGTGTCTCATCGCTTTCAGATATGATGTGCATGATGGCGTCGCGATGGCCAGGCGCACGATTTAGCGCCACATAGCGTTGGACCATGTCTTCTGTGACAGGGGTTTGATCAACAAAGCTGGCTTCGAGCCCGGACCGGATCATCGCGGAATTGTCGAGATCACGCACGATCGTGCGGAAGGCAGCATAGTCCATCGCCTTGAACATCCAGGGCATCTCTTTCAACTCTTCGTCAGTGGGCGGCCAGCCCGCTGCTGCGACGAGAACGAGTGCCTCGATATCGTCAGGGTGGTCCACGGCATAGGTCCAGGCTGTGTGCCCGCCCATTGAACTGCCCACCAGAGTAAACCGGTCCACATCCAGGGCATCTGTCAGTGCGGTGATGGTTTCTCCGAAACCTTCCACATTCATTTGATCCAGTTCAAACCCGCGCGTCAGCCCATGGCCCGGAAGATCAAGAGAAATCAGACGATATTCGTCACCCAGCGCGCGCACCCACGGTTCCCATGTATGCAAGGACGCGGAAAATCCATGCACGAGCACAATCACGGGGCCGTCGGGAGTGCCCTGATCGCGATAGTGGATCTTCTCACTGTCGCTGAGCACGAGATATTGGGACTCCGGCGAGGCATAGGCCGATTCCAGAGTGTCGAAGGGAATGTCCGGCCGGCGGAGGGAAAGCCATCCCGCCCCGAAAATTGCAACCAAGGTTAACAGGACTGCCAGAAATCGTCTCATGGTTCTACTCGCCGCACTGTCACGCAATTGTCACCTTCGTAGAACTCCCTTCTTGGGCGTGTCAAAGGCTAAGATTGCTCAATTGCAGATGGGACACTCAGGGTCCGGATGAATTCGCATGCGCCGGCTAGCTCCGCTAAGCCCATCGAGGCTCCAGAACCAGCCAATGGGGGAAGGACCGGCATTTGTCAGTAGACGGATAGTTTCAAGGGCCATGCGCGCACCAACCATCCCGGTTACTGCGCCGACCACGCCCAAGGTGGAACAGTCATCGGCCTGTGTGGGTAATTCTGGAACAAGGCAACGATAACAAGGCCCTGCATCCGGTTGACCTGGGGTGAAAACGCCCACCTGTCCCTGCCAGCCAGTCGCCGCCCCGCTGACCAGAAGTTTGCCATCACGTGCGGCCGCCTCGTTGATTTCATACCGCGCGGCAAACGTGTCGGTGGCGTCGATCACGATATCGCCCTCAAGTCGCATATGGCTTTTGAACCGGCAGGCCTGAAATGCGATCAGGATGTCACTATTTTGCTGTTCCAGCCGCCGGGCCAGGGTATCGGCTTTTGGTAGACCAATCTCCTGTTCGGAGAACTGGATCTGGCGCTGGAGATTGGAGAGGTCGACCACGTCATCATCATAGATGGTGATTTTCCCGACACCGGCGGCGGCCAGATAGAGCGCGCACGGCCCGCCAAGAGCGCCGGCGCCGATCAGGGTGACCTCAGCCTTGGCAAGGCGCGCCAGGCCGGGCCCACCGATCTCTTTCAGCAGGATGTGGCGCTTGTGGCGCTCTAGCCGGTCGAATTTGGACATGCGGGCGAGATATCAGTGCAAGCTCTTCGTGTCATGCAGCTCAGAGTGGTGCAGAGCTGGGAAGCGGTGGAATTTTCGCAGGTCCGCCTTGCCGCATGGGCCCAACACGGGGAAGGATCGCTTTATGAGTGACCTGCCCACGCCTGTCGATGTCTATGCCCGCCCGGCCGAGTGGGTGGCTGAGGGGGCTGGCGCGCAGGGCAATATTTTCCTGACCGGACGGGCCGGCACGGGCAAGACCACGCTACTGCGCAAGTTTCTCGCCGAAGCCGGAGAGAGCGCTATCGTGCTCGCGCCAACGGGCGTGGCGGCGGTGAATGCCGGCGGGCAGACGCTGCATTCCTTCTTCAAGTTCCCCCCGCGTCTGATTGAGCCAGCTGATATCCGCCGCCTGCGCTCGACGCGCCTTGTCCAGGCGGTGGAGACGATCATTGTGGATGAGATCTCCATGGTGCGCAGTGATATGCTGGACGCTATCGACCGCTCGCTGAAGCTGAACCGGAAATCCAAACGGCCCTTTGGCGGCGCGCGGATGATCCTGTCCGGCGACCTGCACCAGCTGCCGCCGGTTGTGCGTGGCGAGGAGGCCGAAATCCTCGCCGAGCGCTATGGCGGGGCCTATTTCTTCAATGCCCCGGCTTTCCAGGAAGCTGAATTCACGCTCCTGGCGTTGAAACATGTGTTCCGCCAGGCCGACCCGAAATTCCTCGCCCTGCTCGGCGCCCTGCGCCAGGGCCGGCTGACCAAGCCCGACGCGGACCTGCTCGCTGAGCGTGTCACGGGGCGTACCGCGATTGAGGCCAGCGAAACCCATGTCGTCCTGACACCGAACAATGCCAACGCATTTCGGATCAACCAGGCCCGGCTGGAGGAGCTCACCACGCCATCGCGCACTTTCTCAGCCAATGTGGACGGCCAGTTCGAGGAGCGCAGTTTCCCCACCGAGGCCGATCTGGAGCTGAAAGAGGGCGCGCGCGTCATGCTGATCCGCAATGATCCCGAGGGGCGCTGGGTCAATGGCACGCTCGCCACGGTGGAGGGATTCGGCAGTTCCAGCGTGGTGGTGAAAGTGGATGGCCGGGTCTATGAGATCGAGCCGCAGGCCTGGGAAAAGTTCCGTTACGAGCTGGACCAGAAAACCGGCAAGGTAAAACGCGAAGTGGTCGGCACCTTCAAGCAGGTGCCCTTGCGGCTGGCTTATGCCGTGACGATCCACAAGGCCCAGGGCCTGACGCTGGAGAAGGTGTTCATCGATTTCGACCGGGGCATGTTCGCCCATGGCCAGGCCTATGTCGCCTTTTCGCGTGCGCGCAGCCTGGAAGGGCTGGAAATCTCGCGGCCCTTGCGCCCGTCAGACCTGGTCGTCGACCGCCGCGCCTTTGATTTCGGCGCGTTGGATATTGTCGAAGACACCCCGGCCTATCTGATGGCTCGCTTTGCAAAGACTGAGGGGCAACTGGTTTAAAGCTGCTGAGGGTGGGCCACATTGCTCAGCCCAACGGATTATGGCAGCTCTTTACGGATCGGCGGGGATAAACAAAGTCGAAGGGGACAAAAATATGCGCAACGTTTTTCGCATCATCATCGCATCTTTTGGTAGCCTTATCCTGAGCTTGTGGGCGCAGGCTCAAGATGCAGACCCGCTCGAAGACAATGCGCAGAGTTGCTATGCTGCTTATTTCGCAGCGATGGAAAATCCAGGATTGCAGGCGAATATGGCCTCCGAGTGGATCGATCTGGCCGACGCTGACTTTGAAACGCGCGTGAATACGGTCGCCCCATATATCGGGGGATTTGCCTCCATGATGTATGCTGAAAGCTATGCTGGGGGCGTTTCCCAGAACCTGACGGCTGAGTTGTTGCGCTATATGAGACCGGCGGTTCTGAATGCCGCGGTGGGGCGCGTTGCGCATTGTGACGAGGTTTATGGCATTGAGCCTGCCATTTTCCCAAACAGCGATGCGGCCTTCCAGACAGCCTATCGCCAGGGCCTGGCGCGCATGTCCACGCCGGAAGAGATCGTCGCCTGCAACCAGGTCTATAAGGCAGCGGAAGGCAATAACGGTATTCGGCAATCGCCCATGGGCGCCCTCTGGGCCAATCTGGCTGATTTTGATTACGGCATGAGGCTGTTTGAGCTGGAGCTCTATGCCGACATCGCCAACGCCTACTATAATGTTCCGCAGAATGTGGCCTATCCGCCTGAGGAAACCTCATGGGCTGGTAAACTCTCCGCGGCGCTGGAAACCCAGGATCTGGCCGCCCAACAGGTCTATCTGGAAGAAGTATCCTTGTGCGATTCAGCTTTCGACATGCCGGATACACTGGTGCCCGGACCCATGATGGCGCCTGAGATCACGCATGCCGAATGCGGGGCGCGCTACACCTCACTGATCCCGTTCTATGGCCAGGTGCCGCAAACCCAGGCCTATTTTCGTCAGCGGAGCCTTCACACGGCCAACTATGTCAAACTGCTCGCCCCCAATCAGCCTGACCAGGAAATTTTGCAGGCGCTGGAAGCTTCAGCCAATACCAGGGTGCAAAGCTATCTGAAGGAAGATGGTCAACCTGATCCGCGTCGTTTGATGCAGGCTTTCGACGAGGTTGGCCAATGCGACCGCCAGTACGGTCTGTCTGTTACCATCCCGCCAGAAGAACTCCACCGTGCTGCGAGAATGGCCGATTGAGCATGGCGGCCTGATGGAGCCTGATGCAGGCCTATAGTCGTCTTGAAATTACCTACGCCAGGCCGTCGAAATCCCGCCGCAGCTTGCGGTCCTGATCGGTGATGATGGCTTCCAGGGCGCGGATGCGCTTGCGCAGATCATCCACGCTCTCGCCGGTGCGCGAGCGGTCACAGGCATTGCGGGCCAGCTGGGTGACCGCGATGGCAAGCGCAATCAGAACCACCATCAGGATGATGAAAAACGGGCTCATGGGGCCTCCTTTCCAGTGTTAAGCCTTTCCGCGCCCGGCCTCATGCCAGACGCGAAATCTCGTCGCGAAGGTGGGTGTCCTTGTCGACCGCCAGGCGTTCCAGTGTCGCCACGCGGCGTTTCAGGGCGCTGACCTCTTCGCGCAGGGCATCAAGTTCAGCGGAGTTCTCGGCCGTGTTGCCGGTCTCGCGCTTCATCTTGATCCAGTTGTTAATGATGCCGGCGCCGAACACGATCATCACGATCATTACGCCAGCTGAAAATGGTCCATCTACTCCGAACACCTGGGACACCCCCTTTGCTGCATATCGATAATCAATATGTAAGCGCAAAGAGGGACCGCTTCAAGATTTTGTGATCGATTTTTCGGTCTGCCGGGTGGGTAGGCTTTGCAAATCTGTTCGGTGCTATGATGCAGCCCGCGACAGCTTGGTGTGCCTCCAAGTCAGGCAGAACCTTGGAAATCCGCGAATCCCCGCGAAAGCGGGGGTCCATGGACAAAAGAGGCTGCCGGGCGCTCCCGGTTGAAACATTGGTCCATGGACACCTGCTTTCGCAGATGTCTGCGGAGGAACGAAAGAGTCCTTCGAAAACCGAGAGATCTTAAAACCGGTACTCACCCGCCAGGATGGTTTCATACTCGTCCAGGGTCAGCGGCTCATAATGGCCGGTTTCCGGATTGGCAAACCAGAGCGGATCGGCAATGTTATTGGGAGCGAACCCGTCCTGCACCAACTCGACCTTGCGGTATTTGAAGGTACCGGTGGTCTCGGCCTCATGCTGGCGGCGCAGGAAAACAGGCACGGCATAGGCCGGCAGGCGTTGTTTCAGGAAGGCCATGACGGCTTCTGCATCGAAGTCGCCTGTGGCTGTGATGGCCGCCATACCGGCCTTGCCGTCCATGCCGGGGATGGCCACGCCGTAGACATTGGCTGTCAGCACGCCGGGCGCCTGGGAGAGGATTTCCGCCACTTCATTGGTCGAGACATTCTCGCCCTTCCAGCGGAAAGTGTCGCCGATGCGGTCGACAAAATAGATATAGCCATCCTCATCCTTGCGCATCAGATCGCCGGTTCGATACCACATATCGCCAGGCTCGAAGACATCGTGCAGTACCTTCTTCTCCGTGGCCTCGGCATCCTTGTAGCCTTCAAAACGTTCGCGGCTTCCCTCGCCGATCCGGC
>JALEGE010000167.1 GCA_022760335.1 Hyphomonadaceae bacterium
CTCGAAACCTCGGAGCTCATTAATCAGCGCCTTGGCTATGATGAAATGCCCGATGGCATCGCGGCGGTCTGCATTCTGCGCGATGGCGAGGTGGTGTTTCCATCGCCTGAAGAACGCGTGAAGGTCGGCGACCGCCTAACCCTTCTGTTCGAGCAGAACCGGATCGACGATGTCGAGCGTTTCTTCCGCGTGTCGGCAGATTACTTCTAGCGCGGCAAGGGGCGGCCGGTCATGAATTATACGGCGATCGTCCGTGTCATTTCCATTCTCGGGCTGGTGATGGCGGGTGCGCTGGCCATTGGCGGCGCGGTCGCATTGATCTTCCGTGAATGGGTTCAGCTTGGCGCTTTCGGTATCGCCATCTTCATTGTCGTTGTTCTGTCGACCAGCATCCTGCTGTTGACCTCCCGGCCCACCCGCAAGGCCAATCCGAAGGATGGGCTCGCTGTGCTGGTACTTTGGTGGCTGCTGGCCAGCATTGTCGGCGCCATTCCCTTCATTTTCGATGCTCCGCAAGGCGCAGTGACTGCAGTACTGCATGAGAGTGTCTCATCGCTCACGACCACAGGTCATGTGGTGCTCAGTCCAGGAGAGGGCGAGGCGGCGATCTGGCCAGTCTCCCTCATCGTCTGGCGTGGCCTGCTGCACATTCTTGGTGCCATGGCCAGCCTGATTGCGGCCGCGACCTTATTCGCCGCGCTCAACCTGGGTGGGCCGGGTATCCACAGAACTGTGCTTTTCACCATCCCCGAGGGCAGTTTTTTCAGCGCGACCCCCAAGGTGGTCGTAGCGGCCGGACTGGCACTGGGCACTGTGATCTTCACAACAGCCGCACTCTTGCTCGCTTCGGGCGTGCCCGCGGCGATGGCACTTGGCGATGCCGTTAGCGTCGCAACAACCGGTCTAGTCGTTCCCGGACGAGAGGATATCGCGCCCCTTGGTATCCTGCATGCGCTGATTATCGGTGGCGGCTTGTTGGTTTCGACCATTGGCCTGGCCGTTGCGCTGGAAATCTGGGGCGGTCGTTGGCGCGGGGCATTCCGTGATCCCGAAGCCAGCGCCTTGCTGATCACGATTCTCGTGGTCGGCGGCTTTGCGATGGTGGCCGGATACACGGCATGGCAGGGCTTCGGGCTCGGCCTGACGCATATCTCCACATCCGGCTTGCCACTTTCCACGCGGGATGTCGCACACAGCGCTCCAGTGACCCTGATGGTCATCCCGGCCCTGATTGGGGGGTCGGCTCTATCGACTGCTGGCGGGCTGAAACTGGCGCGTGTTGCCCTGCTTATGGGCCGGGCAGGAGAGGAGTTTGCGCGGCTCGGATTTCGAGATTCCGTGGTTGTGATGCGCTATCGCGGCCGCGTTCTACCCGATGCCGCGATCATTGGCGTATGGGTCTATCTGGTGGCCTATATCAGCGCGCTTGCGCTCTTGCTCTTGCTGACGGCGATCTGCCACTTGCCCTTCGACACCAGCGTTAAAACCTCTGTCGGATGGCTGTCCAACACCGGCAGTCTCGTCGAGTTGGACACTGTCTACCGCCCGCAGCTTGCAGATATTGTAGGGATTTTCGCCATGCTTTTGGGCAGGTTGGAAGTGATTGCCCTTATTCCAGTCTTTAGCTGGGGATTTTGGCGGGCTTGACGGCAGGCCGCTGGGAAGCCCTCTTGCACTCTAGCCTCAATGGCTTTAGCGCAGCCTATACTCCAGCAACCTTGTAAAGAACCATGTCGTCAGAAAAAAAACAAAACTTGCAAGACACCTTCCTCAATGCCGTTCGGAAGTCGCGCACGCCTTTGACTGTGTTCCTGGTGAATGGTGTGAAACTTCAAGGCGTTGTCACCTGGTTTGACAATTTTTGCGTCCTGTTGCGCGGCGAAGGACGGCCACCGCAGCTGGTCTACAAGCACGCCATTTCCACCATTGCGCCGAACGCGCATGTGCAACTCTTTGACGAAAGTGAAGATCCGGAGCGCGCTTGACCGCTGTCACGCCCGACCTGTCTGAGCGTCCTGAACGCGCTGGCGCGGTCATTCCCTGGGTCTTGCCCATAGACAGGCCAAGCGAAGACAGGCTGCGCGAAACCGCCGGCCTGGTCGAAGCGCTCGGTTGCGAGTTGGTCTTTCTGGACGCTATGCACTTGCGCCGGCCCAGCCCGTCGCATCTGCTTTCGGGGGGACATCTGGCGGATCTGAAGACACGCCTGGAAACCGAGGCCTGCTCGATCTGCATCGTCGATGGCGCGCTTTCACCCGTTCAGCAGCGCAATCTGGAACGCGAACTGGGCGTGAAGGTGATTGACCGCACCGGGCTGATTCTCGAAATTTTCGGCCTCAGGGCGCGCACACGTGAAGGCCAGTTACAGGTCGAGCTTGCGCGCATCAGCTATGAGCGATCGCGCCTGGTGCGCACCTGGACCCACCTGGAACGCCAGCGCGGGGGCAGGGGCTTTCTCTCTGGTCCAGGCGAAACCCAGCTGGAAGCTGACCGGCGTATGCTGGATCGCACCATGAAACGTCTGCGCAGCGACCTTGAGGATGTACGCCGCACGCGCGGACTACAGCGCGAAGGCCGGGCGCGCGCTGGCACGCCGGTGATTTCTCTTGTCGGTTACACAAATGCCGGGAAGTCGACCCTGTTCAACCGGCTCGCGGGCGCCACCGTATTGGCGAAGGACATGCCCTTCGCAACCCTGGATCCAACCATCCGGCGCATCGATCTGCCCGTAATTGGCGACGCCGCATTGGTAGATACTGTTGGCTTCATTACAGATCTGCCCACACATTTGATTGACGCCTTCCAGGCCACGCTGGAAGAGGCCGTGGAGTCCGATCTCCTTATCCATGTCCGCGATCGGGCCAGCGAAAGTGACGAGGTTCAACGCGCCGATGTGCTGAAAGTTCTGGCACATCTGGAAGAAGAGAGCGGCAAGCCATTGCCACCCTTGATCGAGGCTTGGAACAAGGCCGATGCGGTGGCTCCTGATCGCCGCGATGGCTTGCGTAATGCTGCCGCGCTGTCAGAAGACCCACCTGCCGTCCTGGTCTCAGCTTTGACAGGGGAGGGGATGGAGGACTTGGTGGCCCGTATTGAGGCCATGCTGCTGCGCGGAACGCGGGAGTATACGCTACTCCTGTCGCCCCGCGATGGCCGCGCCAGGGCCTGGTTACACGCCCATGGAGATGTCACGGCGGAAACGGCCCTGGAAACTGGAGATAGCCGGTTAAATGTGCGTCTGACCGAAGCCACGCGCGGGCAGTTTGCCGGGGAGTTTCCGGAGCTTGATCTGATCTAGATCTCTGTTTTCGAACGTTCTTTTTGTTTTACGGCCTGCCACAGCGCTTCTTGTGCCTCCAGATCAAGATCACCAAAAGCTTCGCCGCGTTCAGATGCCAGAGCCTCCATGGCCCGGAAGCGCCGCTCGAACTTTGAATTTGCCGCCCGCAAGGCGATCTCCGGATCAACGCCCAGGCGCCGGGCGAGATTGGCGCAAACAAACAGCATGTCGCCCATTTCCTCTGCCACGGCCGTCTGATCTCCGCTGGCCATAGCCTCTTTCAGTTCCTCGGTTTCCTCGCCCAGCTTGTCAAAGATCGGCTCAGGCTCGGTCCAGTCAAAGCCCACACGCGCAGCTCGCTTTTGCAGCTTTTCAGCCCGCATCAGGGCCGGCAGGGCCAGGGCCACATCGTCCAGGACAGAGCGGTCAGCACCTTTTGCTGCGCGCTCGGCCGCTTTCATTTCCTCCCAGGCGACAGTCTGGCCGTCTGCGTCGCGGTCGTCAGGCTGGTCGAAGACATGCGGATGACGGCGCACCATCTTCTGCGCGATTGCCTCGGCGACATCCGCAGCGGTGAAATGACCGGCCTCATCGGCCATCTGGCTGTGAAACGCGACCTGGAAAAGGAGGTCTCCCAGCTCGTCACGCAGCTCGGGCATATTGTTTCGTTCAATCGCGTCGGCCACTTCGTACGCTTCTTCGATTGTGTAGGGCGCTATGGTCGAGAAATCCTGCTCCAGATCCCATGGGCAGCCCGTTTGCGGCGTGCGCAGTGCCTGCATGATCTGCAACAGTCTGGCAAAGGCACTACCGGCCGCGAGATGGCTGCTGGACGGGGAAGGCGGGCGGGTGTCGGACATGTGGGCCACTCGCTGTCTGTTGGTTTCACAAGAGCGGCCTTAAGCGAAACCGCCAGACCCGTCACGTGCGGATGCGGCCAGGTTGGAGCGTACCGGCCGCTTCGAGGAAAAGTCGCATAATCTACATTATGGGAAATTCTACATAAGGTCTTTCCAGGACGATCCCGTCATAGGCGGGCTCGGCACCGTCTGGCAGCTCGGCCAGCAGCGCGCGATAATCCATATCTATATGCAGATTGGTCAGCACCGTATGCGCCGCGCCGATCTGCTCGGCCCAGGACAAGGATTGCGCCAGGTGTGCGTGGCTGACATGCGGCGTACGCCGCAGCGCATCAATGATGAATGTGTGCACGCCTTCCAGCGACTCCAGGCTTTCCGGAGAAAGATCACTGACATCATTGCAATATGCCATGTCACCGATACGAAAGCCCAGCGAGGTGATCATGCCATGGACCTGGCGCAGGGGCAGAATCTGGATCGGCCCGCCTGGCCCCTCCACCTGAAACGGCTCCCCTTCACGGATCGGCGGTTGGGCTTCCAGGATAGGCCGATATCCCCCCCTTCCCTCGAAGCAGTAATCGAATTTGCGCACCAATGTGGCGGCGGTCTGTGCATCCAGATAGACCGGCAGGCGCTGGCCCATCTGATACGCCACAGGCCGCAAATCATCGATGCCATGCGATTGATCGGCATGGTCGTGGGTGTAGACCACACCATCAAGCTCCAGGATGCCAGCGGCCAGAAACTGCTCGCGCAAATCCGGCGCAGTATCGATCAGGACACGCGTTGGACGCGAGCTTTCGCCATTGAAACGCTCAACCAAGGCAGAACAGCGCAGCCGGCGATTGCGTGGCTCATTCGGGTCGCATACGCCCCAATCATCGCCAATCCGCGGGACGCCACCAGACGAGCCAGTGCCTAACAGTGTCATCCGCAGTGTGTCGGTCACGCATCCACTCGCCAGAACAGGCGCCTTGCATTGGCCTCGGTAACGCGCGCGACCGCGCCTGGATCCATATCAAACAGACGCGCCAGCGCGGCGCCGACATCTGACAGATAGGCCGGTTCATTGCGTCGTCCGCGATGCGGCACAGGCGCGAGATACGGGCAGTCGGTTTCAAGGATGAGCCGGTCCATTGGCACTCGCGATATCACGTCGCGCACATCATGGGCATTCTTGAAAGACAGGATGCCCGAGACAGATACATAACCGCCCAGAGACAGGCCTGTTTCGGCCAAATCGTGCCCACCTGTGTAGCAGTGCAGCAACGGCGTGAAGGCTTTCTGGGCATGGCGCGCCTTCAGGATCTCGATCACCTGCGGGTCGGCTTCGCGGGTGTGCAGGATGATCGGTAGGCCGGTCTCCTGCGCGGCGGTGATATGCTCGTGCAGGCTGCGCACCTGATCGGCCTCGGGACTGTAGCCATAATGATAGTCCAGCCCTGTCTCACCAATGCCGACGACCTTCGCAGACTGAGCTGCTTCGATAAGATCTTCCGCCCGCAGATCCGGGAATTCCTTGGCATGGTGAGGATGTACGCCAGCCGAGCACCAGATATCGGAATTTGCCTGCGCAATGGCATGGACAGCCGGGAAATTGTCGAAGCGATCACAGATGGTCAGGAAGCGCGAAATACCTGCCGCCCGCGCGCGCGTCAAAACATCTTCCAGATCGTCCTGAAAAGCCTCGCCGTGCAGATTCACATGGGTATCAAACATGCCGCGCGGGTTAGACCTTTTGCAGCTGCTGTTGAAGCCCCGTGAGCAGTTTTGCCAATGTCTGACCACGATCCATGGCGTCGCGCTGGGCCTGCTCCAGGAGGCGCGCGGTCCACAGCCAGGCCTCCGCCATGCGGGCATCCTGCTCGGCCATCTCACCAAGCCCGGATTGCAGGGTCACAGTGAAAGCGTGAAACGCGCCATCGCTGGCCGATGCTGGCAGATAGGCCGCCCCGTGCGCAGACGCCTCGCCACGCTCAAGCCCCTTCAATATGGTGCGCGCAGCCCGAATTGCCGGCAAAGCACCGGGCTCAGCCAGGCGCACGACCTCGCCCGGCCGGCCCGCGGCCAAACCTCTTATTTCTGATGAAATATCAAGGCTTTGACCCACCAAAACAGCCTGCACATCTGCATCGGAAAGCGCAGACAGGCGCAAACGCCGGCACCGCGAACGGATCGTTGGCAACAGTGCGCGCTCGCCATGATGGATCAGGATCAGAATGCAGTTTGGCGGTGGCTCCTCCACGGATTTCAACAGCGCATTCGCGCCGCTGGCATTCAGCTCATCCAGAGAATCAAGGATGCACACGCGCCGTCCACCCAGCGCGGGCTTCAAGGTCAGGAAAGTCACCAAATCCTCGCGCACGGCATCCACTGGAATGAAGAGCGGCAACTTGCCCTTGTCATTCGGCTCACGCTTCAGCACGCGGAAGTCGGGATGCGCACCGGCAAGGAGCTTCTCAACGACGGGATCATTCACTGCTGCGTCCAGGCGCGCACCCTCCAGCGGCCGGGCGCCGAGCAGATAGGCCGCCATACGCCAGGCAAGCCGCGACTTGCCGATTCCGGACGGCCCTTCCAGAAGCCAAGCATGGTGGAGTTTGCCACGCTCGGCCACATCACGGAACGCGGCTTCGGCCTCGCTATGTCCCAAAAGTGGCCAGGCGATATCAGCCATCTTCACGCTGACGCAATTCAAACGCCTCGATCAGAGCAATGGCGGCCTCGGCAAGTTCCATTTCTGGCAGAAGTGCATCCAAAACGCGGCAGCGTGTCGGTGCACGGTCGGCAATGCCCAGAAACTCCGCCCGGATGGTCTCGTGAAATTTGAGATTGCGGGCTTCAAACGTATCCTTCGGGCCTCCACGCTCTGCCCGGCGCTGCAGCAACAATTCAGGTGGCGCATCCAGGATCAGCGTGATGTGCGGCTGGGTGTCCTCAACGATGTGCTTTGCCAGCGTATCGAGAATTTCAGGCTCCACACCGCCCATGGCGGCCTGATAGGCGCGGGTGGAATCGGCGAACCGGTCGCACAATACCCAATCGCCACGCATCAACGCGGGCCGGATCACTTTCTCAAGATGATCACTGCGCGCGGCATTCATGATCAATGCTGTCGTGAGACCAGATAGATCACTGGAAAGTGCGATGTCCCGCAAGGTCTCGGCGACCGGCGTTCCACCTGGTTCCCGCGTGCGGATATGGGCGATGCCGCGCCCGGCAAAATAGGCAGAAAGATGCCCGGCGAGCGTGGACTTTCCGGCGCCTTCGCCGCCTTCAAGCGTGAGAAACAGCCCGCTCAGGATGTTTCTCCGCCAGAGATCAGACGATTGAGCCCGTCCAGCACACGTCCGAAAAATCCAGTCCTTGCAATGCTTTCGCGCGCGATCAGCGGTGCACTCACCGTGTCTTCGCCCGGACGGGTGATCACAAGGCTTGCAACCGTATCCCCCGCGCCGACAGGGGCTTCCAGCGGGCCTTGATAGACGATCTCGACCGTTGCATCCGCAAAGGCGCGCTTCATACCGCTGAGCACCAGTGGATCAGCCAACTCAACCTCAACCGTCTCGCGCTCGCCCATCCAAACCGGTAGGACAGGCAAAACAAGATTGTCCGCCGTCAGCGTGCGCGTTTCAAAAGCGCTGAAAGCCAGGCGCATCAATCGCTCAGCTTCGCGCCCGCGATCGCCTTCGCTCGCCATGCCATTGATCACAATGATGCGCCGGTCTTCGCCACGCTTGGCCGACGCCGTCAGGCCATAGCCGGAGATCTCCAGATGGCCGGTTTTCAGGCCATCGACGCCTTCAGTGCGCCCCAGAAGCGGGTTGCGGTTGGGCTGGCGAATGCCGCGCCACTCATAGGCCTCTTCGGAATAGAAAGCATAATAGTCCGGGAAATCCTGGATCGTGAGACGTGCAAGGCGGGCCAGATCTGCCGCTGAAATCCGGTGGCCCTCCTCATCCAGGCCCGTGGCGTTGCGGAAGCTCGCCGTGGTGAGCCCCATGCGTTGGGCCGTGGCCGTCATCTCGCGTGCAAAAGCTTCCTCGGTGCCGGAAATACCTTCGGCCAACACGATACAAGCATCATTGCCCGACAGGATGATCACCCCGCGCAAAAGCTCCTCGACCGTCGGCTGGTCGCCCACGGCCAGTCCCATGGTCGAGCCGCCCGAAGCCCAGCCACCCTTGCGCCAGGCATTTTCCGACACGGTGAACTGGTCGGTCAGGGACAGTTCGCCCGCGCGCAACCGATCAAACACCAGATGTGCAGTCATCATCTTGGTCATGGAGGCGGGGATCATGGCCTCCTCGCCATTCTTGTCCCACAGCACCTCACCGGTGGCATAGTCCATGATCACGGCGTGCGAGGCCTCGCTGTCGATGCCTTGCGCCAGAGCCAGGGGCCCGCGCAAAAAAAGGGCAGCGGCTAGAAAGAGAAAGACAAAACGCACCATGGCAAACGCTCCCGGTCTGGCAGATCCGCCAAGAGGCTGGACCCTGCGCATGGCCAAGTTATGGCCAGTCCTGACCGAAAAAGCGTTGCTTCTGGTGCGGCGTCAACCGCAAAGCTGTGGGATTAGCGCCCGTTGACCACGACGCCCTGGGCGACACCGCGGCGGGCCATGTCAGCGCGCACGCGGTCTGCATGGCCGTGCGAGCTATAGGGACCGACCCAGACACGGAAATAATCGGCATTGTTCACACGGGCCGGAACCACTTTCACATTCACGCCCGCATCGAGCGAGCGGCTGAGGCGCTCGGCATTGCCGATATTTGCGAAAGAACCAATCTGGACGAAATAGGCGCCATTCGCGGTGGCCTGATAATTCGGCGTAGGTTGCAGCACAGGCTGTGCTGACACTGCAGGGGCAGGCTGGGGCGCGGGTGCAACGGTCTCTGAAAGGCCCGGCAATTCCACTTCCGTCACCGGTCGCGCGGATGTTGTCTCGACCGTATCAGCGACCCAGCGCGGCTCAGGCCCCGCCTGGACCGCCGCCGGGCCGAGATAGCGCACACGCACTTCAGCTTCCGTGCCAGGCTGAAAACCGAGCATCGTAGCGGCCTTGGGGGAGAGATCGATCATCCGGCCATCGACAAAGGGGCCGCGATCATTCACGCGCACCACAAGCTCGCGGCCTGTCTGCGGATTGATCACCTGGACCAGGCTCGGCAGCGGAAGGCTGGGATGCGCCGCTGACAGAATATTCTCGTCATAAATTTCGCCATTGGCCGTCGGCTGGCCCTGAAAGCCGTCGCCATAGGTCGAGGCGATACCCGTCTCATCATAAGACGCGACTTGCTGGGGCTGATGAAGCGTGCCCGGCAGGGAATAGGAGTCGGCGGCCGGCTGGGGCTGAGGTTGCGAGGCCTGTGCTGCAGCGGCCTGCTGCTGGGCCGCAATTCGCGCCGCCGTGGCGCGGGCATCGAAGCCACCAGCACTGGGCGCCGGGCTTGGTGAAACCGGCTGCTGGTAAACCGGGGTGGTGTCGACATGCGCATACTGACGTGCTGCTTGTGGCGAAGTTTGCGCCGCTTCTGCTGCACCGCCGGAATAGATCCGGTTAGGCTGGTCGGGATAGCGGAACTCGATGCGCGGGCGTGCTGCAGGCCCGCTGACGCCCTGTGCCGGGATGCTCAGTTGCCCCCCTGCCCTCGCCGGCACCTGCACTTGCGTTCCGGGCGTAGGCCCGTCGGGTGTCTTGTAGATGATGGGGGCAAGATCGCGTGAGGACTGCGCCAGCGCACCGGGCGCGGACAGGCCAAGGACACAAGCCGCGGCCAAGGCAAATCTGGATGTGGAGTCCCAACGCATCATCATGTCACCCTCATTCTGAGTTCGGATCGGGCTGCGTCACCCTACCCTTGTTCCCGGCGCCATTCTTGGTGCCTTGGAACCCATCTTTACCAAAGCAGACTGCATTTATCGTGAACGTGGCCTGAAGGCTTTCGCGGATCTGGCAATCTTTTGTTTACCCGCCCTGCTGCAGAGCCGGCACAGTTAAGTGGCAAGGGTGCTTGCACTTGTGTGGCGAGACGGATTAAACCCACGCGCTGGTGCGGAGGAGTGGCAGAGTGGTCGATTGCGGCGGTCTTGAAAACCGTTGAGCCGAAAGGTTCCGGGGGTTCGAATCCCTCCTCCTCCGCCACTAGCGCTCACAGGCAACGGACAATGAACAGCATCCCCCAAGGATAAGCTCTACTAGTGTTCGCAGGCCTGGTCGGATCATCACAAAGACTGTCCTCCGAGAACCACCCTGCCTTTTGACTTTGATCAGCCCCAGCCTTCAATTGTCTCAAGATCGTCGGAGCCGTGCCAAGGAGTACTGAGTTCAAGGCCATCGAAGCGAATATCGAACCCATGGTGCGCATCAATAATGCCAATCTCAATGTCCAGATTGGCGACAAGTGCCAGTTCCAGGGCCAGCTCTGCAGGCTCCTCTGGAGCATTTAGACCGGTGAAATCGAAACTTTCGGCATGGATCTCCCCTGTCACAGCAACCGGCACCGGTTCCTTCACAGCTGCCCCCATCTGTGCAGGAGCGGCATCTGTGCTCGGGCTCACCGTCAAGTCTACTTCGACGGTGGCCAAGACCGACGACAGAGCCTTGTTCTGGAAGGTGACGGTAACCCCACCATTAGAGAAGACGACATCTGCGCCAGCCTGGGTGAAATCACCTGCCGCGTCCATCGCATCGCCATAGCCAAAACCCGTCAACAACACTGTGTCGCGATCCTGCAGGCGGAGAACGGCATCATGGCCAGTATGACTGGCGTCAAAAACGAAGGTGTCGTCTCCAGCGCCACCATCCAGAATGTCATTGCCGACGCCGCCAACCAAACGGTCATTCTGGTTGTTGCCGGTAAGTTCATCATCACCAGCTCCGCCATCCAGATCGTATTCTACGGACTTGAAATTGCCGCGGACACGGTCGTTCAACTCTGCACCGCGGAACACTTCAAACCCAAAGAGGGACAGACCATTGGTCACGAAACGGGTCCCGGCCTCCAGGATCAAGGTGTCCCGGCCCTGCCCGCCCATATTCAGGGCGCGGCCTGTGGCCGAATTCATCCGCACATCGCCGGTCTCGAAATAGATGGTGTCATCGCCGTCCAGGCCGAGCATGATATCCACGCCGAGCCCGCCCCGCAGCACATCATTGCCGTCATTGCCGGTGAGTTCATCATCGCCGCCTCCACCATCCAGATCATAATCGACCGAAGCGATATTTCCGCGCACCCTGTCATTGAGTTCTGCGCCGCGGAAGGCTTCAAATCCGAAAGCGCCGAGGCCATTGGTGACAAACTGCGTGCCGGCCTCAAGTATGAGCGTGTCATACCCAGCCCCGCCAAAGTCGCGGTCCGTGGTGCTGCCAGCCCTGAACCGCAAGTCATCGCCGTCAAGGTAGACCGTGTCATTCCCCTCTCCGGCATCGAAACTGTCCATACCAGCTCCGCCAATCAGAATGTCACTGCCATCGTCACCGATCAGGATATCGGCCCCGTCCAGACCTTTGAGGAAATCATCTCCACCACGACCGGAGATTTGATTGTCACCAAAATCTCCGAAAAGCGAGTCATGCCCCAGCCCTCCAATGATGTTCTCAATTTCCTGGTATATGTCCCCTTCGGCATCACCAAGCTGTCCATCGCCAGTCAGCAGATCAATAGCGACTTGTTCTGACGCGTACTCGAAGGAAACTGTGTCAACTCCATTGCCGCCTACCAGGCGGTCGGCGCCTGCTCCGCCCACGAGGAGATCATCGCCATCCAGTCCATCGAGAAAGTCGTCCCCAAGTCCGCCAATCAGAGTGTTGTCGACGTCCGAACCAAACAAAGCGTCATTAAAGTTGCCGCCAACAAGCCCCTCAATACTGAAGAGCAAGTCAGACTGTGCAACATCCTCTTTTCCTCGTCCTGTGGAGAGTCTCACTATGACGCGTGCGGTTGCATCCTCGTAAGACGCAAAGTCAAAGCCATCGCCTCCCGTTAGCGTATCGGCGCCGGCGCCCCCAACAAGAGTATCGTCTCCGCCCGCGCCTTGAAGTTCGTCATCACCACCGCGTCCCTCAAGCCGATAGGAAACATTATCATCGCGCCCACGCACTCGATCATCATTCTCAGCGCCGACGAATGCTTCAAAGCCATAACGCTCCAAAACACTGGTCGCGAAAGTGCTTCCAGGTGCAAGGATCAAAGTGTCGTAACCTGATCCACCGATGTCGAGTGGCCGGCCGGACTCATCCTGACGGATGTCGTCATTGTCGATGACGACGGAGTCATCACCCGCACCTGCGATGAAACGATCCACTCCGCCACCACCGATGAGGAGGTCGTCACCATCGCCACCATCGAGCAGGTCATCATTCAACCCGCCGCGAATCAAATCGTCGCCCGAACCACCGGAGAGATCATCATTGCCCCCCTGTCCCTGGATCAGATCATTGCCGTCTCCGCCAAAAATGGCGTCATCTTCTGAACCACCAGTGAGATCATCTGCACCACCTCCACCGAAGATGGTGTCATTCCCGGTTCCACCAGAAATGCGATCATCTCCATCCTCGCCATACAAGGTGTCATTGCCGGCTTCGCCCCTCAGCTCATCTGCGCCCGCACCACCCCGAATACTGTCGTCTCCGAAGTCACCAAAGATCACATCGTTTCCGGATTCACCATCGATCGTGTCGTCACCAATACCGCCGAAGACCTGATCATTGCCTTCACCGGCGAAAATTACATTGCTCCCGCTCTCAACACGAATTGTGTCGTCACCGCCGAGGCCCTGAATCAAGTCATCGCCTGTTCCACCATCAAGCGTGTCGGCACCATCACCTCCAAAAAGGCTGTCTGAGCCAGTCCCGCCAATGAGTTCGTTGCCATTGCCACCCACGGCGAAAAGCCGGTCATCGCCATTTCCTCCAACGAGCCGATTGGCGCCTGTGTCCCCTCTCAGCACATCGTCGAACATGGAGCCAACCAGGTTCTCAAAATTTGAGATAGCGTCCCGGTCCCCCCCATCATCAGTCGCAATGCCGCTCGAAAGATTCGCAGTAATTCCGCTCAGCGCAGACACAAAAGACAATGTGTCGACACCGTCTCCTCCATCCAGAGTATCTGGGCCGCTCAGTCCCTCAATCAGGTCATCGCCAATCCCGCCGAAGAGGACATCTGCTGCAGATGTTCCGGTTAGAATGTCATCGCCAATCGTCTCGCCATTGTCTCGGTCCACGATCATGGAAACCTGGAAAAGATCCACGTCGATTCCAAGTAGCGGTATGATCTCGACATCGGCTGCGAGTATGAAATTCCCATCGAGGATTATTGAGTTGTCTGAAACGCCATCCCCATCAGCGTCATACTGGACAACTGTTTGCGCCCCTCTCCGGTCAACTCGGAATTGACCCGGCACGCCAAAAAAGGCCTCCGAGCCAATGAATGTCGGAATAAGAGCATCGAAACCTGATATGCCGAGAGAGATAAATATTAACCGATCATCATCTTGAAAATCTGTGATCGTGTCCCCGTTTCCTCGCCCAGCCTCAGACAGATCGAACACAAATGTGTCGGCACCATCTCCGCCGGTATAGGTATCGGCCCCGCCCGAGTCTCGAAATTGGTCTTCGAAAGACGACCCAATAAACATATCGGCACGATCTGAACCGTACACATTTACGCCAGCAGGTGCAGCGGATGCATTCAGCTGCAAGCCCCCTACAGAAGTGACCGCTGTTCCGTCGACCACGAAAGCTTCAACATTCTGAAAGCTGGCAGATCCCAGAGACCCCGAAATACTATCCTCGCCGAAACCGATGCTGGCTTCGTTAAACGCTGCCTCAAAGATCAAAGTATCGACGCCATCTCCACTATCGATCACATCAATGCCAAGACCAGTCACCAATCGGTCATCACCTGCGGCTCCAAAGACAACATCATTGCCGGCTCCGCCATTCAGATCATCATTGCGCCCACTGCCATAGAGAGTGTCATCGCCCCCCGCCCCATTGGTCGACGTGACCGGAGCCCCGCGTGAGGTGTCTGTTGTCGTGTCTTGCCATGTTGCAATGATCACATCCGCCAGTTCAGTCCCAGTGGGCTCTGCCGGCAGAACGCTCGAAGACCATGAGGAGAGCCATGTATTCCAAGGCGTCTCGGTTGAAGCAAACGCCCCGACTCGATCGACAATATCACCCGCAAAGTTCGTGGTATTGCCCGTGACCGTGACCGACGGAAATCCGAGGCCGGGCAAGCCTTCACTGGAAAGTTCTGTTCCATCCGGCGCAGCAATGTAAACCGTGAGTGCCGCAGCATCCTGGATGAACGACTGAGTTGTAGTGGCTGGTTCGTCACCATCATTGGCAAACAAGCTGCCGGGGCCGATGAAGAGATTGCTGCGAAAGGCTAGCGGAGCAAGCGGCCCAGATCCATTTGGGGCGTCCAAATCCACACCGACATTGAACCCTGAAATCACACCATTCTGGTACCGACCTCCAGCGGCTGTCTTAAGAAGAATGCCAGTATCTGAGTTCTCGCCACCGAGTAGTGTAAAGTGAGAAATCAATGGTTCTGAGGGGGCGCCGGAATCGCCTCCCAACCGTCCATCACCCTCTATCCCATTATCGAATTGGGCAGATTGCCGACCATCGACCAAGAGAAAGTCCAGTTGTCCCTTCCAGCCACCGGTAAAATCCAATCCGTCATCACCCGGATTTATGATCGCTATATTGGACAACTGGGCAGTGCCACCGTGGATAACCAGTCCATCATCGCCAGCTCGATTTATTTCGATGAATGCCAGCTCCGTTCGCGCGCCGACGCCGTTCAGGGCCAAGCTGGTATTACCCACCACAGATCCTGCCGAATTAATCTGCACATACTTCAACACGCCGCCATCATGATCGGCATTGGTCCCACCGAAGGTGCCACCAGGGTAGGAAATGTCCGTCCCGCCGCTGATTGGCGCATCGCCATCGATATGAATACCGGCCCAAGTGGTCGTTTCTGACGGAGCAAACCCTGGCAATTGGCCAAGTGCGGTGAACTCGATCGGGTTGTCGACCTCACCTTCCGCCAACAGTCTTGCGCCGACAGGAATGTGGATGAGTGAATCAATTGTCCTGGCAGCCAGTATCGCACCCGGATCTATGATCGCTTCCGCGCCGGGACGGACTGACATCACCCCCGTCCAAACATACACGGATGACCCATCAAGCGTCATTCCAGAGATATCC
>JALEGE010000168.1 GCA_022760335.1 Hyphomonadaceae bacterium
GGAAGGTGTCGCGCGCGGCGGGGTTGGACAGGTGGATTTCTACAATCGGGATGTTGATGGATTTCAGCGCATCATGCAGGGCCACGGACGTATGGGTGTATGCCGCGCCGTTCAAGATCAGCGCCGCGCCCTCGCGTCCAGCTTCCTGGATCCAGTCGACCAGTTCGCCCTCATGATTGGTCTGACGAAAGACTGCATTGGCGCCGGCCGCATGGGCGCGCACCATGGCTTCGATGTCCGCCAGGGTGGTATGTCCGTAAATGTCAGGTTCGCGCGTACCCAGAAGGTTGAGATTTGGGCCGCCGAGCACATAGATTGGCTTGGTCATGACATGAAAGGTCTTGGCGGCAATCGCCCGTCAAGGCAAGCCTGAAGGAGGCGACAAGATGCAGGTTCAACTTAATGGTGAGCCTTTCGAATTGGCTGATGGTGCCAGTGTTGCCGATCTTGTCAGCGCGCTGGGCGGTGATCCGCGCGGCATCGCGATCGAGCGAAATCTGGAAATCATTCCCAAGTCCCAGCATGGCAAGGTGATGCTGGAGGAGGGCGACCGGCTGGAAGTGGTGCAGTTTGTCGGTGGCGGCTAGGCGCTTATGACCGCTAGCCAGCTTTGCAGCGCTCTTCTATCAAGGGCTACATCATGACAGACGACACACTCATCATCGCCGGGCGGGCGTTTACTTCCCGGCTCATTATCGGCACCGGCAAATATGCCAGCTATGCCCAAAATGCCGAGGCGGCCCGTGCCGCCGGGGCCGAGATGGTCACGGTGGCCCTGCGCCGGGTGAACCTCTCTAACCCGGATGAGGACCGGCTGACCGATCATGTCTCGCCGGACGAGTTTACCTATCTGCCCAATACGGCGGGCTGTTACACAGCCGACGAGGCCGTGCGCACCCTGCGTCTGGCGCGTGAGGCGGGTGGCTGGGATCTGGTGAAGCTGGAAGTTCTGGCCGACCAGAAAACGCTCTATCCGGATATGGAAGCCACGCTTGAGGCGGCAAAGGCACTTGTCGCGGATGGTTTCCAGGTGATGGTCTATTGTTCCGATGACCCGGTCTATGCGCGCAAGTTGGAAGATGCGGGTTGCTGCGCGATCATGCCGCTCGGCTCGCTGATCGGCTCGGGGCTCGGGATTCAGAACCCGTTGAATATCCGCTTGATCGTGGAACAGTCACGCGTGCCGGTGATTGTCGATGCTGGTGTCGGCACGGCCTCCGATGCCGCCGTGGCCATGGAAATCGGTTGCGATGGTGTTCTGATGAATACGGCCATCGCCGAAGCCCAGGACCCGATCCGTATGGCGCGGGCGATGAAACATGCCGTGATCGCCGGGCGCGAGGCTTATTTGGCAGGGCGCATGTCGAAGAAACGCTATGCTGATCCGTCCTCACCTCTGGCGGGGTTGATCTGAGGGCAGCGCATCTTGCGCTTTGATGGCGCAAGATCTCTGCGTAAATGCCTGCGAAGGCAGGCATCCATGGACGAAAGATGCGCCAGGCGCTCCCGGTTGATAGACCTATCCCTGGACACCTGCTTTCGCAGGTGTTCGCGGACATCAGCAGCCGGTCCCTTTGATAGGGCAGGTCTTGGTGAACTAACCCAGCTGATCCTCGATCAGGCGCGTCACGGCCGGCGTATTCGCGCCAGGCACGCGTGTGTCACCCACGAAGAAGGCTGGTGTGCCGGTGACGCCCAGAGCGCGGGCCAGGGCCAGGCTGTCGGCAAGCTGGTCATTCACCGCATCTGTTTCCATGTCTTCACGCATCTGTTCGACATCAATCCCTGCCTCCTGGGCGATCATGTTGATCTCGGCATTGGTGAAATTGCCGCGCGATTCCATCAGGCCCACATGCATCTCGAAATATTTGCCTTGCAGACCAGCGGCGAGCGCGGCGCGAGCAGCAATCCGGCTTTCCGATGACAGGATCGGAAGTTCCTTGAAGACCACGCGGACATTGCCCTCATAGTTTGCAGGCAGTCCGGCGACATAATCGACTGAGCGTTTGCAATAGCCGCAGCGATAATCGAAGAACTCGACCACCGTTACCTCGGCATCATCAGGACCGATGGAATAATCGGCTGCATTTTGATAGAGCGCGTCATGATTGGCGGTGAGGGCTTCGCGTGCGGCGCGCTCTTCTTCTGCTTTCTGGCGAGCATCCAGGATGAGCAGCGCGTCCTCGATCACTTCCGGGTTTTCCAACAGATAGTCGCGCACAATCTCTTCCACCTCGGCGCGTGTCATGGATTGTGTACTGGCGGAGGCCGTTTCCTCTGCACAGGCTGGCAGCAGGAGAAGGCTGGAAAGGGCAAGCGCGAGGCCGGAGAGTTTCTGCATCATGTCTGTTTCACCGTTTGATGTCGCTGCGGACGGTGCCGCGAATAAGAGCAATTTCTGACAGCCTTTGCCTGCTGCGTCCATGCACGTCCAGAGCCGGGCAATGACGAAGCTGTGATTGTGAGTGGCTGTCAGTTGCGCACATTGCGGTAGAAGGGGCGGTTTTCCGGCAGGCGCGGATCGGTGATTGCCAGAATGTCCGAAGCCCGGCGGTAAAGCGGCGTACCAGACTCAAGATCATTGCGTGCGCGCCCGGCAAAGACATTCGCGCGTGCAAGGTCGCCGATATAATATGCGGACTCGGCCGTGGCCAGCTGGGCCTCGGGCGTGCGGCCCTGACGCTCCATCACGACCGCCATTTGGCGCCAGGCAAAGGCATTGCCGGGCTCGACCAACAGCGCGCTGCGCAGGGCATCTTCGGCTTCGGCAAAATCGCCTTCCTCGGCGCGCGCGGCGAGGGTCTGGGCAAGGCGGATTTCCAAGAGCGGCTGGTTCGGCATCAGCTCCACGGCGCGCTGATGCGAGGGGACCGCCTCGGCGACGCGGCCAGCATCAAACAGGATGTCGCCTTTCAGTTCGTGAAAATAGGGATTGTCCGGTTCTTCCTCGATCAGGCTGTCAATCTCGTTGACGGCCTGGCCCATATCGGCGGCCTGCATATAGGCCACGGCGCGGGCATAGCGGGCCGGCATGCTTTGATCGGTCTGCGGATAACGGCGGAACACCTGGGGCGGCGGTTGCAGGAAGCCGATCAGCTTGGCCTGCATCATATCAAATTCATGCAAGGTCTCCGGATCGGCTTCGACATCCATCAAGCCGGTTTCCTCGGCCAGCTGGCGTGTGGTGCGGATCCGGTCGGAGGCCAGCGGGTGGGCGCGGAAATAGGGATAGCGCCGGGCATCCGACAGCACTTCCTGATAACGGTAATTCTCGAAGAATTCCACAAGCCCGCGCGGGGATTCGCCGAGTTGGGAGAGGTAGGCCACGGCGGCCTGGTCGGCGGCGGCCTCCTCGGCGCGAGTGTGGCGGAAGAAGTTCAGGGCCGCAAATTGTTGAGAGCTTGCGATCAGCGCCGCGCCGGCATCGCCTGCGCCTGCGGCAATGGCGAGAATGCCAAGACCGATCGAGACCAGGGCCGGACGCGAGGAAACTGCGGCAGCTTGCGAACGGCTGACCGTGTGACCGCAGGCGATATGGCAGGTTTCATGACCGATCACGCCTTTGATCTGTCCGGGCGATTCCGCCGCAATGATCAGGCCAGTATGGAGATGGATGTTCTGACCATTGGCCACGAAGGCATTCAGAGACGGATCATTGATGATATAAAGGCCGACATCATCGGGATTGAGCCCGGCCACATCCAGGATCGGATTGGTCCAGTCGCGCAGCGTATGCTCGATCTCAGTGTCTCGGATCAGACTTTGCGCGCTTGCGCCCATGGCCAGTATCAGACTGGTCAGGGCAAACAGGAGATAGCGCGATACGGCAGTAATCATGGGCATTTTCCACTCGAACAAGCCTGATCTAGGCTAGGAACATGGCACAGGCATGGCCAGTTCCCCAACGCAGTATGACAAAATCGTTATTGCGCCCGGCCCGATGAAGGGGACTTGAACACAAAGCTCGCAGACGGATCGAGAGTCAGTTTCACCTGGTCTCCCAGTACAGGTCGGTTCTGACTCGCGACCCTGCCAGGCAGATGCTGCCCGCCACATTCATATATAACGCGGACATCCGCTCCAATCCGTCGAATGGAAGTCACCTGCGCGCTGATTTTACCGGCCTCATGCGGAACAAGAGCTTCCTCGCGATAGGTCAGCGCCTCGCCGGGCGGAAGCCGTTTCGGCCACAAGCCATCGGGTATCTCGCCTGGTGACAGCGTCACGACCGGGCCCAATGCGGCGGCAACTCCGGCATCAACGGGATGGTCGTAAACCTCATCCGGTGTGCCGACTTGCACCAGTTTGCCATCGCGCATGATCGCGATGCGGTCTGCCCGCGCCATGGCAGCCTGGGCATCATGGCTGACAAGCAAGGCCGGCAGGCCGCTTTCACGTACTGCGCCGAGCGTGAAGTCGGCGACCTCATCTCGCAATGCCGGGTCCAGGCCGGAAAAAGGCTCGTCCAGCAGCATAGCCTCTGGTTTTGGCGCCAGCGCACGTGCGATTGCGACGCGCTGTTGCTCTCCGCCGGAGAGCTGGTGCGGATAGGCATGTGCACGCTCGCCCAGTCCCATACGCTCAAGCCATCTCTGGGCAATGGCCTTGCCGTCTGGTTTTGGCAGATGTGACAGCCCGAAGCGAACATTCTCACCAGCCGTCATATGTGGAAAGAGGGCAAAATCCTGGAAGATCAAGCCCGTCTTGCGGCGCTCTGGCGGGACGGTTTTGTGCGGTGTGGAAAGCACCTGCCCGCTAATGCGGATTTCACCGGCATCAAGATCCTCAAGCCCGGCCAATAAACGCAGCAATGTGGACTTGCCGGCGCCGGATTCCCCCAGAAGGGCCGTGATGGTGTGTGGTTCCAGTGTCAGGCTGACATCCTCGACGACGGTTTTCCCGTCGAAAAGTTTGGTAACATGGCTGGCAGTCAGGCGGGCGAGGGGGGCGGACATGTCAGATCAACTTCCGGGGCGGGCTCTGGACAAACGCCAGGAGAGCAAAATCACGGGCACGAGGCCAGCGGCGGTAATCAGGAGACAGGGCAGCGCGGCGGCTGCCAGGCGCTCATCGCTGGCATAGGCATAGGCGCGCACGGCCAGTGTGTCCCAGTTGGCCGGGCGCAGCATCAGCGTGGCGGGCAGCTCCTTCAGGATCTCCACAAACAGGATCAGCGCGGCGACCAGCGCGCCTGAAAAAGCGATCGGCAGATCAATGCGCCAGATCCGTTGCAGCGGCGGCGTGCCCAGGGCGCGGGCGGCATCGCCCATGGAGCGCGGCGCACGGGCGAGGGCAGCCTCCATGGGTTGGGCGCCAGCGGCGGTGAAACGCGCGGCATAGATCCAGATCAGAATGAGTAGAGCGAGCCCGCCGGCCATGTTCAAACCCATTTGGCTGAGCGCCACCAGACCTCCCAGTGCCAATACGGCGCCGGGCACGGCATAGCCTCCTGAAGCGGCCAGCTTGGCCAGTCGCGCAAGCCAGCCACGCCGCGCGTACAGCGCGATAGTGATGCCGATCAGGAAGCTGACGCCAGCACCAGCGCTCGCCAGCAAGAGGGAGGTGACCAACGCGCCGCCAAAATTCGCGCCATGATCGCCGGTTTCCAGCGCGATCCATCCAAGGCGCAGGACCGGCAGCCCAAATCCAAGAGCGAAGACCAGTCCGCAAAAACCGGCGGCCAGCCATCCAGATGCACCAGCGAGACGTGGCCGCTCAAGCGCCTGCCAGCGTTTTGATGTCGCCTGCACGCCGGCTTCCCCCCGCTGCAGTCGCTCCAGCCATTGCAGGCCGATCGCCAGCGCCAGCAGGATCAGTGCCATGCGCGCCGCGGCGGCGGCATCGCCATAGCTCGACCAGGCCCGGAAGAGGCCAACCGTCAGTGTGCGCACGCCGAGGAACCCGGCCGCGCCATAATCTGCCGCAGCTTCCATCAAGGCGAGAGTCAGACCCGCCACGATGGCGGGTCGCGCGCTGGGGATGGCGACGCGCCAAAGCACGGAGACTGGTCGGGCGCCCAGGGTTCGCGCTGCATCAATCGCGCAGATCGAGGTGGTGGTGAAAGCTGCCCGCGCAGTAAGGTATACATAAGGGTAGAGCGCTACGGCGAGGACAAAACAGAGACCGGGCAGGGAGGTGATGTCCGGGAACCAATAGTCCCGCGCGCCCCAGTCTGTAGCCTTGCGGATCGCGCTTTGCAGCGGCCCGGAGACGCTCATCAGGTCGTAATAGGAAATTGCCAGCACATAGCCCGGCGCGGCGAGCGGCAGGATCAAAAGCCATTCGAATATGGCCCGCCCTGGAAAGCTGTACATGGTCACCAACCAGGCCGCGGGAATGGCGATTGCCAGGATCAGTGCGCCGGTCAGCGCCAGCATCAAGATTGTGGTGAGGGTCGTCGACCAGAGATCAGTGGCGAGAATATGCTGCCAGGTCTCCCCGCCACCTGCGAGCAGGCCGCTCAGCGCGGCAGCCAGAACAGGTGTGGCCAGGACAAGCGTGATCAGCGCCAGCGGCAGCTGAGCAGTCCAGGCAGGAAGAGCCAGGGAACGCGGAACGACGGTCACTATGTCTATGGCCACCCGGCCCGGTCATAGATTTGCTGCGCTGTGATCTGGTTGCGGCCGAGCACGTCCAGCGGCAGGTCGCTTTCGCTAAGGTCTGCCGGCAATTCCATCAGGCCTTCGGGCAGGGGCACGCCTGCTGTCACAGGGTATTCCTTGGTTTCGGTTACAAGCATGGCCTGGCCTACAGGGCTCGCCAGGAACTCCAGGAAAGCCACGGCATTCTCGCGATTGGGCGAGTTGGCGGCCACGGCGCCGGCAGTGACATTCACATGCGCGCCATTGCCCGCCGAGGCGAATGAGAGCGCGGTGGTTGAGGCGGTTTCGCGGTCTGCCTGGGCGCCGCTGCTGGCCAGGCGCACCCAGTAATAATGGTTCGCAATGGCGACAGTGCAGGCACCCGCAGCCACGGCGCGGATCTGTTCGGTATCGCCGCCAGCCGGATCGCGGGCGAAATTGTCGACGATGGCGCCGGCCCAGTCAGCGGCGGCCTCTTCCCCATTCCGTTCGATCAGTTCGCTGAGCAGGGAGAGATTGTAGATGTTCGAGCTGGAGCGCACGCAGATTTCGCCTTCAAACCGCGCCGTGGCCAGATCGACAAATTCATCTACCTCGCCAGGCTCCACAGCATTGATGTCATAGACGATGGTGCGGAAACGCTTGGCGAGGCCGAACCAGTTACCATCGGGATCTCGCAAACGTGCCGGGATGGCCGCCTCCAATGCATCAGACTGTACCGGCTGGGTCAGGCCGGCATCCTGGAAACGCCAGAGTGTGCCCGCATCGGAGGCCAGGATCACATCGGCCGGGCTGGCATCTCCTTCGGCTTTCATGGTTTCCAGAAGCTGCGCGGCACCGGCTTCGCGCGCACGTACTTTGATGCCGGTTTCAGCTTCGAATGCATCATACAGCGCTTTGTCTGAATCATAGTGCCGGGCGGAATAGATGTTCAGCACGCCATGTGTGGCCGGCTGGTCGGCACTGCTTGCTGGAGATTCCGCGCCAGAGCAGGCTGCGGCGAACAAGGCTGGCGCAAGCGCCAGCCAAGCCAGACTTCGGGACTTCAGGGGACGGAACATTGGGCAACTCCAGACTGTCATGAAGAGCTAGTCTTTTTGAGAATGTTTCGCAAGAGCGCCAATGTGACGCTCAATTGGCATGAAATTCGCTAGAGAGGCGAATCCATAGATGTGGAATTCAAGCGCTGGATGGTTGATTTGTGCAGGTGCGAAGAATTACCGTAACGTAAGAATTTATATTGGTGGGGATAAAAATATGGCTGATGTTGTTGTGAAATTGGGGTTGAAGCGTCCGGGCGATGATCTGCGTCTGGCCAATGCAATCGAGACTTATGCGCGATGGCGTGCGCACATGTGTGATGTCGAAGTGCGCCAACCGGAAGAAGAAGCGCCCGACATCATGGTGAAAACAGGTTACCAGGTGGATGGCGGTGTCCTGAAGACCCTGATTTTCCAGGAACGGCGCTGGGCGGCAGCTTTCCTTCAGATTTGGCGTTCGGAACGTAAACGCGTGCTGGAAGCCTGAGTTCGAGCCCGTTCGAGCGCAGCTCGGCCCAGCTTAAACCGCAATCCAGCCTTTTCCTCGCCCGCCACGCGCTGTAACCAGCGCGAATGGACAGACTTCAAATTCGCGGTGGCCGTCCGCTTAACGGCGAGATCGAGATTTCAGGGGCCAAGAACTCCGCCCTCAAACTGATGGTGGCGTGCCTTCTGACGCCTGAGCCGCTTCAGCTTTCGAACATGCCGGATCTCAGCGATACCCGGTTCCTCTCGCAATTGCTGGCGACCCTGGGCGTGGAAGTCTTCTGGCCCAAGGGGGCATCCACCTGTCATCTCAATGCAGCCGAGTTGACCAGCACGATTGCACCTTATGAGCAGGTGCGGAAAATGCGCGCGAGTTTCAATGTGCTCGGCCCGCTTCTCGCGCGCTCGGGCCATGCCACTGTTTCGTTGCCAGGTGGATGCGCCATTGGTGCGCGCCCGGTCGACCTGCATCTGAAGGCGTTTGAGGCCATGGGCGCTGATCTCCTGGTCGAGCAAGGCTATGTGAAGGCAGCGGCCATTCACGGCCTGAAGGGCGCGCATGTGAACTTTCCCTTCCCCTCGGTGGGCGCAACGGAGCATGCCATGCTGGCGGCCACCCTGGCCAAGGGTGAGACGATCTTGGAGAACGCCGCGCGTGAACCGGAAATTGCCGACCTTGCCAATTGTCTGAATGCAATGGGCGCGAAAATCACCGGCGCGGGAACAGATACAATACGAATCACCGGCGTGGAGAGCCTCTCGGGCACATCGCACGCGGTGATGCCCGATCGGATCGAGGCGGGCACCTATGCGATGGCTGCCGCGGCGGCGGGCGGCGATGTCACTCTCACTCATGCGCCGGTCGATGCGCTCGGCGCGGCAATCTCTGCCTTGCGCAAGGCCGGTGTCACCGTGGATGCAGATCCCGAGGCGGGTACGATTCGCGTACGCCGCAATGGCACACGCCTGCGCAGTGTGGATATCGACACCCAGCCCCATCCCGGCTTTCCGACGGATCTGCAAGCTCAGTTCATGGCTCTTGTTTCCATGGCCGACGGCACATCGATCATTCGCGAGAATATTTTCGAGAACCGTTTCATGCACGCACCCGAGCTCTCACGTCTGGGCGCCAATATCACCGTTCGAGGGCGCGAGGCTGTGGTGAAAGGCGTCGAACACCTGCAAGGTGCGCCTGTGATGGCGACAGATCTTCGCGCTTCGGTCTCTCTGGTCATTGCGGGGCTTGCCGCAGAGGGGGAGACTGTGGTCAACCGCATCTATCATCTTGATCGTGGCTTTGAGGGCCTGGATCGCAAACTTTCAGCCTGCGGGGCGGATGTCACGCGGCTATCGGAATAAGAGACAGGGGCTGACATGTCCGGATCTGCAGGGTTGCGTCTGATTGCCGAGGATGAAGGCGATCTGCAGGTCATTTCCGCTGCGGTCCAGGATGCTGTGACCCAGGCGGGCAATCTCGGTTTCAAATCGCGCCAGCGTCGCTTTACGATGGAACTGAACCGTTATCGCTGGGAAGAGGGTGGCGAAAAGCAGCGTGTCCGGGCGCTCCTAGCGATTGATGGTGTCCTTTCCGCGCGGGTGCGCGGGTTGCCGCAAAATGAGCCGGAGCTTGTGATTTCCGTCCTTCAGGTACAGTTCACCCCGGGCGAAACCCCGCCTGGCGGTACGTTGACCATTCTTCTGGCAGGCGATGGTGAGATCGCGCTGGAGGTCGAGGCACTGGATGTGACGCTTCTGGATTCCGAGCAATCCTGGCCGACCCGGTCTGCACCGGACCATGAGCGGAGGCGGCGCTGATGGTGGCGCGTTTTAATACGCGGGATTCAGGGTTCCAAACGGCTTTCCAGGCGTTTTTGGAGCGTCCGCGTGGAGAAGATGCTGGTGATCTGCGTGCCACAGTTTTCGATATCATCGCAGATGTGCGTGCACGCGGCGGCGCCGCGGTTGCTGAGCTGACCTCGAAATTCGACCGGTTGGAGGTGGATCCCCGGACCCTGCAGGCTGAGCAGGTCAATTTGGAGGGGCTCGCTTCGCAATGTCCCCCCAAACTGCGCCACGCCATCGACTTCGCCGCCGAGCGGATTGCAGCCTACCATGCGGCCCAGCGCCCGGCCGATCACAGTTTCACCGACGCGGCAGGCGTGGAGCTTGGTTGGCGCTGGACGCCTCTGGACAGTGTTGGTGTTTACGTGCCGGGCGGGCGGGCGAGCTATCCCAGTTCGGTTCTGATGAATATCATTCCGGCGAAGATTGCCGGTGTTGACCGGATTGTCATGGTGGCCCCGGCGCCGGATGGGCAATTGGCGCCGGCTGTGGCCTATGCTGCTGATCGTGCGGGCGTGGACACCTATTATCCCATTGGCGGCGCGCAGGCTGTGGCCGCGCTGGCCTATGGCGCGGGCGATCTGGCGCCGGTCGACAAGATTGTCGGGCCAGGCAATGCTTGGGTTGCAGAGGCCAAGCGCCAGGTGTTTGGCGATGTCGGAATCGATACAATCGCCGGGCCATCAGAGATCCTGATTATCGCGGACGAGACGGCCAATCCGGACTGGGTCGCCGCAGACCTGCTCAGCCAGAGCGAGCATGATCCCAGTTCACAATCCATCCTGATCACGACAGATGCGGCGCTTGGCGATGCTGTTGCGCGCGCTGTGGAAGATCAGCTGGCGCAGCTCTCCACACAAGCTGTAGCCGAGCAGGCCTGGCGCGAGAATGGCGCCATCATCATTGCGCACAGCCTGGAAACGGCTGCGGAATTGGCCAACAGGATTGCCGCGGAGCATTTGGAGCTGGCGATCGCGGATCCCGATGCGCTTCTGCCTGAAATCCGCCATGCCGGTGCGGTCTTCCTCGGCCATCACACCCCCGAGGCGCTGGGTGATTATGTCACCGGATCGAATCATGTGTTGCCGACCTCGCGTGCAGCACGTTTTTCTTCCGGCCTTGGGCTTTATGACTTCATCAAGCGCATGAGCGTACAGCGCGCTGGTCCGGAAGGGTTTTCTGCGCTTGCGGACGCGGCTGCCGTCTTGGCAGAAGCTGAGGGGTTGCCCGCCCATGGGCGCTCTGTCACGATCCGCCGGAACTAGGCACAAGGCGCGAAGCAGAACCCGATGTCGGACAACCGGCTCATCTCCATCGAGATCGATGACACAACGCTTGCCGCTTCCGGCCCGGAGGCTGAGCATGAGCGTCGTGTCGCGATTTTCGATCTGATCGAGGACAATGTCTTCGGCGTGACTGAGCATGCAGGCGGCCCCTACCGGCTTGGGCTGTCCCTTCAGGAACGCAAGCTGGTCTTCGATATCAGCGATGATGCGGGCGCACCGGTACACACTTTCATTCTGTCCATGAGCCCGTTTCGCAGTGTCATTCGCGACTATTTCATGATCTGTGAGAGCTATTACGACGCGATCCGCACCCAGTCCCCGCACCAGATTGAGGCGATCGACATGGCTCGGCGCGGAGTTCACAATGAAGGCTCTGAACTCGTTGAAGAGCGCCTGAGAGGAAAGGTGGAAACCGATTTCGACACGGCTCGCCGCCTCTTCACTCTGATCTGCGCCCTGCATCACGGCACCGGGCGTGGGCAGTTGACGAACTAGACCTCCTCAATCAGGCCCGGATGGTTGTTCCGTACATTTCCGACATCTGGCCCAACAACCCAGGCCTGCATGTCGGCAGTCGGGAAGGGCTCATAGAGGTCATCCACGAGTCTGTTTTTGGGATCCAACCAGCGGGTATAGTCTTCGGGACGAAGGATGACCGGCATGCGTGTATGGATGCCGGCCATCAGGTCATTCGGTTGCGTGGTCAGAACGGTGAAACTGTCGATCTCCGAGCCATCGATCATGGCCCGGTCCCAGAGGCCCGCCAGGCAGAACCAGCGCCGGTTGCGCAGGGAGATCGCGAAGGGGATTTTTGACCCTTTCTCGCCGGTCCACTCATAAAAGCCCGACATGGGCACCAGGCAGCGGCGATAGCGGAAAGCGCCGCGAAAGACCGGCTTTTCCGCCACGGTTTCAGCGCGCGCATTGAAGCTTGGAAATGTCTTTTCCTTCAGCGGCTTGTGCCACCAGGAGGGGATGAGGTTCCACAGCATGGGGGCCATTTCCAGGCCCGCGCCGCGCTCTCGCGGGCGGATCACTGGCTGCAGGCTCATCGGGGCGGCATTGTAGGTCGCCTCGGGCGGGTCGACCTCTTCCGGCGGGACCAGATTGAGCCAGGCGCGGTAATCTTCCCAGCTTACAAAATGACGGTAGAAGCGCCCGCACATGGCTAGGGCGCCTCGTCATTCTTCATGTTCCAGATCGGCGTGCGCAAAACCATCCAGGCGATCAGGACGACCATGCCGGCGGCGGGAATGATGGCCACACGCTGGGGCTCGTTCGGGAAGAGATCGGTGATGAAACCCATGATCGCGGCGCCGAAGGGAGCACCGGCCATGAAGCCGAGTTGGTAGATTGAGAGCACGCGGGCCAGTTGATCCTTTGGCGCGGCGTTCTGCACGATGGAGCGGCTCATGGCGATCGAAATGCCCGCGGCGATGCCCCAGATAAAGACGATTGAGAGAAAGACATAATGTGGCGGGCGCGCCAGCATGATGAGAATGGCCAGCGAGCCGATCAGTTGTGCCGTCAGCAGAAGTCGGCCCTGACGCTTGATA
>JALEGE010000169.1 GCA_022760335.1 Hyphomonadaceae bacterium
AAGTTGGGGCCGTTGGAGATCGCCTCTCTGGAGGTGATCTGGGCGCGAGGGGAAACCGATGCGCGGGCGCTGCATGCGCGCCTGGAAGCCTCGCGCGCCATAACGCTTTCCACCGTCCAGTCCACGCTTGAGCGCCTCTACAGAAAAGGCCTGTTGCGGCGCGACAAGGTTTCTCATGCCTATGTCTATGCCGCTGCCGAGGAACGCGCATCTGTCATGGCGCGGCTTGTCGATGAAGCGCTGGCGCCGTTCAGCGCACGCCGCAGCGAGGGATTGCTGGCCGCCTTTGCCGGTCTCACCGCCTCGGCGAGCGACGAAACACTGGCAGCGCTGGAACAGTTGGTGGCTGAGGCCAAGGCCGCGCGCGAGGGTGAGGCATGATCGACCTGGTCGAGGTCTGGATCGCCATTCTGGGCGGCGCGGCGGTAAGCGTGGTCGCTGGCCTTGCCGCTGCCGTGCTGACGCCATTTGTCATGCCGGTGTTGCGGCGTGTGCGTCCCGCTCTTCGCGCCGGTGTGCTCAGCCTGGCGCTGGTTGCGCCGCTCCTGGCGGGTCTCGGGACAGCACTCATCATTGCGTTTTCCAGCCATGCGCTACCGCTCGACCTGATCCGTCATCATTGCCATGCCGAGCTTGCCTCCTGCGCGGCTCATGCCCAGCCTGAGGGCGGTGTGGTGCTCACCATGCTGGGCGCCGGTTGCCTTGGCGCGGTGCTGGTCTGGCTTGCCTTGTCCGCGTTCGATCTCGCCGCGCAGTCGTGCCGCAGCTTCAAATTGCTGGAGATGACCTCCCGGCAGGACGCATCCGGCAGCCACATCCTGGAAACCGACCGGGTTGTTGCCCTGTCTGCTGGTCTCCTGCGTCCGCGTGCCTTTGTCAGCGAAGGGTTGCGCCAACGCCTTGGCGGCAAGGGAACCGAGATCGTCCTCTCGCATGAACGCGCCCACATGGCGCGCCGGGATGCTTTTGTCCGCGTTCTCACCCGCGTCTTCAGTATCGGACATTTGCCGGCCAGCCAGCGGCGCCTGTCGGCAGAGCTTGAGCTTGCCCAGGAACAGCTCTGTGATGGCGTGTCTGCCCGGCGCCATGGCGAGATCGCGGTGGCCGAAACGCTGCTCGCCGTGGCCCGTCTGAAGCAGACTTTCGATACCCCGACACCTCCGGTCTGCGTGGCTTTCGGCAAGTCCGATATCGAGGAGCGCACGCGCGCCCTGATCGCGCCGAACTTCCTGCCGACCTCGCTCAGCCTTGCACTGTTTGCGTCGATTGCGCTCCTGTCCGCAGCTGCGCTCTTCCTCGCCGCCGAACCGATCCATCACGAGATCGAAGACTTCTTCCTGTCCCTAGAGAACTGATCCCGAATGACTAGATGGCCATCCATATCTGCGCCTAAAAAACCGATCCGTAGTCGGCTTTTTGCGCTTTCGCTCGCGCTCCTCGCATCGCCTGTCGCAACGGCGCAGACACTGACAGCCGATGATGCGGCCCGTCTCGCCGTAGAGCGCCCTGATGCTGCAGAAATTCTGCAGTCGGCCATTACCGTTGCAGAAGGTGATCTCGTCACGGCGGGCACACGACCAAACCCGGTTGCCAGCATTGAGCGCGAAGGCGCGGAAGGCTTTGGCGGGGATGGTTCTGAAACCATTATCCGGCTGGAACAGACGCTGGATGTGTCGGGCCGGCGGTCGCTGGACCAACGCGGAGCCGAAGCTGCGGTTCGCGCCGCCCGCCTTGGTGCTAACAGTGACCGCATTCTGATTGCCGCAGAGGCACGCCGTCGGTTCTATGACCTGCTCGCAGCAGAAGCCGGGCGTGACATCCATCTTGGCTATCAGGCCGAACTTGAAGCGCTTCTGGCGGCCACCGAACGCCGTGAGCAGGGTGGCGATGCCTCCCGCTATGATGTCGAGCGCGTGCGCCAGGAAGTGCTCTCTGAGGAAAGCGAGCTGGCCGCCGCCGAAACGGATGTGTTCGCAGCGCGCCAGGCGCTCGCCGTGCTGGTCGGCTCCGACAGTGTGAGCGAAGACATGGCGCTGGTCGGAGAGCTGTTGCCGACCGCCGTGAGCGAGACGGGGGACGGCGCCCTGCCACCCGCCATTGCCGCCCTTGAAGCCGAAGCCGAGGCGGCTGACTGGCGCCAGAAAGCGGCTGGACGCACCACGCCGGACATCACGGTTGGCGCCGGCGTGCGCCAGACCGAGGGGCCATCGGAAGACACCGGGCTTCTTTTCAGTCTCAGCGTTCCCCTGCCGATCTTCGACAGAAACCAGGGCGCCTATCAGGCGCGCGCCGCCGAGGCACGGGCCGCACAAGCCCAGCTCCGCCTCAGCCGCGACCGGATCAATGCTGATATCAATGCGCTGCGCTTCCGCGTGAACGCGCTGCGTGAGGCCGCTGAGCGCTTCGATGTGGGCGCCCTGCAATCGGCCAATGAACTGCGCCGGATCGCGCTGTCGGCCTATGAGGGCGGCGAGATCGGCGTTTTCGAAACCATCGACGCGCTCGGCGCTGGCCGGGACGCAGAACTGAGAAGCCTGGCGCTCAAGCGCGATGCCCGCGAGGCCGCCCTTGCCCTGGCTGAACTTCTTCCGGAGACCGAGTAATGTCCCGTCTTTCCCTTCTACTTGCGCCGATCCTGTTGTTGGGACTGGCCGCCTGCGGTGCCAGCGATCATGGCTACGACCATGGTGATGGCGGTCACGCGCATGCCGATGACGATCACGGCCATGGCGAAGACGATCATGGGCATGGCCATGGCGGGGGTGTCGTCGTCACCGATTTCACCGGCACGGCGGAACTCTTCGTTGAGTTTCCGCCCCTTGCGGTCGGTCGTGACTCGCCCTTTGCGGCGCATTTCACCCGGCTGGACACTTTCGCGCCGGTCGCCGAGGGTGAGGCCATTGTGCGGCTCTCAGGTGGCGGCGTGGGCGAGGAGGTTTTCCGCGCCGATCCGTCCGCAACAGCGGGTATCTTCCGCCCCGTGGTGACGCCGCGAAGCGCGGCTCGGCGCCGGGTCACGGTCGAGCTTGTCACGGGCGACCTGACCTCTGTGCATGATCTCGGCGAGTATCAGGTCTTTCGCAGTGTCGATGAGGCTGATGCCTCGCTGCCGGAGGAAGCCGAGGATGAAACGCTCATCCCCTTCCTGAAAGAGCAGCAGTGGAAGGTCGAGTTCGGCACGGCGCCGGTCGAGACCGAGACCCTTGCGCGCTCTGTCTCCGCGCCGGGCACGCTGACGGTATCGCCCAACTCCGAAGCCCGCGTGGCCGCCACGGCAGATGGCCTGGTCAGCGCACCGTCTGGCGGTTTTCCCGATCTCGGCGCAGAAGTCCGCAGCGGCGATATCCTCGCGCGGATCACCCCGCGTCTGGGCGGCGATCTGGACCGCGCCTCGCTCGATGCAGAGCGCGCCAGCGCTGAGGCCGCACTTGAAGCGGCACGCGCCGAGCGGGTCCGCCTGGAAGCCCTGCTCACCGATGGCGCCGTGCCACAGCGCCGGGTCGATGAGGCATTGACCCTCGAACGCCAGGCTGAAGCGCGTTTCAACGCCGCCGAGAGCCGGGCGCAGGCCGCTGGCGGGTCCAGTGGCGTGCTGGTGCGTGCGCCGATTGATGGCCGCGTGGTCGAGATCAACATTACGCCCGGCGCCTTCGTTTCCTCCGGCGACTTGCTTTTCCATATTCTCGATGATGATCAGATGCGTCTGGTGGCCCGTGTTGCAGAAGCCGACATGGCCCGCCTGGGTTCACCGCAAGGCGCTTTCTTCCGCATTGCCGGCGCCGATACGGTGCATGATCTGGACGCCCTTGGTGGCCGGCTGATCTCGGCGCGTGCAGGGATCGACCCTGTGACCCGCACGGCGCCGGTTGTCTTCGAGTTCGACAATCCGGACGGTGCCCTGCGTTCTGGCGCATCCGTCACGGCGGGTGTGCGCACCTCGGAGACCTTCACGGGGCCGGTCATCCCGGCCACCGCGCTCATCGATGATGCTGGCCAGGATGTCGTCTTCGTGATGGCCGATGGCGAGAACTGGGAACGCCGCGTCGTCACCATTGCCCTGCGCGATGGTGGCCGCGTTGGTATCGCTTCCGGGCTTGAGGCTGGCGAACGCGTCGTCTCACGCGGTGCCTATCTCGTGCACCTGGCGGCAACAGGTCCGGCGGAAGCCGGGCATGGCCACGCACACTAGGGGGCCGCGTCATGATCACCGAAACCGTCAAGGCATCGCTGACCCACCGGCTATTCGTGATTATCGCGGCGGTCGGCCTCCTGGTCTGGGGCGCGATTGAAGCCCTGCGTATGCCGGTCGATGTCTTCCCCGACCTCACAGCGCCCACCGTCTCCGTGGTGGCTGAGGCTCATGGCATGGCGCCAGAAGAGGTCGAGACGCTGATCACCTTCCCGATTGAGACCGCGCTGAATGGTGCTTCGGGCGTGCGCCGCGTGCGCTCGTCTACTTCGGTCGGCAGTGCCATCATCTGGGTCGATTTCGAGTGGGGCACGGATATTTACCGCGCCCGCCAGATCGTCTCGGAAAAGCTCCAGCTCGTGCAGGAAACCCTGCCGCCGGACGTGCCGCCGCCGGTGCTGGCACCGGTCTCATCGATCATGGGCGAGATCATGTTCATCGCCCTGAAGTCGGATCGCCACGACGCGATGGAGATCAAGACCGCTGCCGACTGGACGCTGCGTCGGCGCCTCCTGGCCGTGCCCGGCGTGGCGCAGGTCATTCCGATTGGCGGCGACACCAAGCAATACCAGGTCATGGTCGATCCGGCGCGGCTTGCCGCCTATGGCCTGCCACTGGAGGCGGTGACCGAGGCGGTTGCGAAATCCAATGCCAACTCCTCGGCGGGCTTTGTCTCCCAGGGCGGACAGGAATACCTGATCACCGGTCTGGGCCGGGCTGAGCAGATCGACGATATCGCCACAACCTCCGTCGGTGTGCGTGACGGCGTTTCCATCCTCGTGCGCGATGTCGCGATTGTTGAGACGGGTCCGGCCCTGAAGCGCGGCACCGGCTCGCACAATGGCGATGATGCCGTCATCCTTGGCATCCAGAAACAACCCGACACCAATACGCTTGCGCTCACCGAAGAGATCGACCGCGTGATTGCCGAGACGCAGGCGAGCCTGCCGGAAGGCATGCGCATCGAAACCCGCATCTTCCGCCAATCGGACTTCATCTCCGTTGCTGTGACCAATGTTGGCCATGCCCTGCGCGATGGGGCGATCCTGGTGATCCTGATCGTCTTCGCCTTCCTGATGAGCTGGCGCGCCACGACGATTTCGCTGCTCGCCATTCCGCTCTCGCTGGTCGTCACGGTGCTCGGCCTGAAGGCCATCGGCGCGAACATCAACACCATGACGCTTGGCGGTATGGCCATCGCGCTTGGCGCGCTGGTCGATGATGCGATCATCGTGGTGGAAAATGTCGCCCGGCGCCTGCGGGAGAACAAGTCGGCAGAGACCCCGCGCCCCGTGCTGGCTGTCGTTGCCGATGCCACGCGGGAAATCCAGGGCTCCATCGTCTTTGCGACCCTGATCATCATGCTGGTCTTCCTGCCGCTCTTCTTCCTGTCGGGCGTGGAAGGCCGCCTGTTGCAGCCTCTGGGGCTTGCCTATGTCATCGCGCTCGCTGCCTCGCTACTGGTCGCGATCACCGTGACGCCGGCGCTCTCGGCAATCCTGATGCCAAAGGACGGTTCGGTGCAAGCCGGTCATGACCCATGGCTGTCGCGCGTGTCGAAAGCCGCATATGCGCCGGTTCTGGATGCCACGCTGAAGCGCTGGAAGCTGCTGGCAGCGCTCTCCATTGGCGGCCTGATCGCCGCCTCAGCCCTGCTGGTCACCGCCGGGCGGTCCTTCCTGCCGGACTTCAACGAGGGCAGCCTCACGATCAGCGCCGTCACCCTGCCGGGCACATCGCTGGAGCAATCGGATGAGCTTGGCCAGCTGGTCGAGGAGATCATCCTGCAGCAGCCGGAAGTCGTCGCCACCGCGCGCCGCACAGGCCGCGCCGAACTGGATGAACACGCCCAGGCTGTCAGCGCTTCCGAGATCGATGTCGCGCTGCGCATGGGCGAGCGGTCCAAGGAGGAGTTCCTGGAAGACCTGCGTGCATCCTTCTCTGCTGTGCCCGGCATGAACATCACGATTGGCCAGCCGATCTCTCACCGGATCGACCACATGCTGTCGGGCACGCGGGCGAATATCGCGGTGAAGCTCTTCGGCCCGGACCTCTATGAATTGCGGCGCCAGGCCGAGCGCATCCGCGCGGCCATGGAGGGCGTGCCGGGCGTGGTTGACCTGTCGATTGAACAGCAGGCCGATGTGCCGGTTCTCACCGTCGATTTCCGCCGCGAGGTCATCGGCCAGTATGGCCTCACCACCGGCGATGTGGCCGAGATGATCGAAGCGGCCTTTGCCGGCGCGGAGGTCAGCCGCGTGCTGGAAGGCCAGGCCGCTTTTGACCTTGTGGTGCGCTACGGAACGGACTCAGTGTCGAGCCTCGATGCCGTGCGTGAAGCCCGTTTCGTGACGCCGACCGGCGCGGAAGTGCCGCTCAAGGCGCTGGCCGATATCCGCCGCGACCGTGGGCCGAACACAATCAGCCGCGAGAATGCCTCGCGCAAGATCGTCATCATGGCGAATGTGTCGGGCCGCGACCTGCTGAGCACGGTCAATGATATCCGCAGCAATATCGACACGGGAGTCGAGCTGCCATCGGGCTATTATGTCGAGTATGGCGGACAGTTCGAAAGCGCCAATGCCGCGACCAGCCGCCTGACGATCCTTTCAATCGCGGTCATCATCGGCGTGTTCGTGCTGCTCTATATGGCGTTTGACTCTGCGCGCGATGCCACGCTCGTCATGGTCAACCTGCCACTGGCGCTGATCGGCGGCGTGGTCGGGGTGTATCTCTCTGGCGGCGTGCTGTCGGTTGCTTCCATTATCGGGTTTATCACCCTGTTCGGCATCGCCACCCGCAATGGCGTGATGATGGTCGCGCATATCCGCCACCTGGTGGACACGGGCGAGGCCACCGATTTCCATGCAGCGGTGCGCCAGGGCGCGATGGAGCGGCTCGTGCCGATCCTTATGACCGCCCTTGCCACCGCGCTAGCCCTGGTGCCGCTGGCGCTGCGGGCAGGCGAGCCGGGCAGCGAGATACAATCGCCCATGGCCATGGTGATCCTCAGCGGTCTGACCACGTCCACGCTGCTGAACATGATCGTCCTGCCGGCCCTCTATCTGCGGTTCGGTGCGCGTGAGGCGCATCCCTCCGAGATTGCGGACACGGCCAGCATTCCCGCACCGGCAGAGTAAGGCTAATGACACCGGCAAAAGAGACAGGCGTGGGTCGTCCCGCGCAATGCCCTGGAGACAGACTATGACCACTTGGACTTCCACCCGCGCCCTTCTGGCCGCCCTGGGACTGGCCTCACTGACCTTCGCCGGGTGTGGCGGCGCAGACGACGATCACGGCCATGACCATGGCCCCGGCGCGGACCATGCCCACGAAAGCGATGATGCGCACGCGCATGACGAGGAAGATCATGGTCATGCCCATGAGGATAGCGACGATCATCACGACCATGGCACCTCCGCGTCCGGCCCCAATCTCGGCTTCGTCATCGAGACCCCGCCAGCCGCCGGCCAGCCGTCCACCGTTTCGCTGATCCTCACCGGACCCAACGGGCAGACGCTCTCGCCGGACGATCTCGCCGAAACCCATGAGCACAAGCTACATGTGATGATCGTCGATGAGGGGCTTGAGGACTACACCCATATGCATCCGGAACCGGGCGTGGATGGCCTCTACCAGATCACCTTTACGCCAGCCTATGCCCGCACCTATGGCGTCTGGGCCGATTTCACGCTGGCCGAGGGCTCTGACGATCATGGCCATGCGCATGAGGAGGAGGATCAGGCGCATGACGATGATCACCACCATGAGGACGACGCGCACGACCATGAAAGCGACGGCGACCATGACGGACATCATGGCGACGGCGAAGGCCAGGTGATCGTCTCCGAAGCCCTGATTGTTGGCGAAGACGCAGCTCCGGCCCTCGGCGCCGAGAACATCCTCACCGCCGAAGTTGGCGGGCTGAGCTATGCGCTGGTCCCCGGTAGCGAAGTGAGGGTTGGTGAGACGGTCGAATTCACCGTCTCGGTGTCGGATGCCAATGGCGCCCCCTTCGCCGCTCTGGAGCCGATCATGGGCGCCTATGCCCACCTGGTCGGCTTCGATGCCGGCGCCACCAAGATGGTTCACGCTCACCCGCAGGGCGCCCATCCGCACGGCGCCAGCTCACGCGGTGGACCAGACCTCTCCTTTGCCGTGACCTTCGAGGACGCCGGCCCGCACCGCCTTTTCCTGCAGACCATGACGGGCGGCTCTGAAGACAGCGTGGCCTTCACCCTCAACGTCCAGCCCTAGCCGGCCATGCTGTATCTCGTCATCAAGACCGTCCTTTCGGCGCTGATCATCCTGGCGATTTCGGAGATCGGCAAGCGCAGCCCCGGCTTTGCCGCGCTTGTCGCCTCCCTGCCGCTGATCTCGGTGCTGGGCATGGTCTGGCTCTGGCGCGATACCGGGGATGTCCAACGCCTAGCCGAGCATTCGGCGGCGACCTTCTGGTATGTGCTGCCAAGCCTGCCCATGTTCCTGCTGATCCCGGCCCTCCTGAAGCGCAACGTGCCCTTCTGGGCCGCCCTGGCCGCCGGTATCGTGCTAACCATTATCCTCTATCTGTC
>JALEGE010000170.1 GCA_022760335.1 Hyphomonadaceae bacterium
GCGCATGGGCGTAACCCAGCGCGCCATCTGGGCCTCGCCGGCCTTTCTCGAAAAGTATGGAACCCCTGAAACGCCGCAGGATGTGGCCAAGCTGCCATGTTTGATCTTTCGGCAGTCCCCTGTTGCGCGTGAATGGACCCTCAGTCGTGGCAGGGAGACCGTCACATTGAATGTGGATGGCCGGCTGTTGGCCTCTTCTGGTGAGATCCTGCTACAGGGCGCTCTGGATGGGGTTGGATTGTTTTACGCGGCTGACTGGCTCATCTGTCAGGAAGTCAATGAGGGACGTCTGGTGCGTGTCCTGCCCGATTGGGAAGGCGCGCCCTTGCCGGTCCACTGTGTGTGGACTTCTGGAAAACTACGCGGCAAGGCGAAGCTGTTTGCCGATCACATGGCCGATGCCTTGCGCTTTAATAGCCCGATCTGTGATGAAGCAAAGGCGCTTATGGCAGCTGGAACTCCCAGGGCGAGTGCGTAAGGCGCTCTGCTACTCCAAAACGCACGCATCCAGCCCATCCCGGCGCACTACATCCATGCGGGCGCGGATGGTGGCCGCGCGGGAACGGACATAGGGACCGGGCGGGTCAACGCGCCACCTGTTCGGGCTGGGCAGGACGGCTGCAAGATAAGCTGCCTCATAGGGGGAAAGATCGGCCGCGCGCTTGCCGAAACGGTTGCGGGCCGCAGCTTCCGCGCCGAACAGGCCATCACCCCATTCGGCGATGTTGAGATAGGTTTCCATCACCCTGCGCTTGCCCCAGCTGGTATCGATCACCAGCGCCATCCAGGCATCTCCCACTTTACGGGGCAGGCCGCCGCCATTCCAGAAGAAGACATTCTTGGCTGTTTGCTGTGTAATGGTGGAAGCGCCGCGCAGGCCCTCCCCGGCGCGCCACTCGTCTATGGCCTCCTGCACCGCCGCCATATCGACTCCATTGTGCTGGCAGAATTTGGTGTCCTCAGCCGCGATCACTGCGCGCACCAGATGCGGAGAAATGTCGGAAAGCTTGGCAGGGTGATACAGGATTTCCTCGCCCTCCAGACCGCGCTGGGCCATCAGCGCCGTGGCCGGAGGATCGAGGAAGATCAGCGCGAGAGCATAAAGATGCAGCGCCAGCAGATAGGCCGCAAACACCTGCAGCGCTCGCCATGCCCATTTCAGTGGGCGAAATTCGATCTCAGGCCAACTCAGCTGCGCCATGGTGCCACTCAGTGGAAACATAGGAATCTGTCTCAGTCGTCTCACGCGCCGCTCTCTCGCGCTGGAACATGTCCGCATCAAGGCGGGCGAGGGCCCAGATGGCGGCGCCCCTGACAAGGGGTTCATCATCGCCGAGTAAAGGCATGAGAACCTCGGCAAGGTCCTGCTCGCCACTGTTTCCTATCGCGATGGCGACATTGCGGATGAACCGCGCGCGTCCTGTGCGCTTGACGGGCGAACCGGAGAAGATTTCCCGAAAGCCTGCATCTTCAAGCCGGGCAAGATCGGCAAGTTGGGGCAGCGTGGTCTCCGGCCGTGCCTGGAGCTTTGCCTCGCGCGCGGTGACAGCGAACTTGTTCCAGGGGCACACGGCCAGGCAATCATCACAGCCATAGATCCGGTTGCCCATGGCAGGGCGAAACTCGTGCGGGATCGGGCCCTTGTGTTCGATGGTGAGGTAGGAAATACAGCGCCGGGCATCGAGTTGATAGGGCGCGGGAAAGGCCTCGGTCGGGCAGGCGGCGAGACAGGCGCTGCACGAGCCGCAATGGTCGGTTTCCGGGGCATCGGGCTCAAGTTCGGCGGCGGTCAACATCGCGCCGAGAAAGGTCCAGTTGCCGAGGGCGCGCGAGACCAGATTTGTGTGCTTGCCCTGCCAGCCCAGACCGGCACGCTCCGCCAGCGGCTTTTCCATCAGCGGCGCAGTATCGACGAACACCTTTACCTGCTCGCCGGTCTCTTCGGCAAATCCGCGTGCGAGCTGTTTCAGACGTTTCTTGAGCAGGTCGTGATAATCGGCCCCGCGCGCATAGACAGAGATGTTGCCGCGGCTCCCATGCGCCAGATTTTCCATCGGATCATGGCCTGGCCCATAAGACATGGCGACCATCACTGCCGAACGCGCCTCGGGCCACATGGCGGTGGGCGCGGCGCGGCGTTCCAGCGTCTCGGCCATCCACGCCATTTCGCCATGCCGGCCTGCGTCGACAAATGCCGCCAACCGCTCGCCGGCGGCCCAGGCTTCATCGGCCCGCGCAATCCGGCAGGCATCAAAGCCCAGCTCGGTGGCGTGGGATTTGAGATGGGCTTCACGGCTCATGCGGAGGTGTTTAGCAGATTGGAGGCATGTGTCTGCGCAGGAAACAGGTCAGCTGTCGGGGATCGCATCCCAGTCTTCGCCATTTTCAGAGACCTCGCCATCCATCGTGATGACGCGGGAAGAGCGTGGCCGGAAGTACATTTTCCGTTTCAGTTCAATATCTTCCAGACCAAAAGCCGTTGAGATTGCGGAGGAGAAGATAAACCGGGTATCGGTACGGATAACCGTGTCGCCGGGATAGCCGAGGGCGACCGCATCGGCGAGGTTGATTGGCAAATGGGCCTCGCTTTCCGGCTCCGTGCGTTGCCAGAGGATCTTTGGGGTGCCGGTGGAATCAAAGCCGATGCTGGTAACGGTCAGGGTCATTCCATCGCCGACCGAGACCTGGTGCATCATTTTGCCGGCGGAGGCGTGGATTGCGTGTATATCGGAACTTGTCAGAGCGACACTGCGAGAGGCCAGATCTCCGGCCTGGCTCGAATAGCGGTGGAATTTTTCGACGCCTTGATAGCGCAGGGTCAGTTCTACCAGGACCAGCATCATGACGACCAGGAGCGGGGCAATGAAGGCGAATTCGACCGCGGCAATACCATGAGGCTTGCAGAAGTTGCGCAGTGCCTCCTTGCGCCTTCCTTCCCTCGTGGCAGAGGCCCCAGTCCCAGCCTCGTCGGCAACACAAATTGGATCAGACGGCATCGCGCCTGCGCGCCAGATAGTATGCAGCTTCATCAACTGTCCCCCCTCATGCGAAGCCGGGTAGCAGTGCGAGCTTGTCTGTTAATAAAGCCGGGGGAAAAGTTTACACTCTAGCGAGTGAGTTTTTGTTTACCACATGCTGATCAACAGGCTTTTCAAGGGATTTTATTGCAAGCGCAGGCGTTCCCATTGCGTCTTGCTGCAGTAAGGTCAGAAACACTTTCAGCCAAGCGTCTTGAACATGTCCGATCTTGCCCGAACCTTGAAACAACTTTCCGCCCTGTCTCAGGAAACGCGACTTCTGACCTTCAGGGCGCTGATGGAAGCGGGCAGTGATGGCATGCAGGCCGGCGCGATTGCCGAGCTTTTGGGGCTCGCTCCCAACAAACTGTCCGGACACCTCTCCATTCTGGCCCATTCTGGCCTGGTCAGTGTCCAGCGCGATGGCAGGCGCATGGTCTATCGCGCCGAGATCGATGCGGTGAATGGGATGTTGTCCTATCTGGTCGAGACCTGCTGTCATGGACACCCGGAAGTCTGCGCGCCCCTGGCGCAACTAAGATCGGAATCCTGTTGATTCAATATTCGATCAATCATTGAAATAAATGCCTGGATCATGTAACCTCGCCTTACAATAGAAAGGGAGGCGGACATGATCCGTTCAGCAGAAACTTACGCCATCTTCTCTGCCGCAGTCTTCGTGCTCGGCGCGTGTGCGGGTGCACCGCCAGTGCCTGTCGCAAGCGGCGCCGCAGTTTCCGATCTTGTCGTGCGTGCCAGCGGTGCGGGCGATTGGGAGGTGGCATGCTCGGGCGTCACACAGCGCGGGCGCAGTGCCACAGCCGAAATGGATGGGCGGGGCAGCGATGATCACGATGTCATCGTCATTCGGGATGCGGTGTCTGCAAGCTGCACATATGCGGCAGGTGATGCACCCTTGACGCTTACCCTGCCGGAGGCAGAGGCGGAATGTCCGTTTGACGACGTGCCAGAAGATATCTGCCGTGTGGTTTTTGCGGCAAATGCATCCGGATCATTTGAATTTTCGCCCGAATAACAGATAAAGGCCAAAGTTCAGGATCGCCGCGTCTTCCTCGCGGCAGGGGGGAAGCAGAATGTGGCGTGGTCTGTTTATCCTTGCGCTTTTGGCGCAAGCATCGGGAGTGGCTGGAGCTGAGCCTCCCTTCCGCTTGCACGAGGCTGCAAACGCCCCCGACTGGCTGACGCTGAAGGGCGAGGCGCGGGTGCGGTATGAAAGTCTGGAGGGCCAGTTTCGCGCTGGCCGGGAGGGCAGCGACCAACTGCTCCTTTTTCGTAGTCTTTTCCTCGCAGAGGCTGATGCTGGCCCAGTCGCCTTTGGCATGGAGTTGCAAGACAGCCGCACCTATCTCGGCGATGCGGGCACGCCGCTCTCCAGCAGCATCGCCAATCCGTTGGATTTTCTGCAGCTTTATGCGCGTGCTGAGGCCCTGCCCGGCCTTTTGGGGGAAGGCTCGGCGAGCCGACTCACCCTGGGCCGGCAAACCGTATCGATCGGCTCGAAACGCCAGATCGAGCGGGTTGATTTCGCCAATGTGATCAAGAGCTATACCGGCGCGCATTTCGTCTCAACCGCCGCGCGCGGAGATGAGCTGCACGCCATTTATGTCGTTCCAACCGCGCGCTTTCCCAATACACGCCCCGCGCTGGATGACAATGAGCTGTCTGGCGATGAGGAACAGTGGGAGCGGCGCATCTGGGGCCTGCATTACCGGCGCGCGGACATTCTGCCGGGCCTTGCACCAGATCTTTGGGGCGAGATCTATGTCTATGGCCTGGAGGAGCGCGATTCCGGCGATTTCCAGACCCCGGATCGGTCCTATACGGCGCCCGGCTTTCGCCTCTATCGCAAGCCTGAAACCGGGCAGTGGGACCTGGATCTGGAAGTGGCCCTGCGCCAGGGCACGCGATATGCGACCAGTGCACCGGCCGATACGCAGAGCCTTGAGGTCAATGCGCAAATGGCTTTTCTCGCGCTGGGCTACACGTTCGACCTGCCCTGGCAGCCGCGCATTGCCTATGAGCACTATTATGCCAGCGGCGATGAGGATCCGGGTGATCTGAACTTTGACCAGCATGAGCGCCTGTTCGGCTCACGCCGGTCAGACCTCAACAACACCTCCATCCACGGTCCGCTGACACCGGCCAATCTGAATGCGCCCGGCTTTCGCGTCGAAGTGAAGCCCAATGCGCGCTGGGATGGCCGGTTTTATTATCATGCGGCTTTCCTGGCATCAGAGACCGATAGCTGGGTGATCGCCCGCCGCCGCGACCCGACCGGCCAGTCGGGCGATTTCATTGGCCACACCCTGGATGGCCGCGCCCGCTATTGGCTTGTGCCGGACAGTTTGAGGCTCGAAATCGGTGCCTCGGCGCTGATTTACGGTGATTTCGCGAAAAATGTCCCAGGCGGCCCGGAAGGCGACGGCACCGCATTCGGCTATCTGCAGCTGACTTTCAGTTTTTAGAGTGTTTCAAAATTTCAGCGGAAGTAGAAGACGCACGCAGATGCCTGCGCAGGCAGGCATCCATCTCGGAAAGATGCGATCGAGCGCTCCCGGCTGAGAAAGTCGGTGATGGACACCTGCCTTCGCAGGTGTCTGCGGAGGAAAAGCGATCTTCGTTGAAGTTTGAAATGCTACTAAAAATCCAGGTCGGCATAATGCCCGGACGGGCGTGTGCCTTCAATGCGGTCAGCCAGTACATCGCGGAAACTGGGGCGGGACTTCATGCGGGCATACCAGGCGCGCAGGTCCGGCACGGTGTCCCAATCCAGATCGCCGAAATAATCCAGGCTTGAGAGATGTGCGGCGACGGAGAAATCCGCCAGCGTCAGGTGGCGCCCGGCGATATAGGAACGGGTCTCGGCCAGGGCATTGAGGAAGGTCAGCCGCCCGCGCAGAGCATGGGCGCCCTTGCGCAGCGCGCCGGAGTCTGGCTGGCGGTCGCGGCGCACCCATTGGGTGATCCGTTCGGCCAGGAGATTGTCATTGACCAGTTTGAAACTGTCCTCACACCAGCGCCACAGGCGCCGGGCTTCGGCTGTGTCCTGGTGGCTGGCGGGCAGCAGGCGTGGGGTGGGGTAGGCGCTTTCCAGATATTCCAGCAGGGCATGACTGCCGAGCAGGACGATGCGGCCTTCGCCGGTGGTTTCCAGGAAGACGGGCGGCGCCGCGCCGGGTCCAAACCTGTCCATATCCGGATGCACGGCCCAGGGCCGGGTCTCCACAGTTTCAAACGCCAGCCGCTTTTCCGCCAGCACAAGCCGCGCGGTGCGCCCGATCGGATCCAGTGGCCAATGATAGAACCGTTTCATACTGCCTGCTCCAGGACCGGTGCTGCCCCCACGTGACGCAGAACTGTCACGGATCGCAGAGAATCCGGCGCTCTGCGCTTTCCTTCCCGGCGAACGAGACTAGTGTGCCCTCAAACGGTAAACAAAACCATCGGGGCTGCACATGGAAGCGATTGTTGGATTCATCCAGAATGTGGCTGGACTGATCTGGGGCGGCACATGGGGAGAGACGGTCGTCTTCCCGTATCAGATCGGCCCGCTGGCCATTCTCCTTTTGGGGACAGGTCTTTTCATGATGGTGCGCCTTGGCGCCCGGCCCTTGCGCCGCTTCGTGCCGGCGCTGACGGAAGTCTGGCAGGGCCGCAGGGCGCAAGGTGAGGATGGCGCGATCACGCCCTGGCAGGCGCTGTCGACGGCGCTGTCGGGCCAGGTCGGCACCGGCAACCTGGCCGGCGTCGCCACCGCCATCACACTGGGTGGCCCCGGCGCGATCTTCTGGATGTGGATCACGGCGATCTTCGGCATGGCGCTCGCTTTTTCGGAAAGCTCGCTGGCCCTGAAATACCGCGAAACCGATGAATATGGCCGCATCAATGGCGGCCCAATGTATTACATCAAGAATGGCCTCGGGAAAAAATGGGGTTGGCTGGCTGTTATCTTCTGCCTTGGCACCCTGTTCTCGGCCATGGCCACGGGTTCCATGATCCAGGCCAATTCGATCACCGAAGCCGCGCTGGAAACCGGCTCGCATATGGGGGTTTCCATTCCCGACTGGCTGGTCGGGATCATCATTTCCGGTCTTGTCTTCGCGGTGATCATCGGCGGGATCAAATCCATCGGCAGCGTGGCCGGCAAGGTCGTGCCCGTCATGGCGGGTCTTTATGTGCTGATCGCGTTCATCGTGCTGATGATCAATATCGACAAGGTGCCTGCCGCCTTCATGCAGATTGTCACGTCTGCTTTCGGGCTGCAGGAAGCTGTCGGCGGCGCGGCGGGCTATGGCATGATGCAGGCGGTGCGGTTCGGGATCGCACGGGGCCTGTTTTCCAATGAGGCCGGACAGGGCTCGGCTCCGATTGCTCACGCTGCCGCGCAGACGAAAAACCCGGTTATGCAGGGCGAAATCGCCATGATCGGGGTGTTTATCGACACCATAGTGATCTGCACCATGACTGCGCTGGTCATCCTCACCGTGCAGGGCGATTTCAAGAAATCGCCCGCCCTGATGGCGGCGCAGACATGCGAGGCGGCCGGTGTCGATCTGCCCGGGGAGCTAGAAGTCGATGACCTCTTCCCCAGTGCCTATACCGAGGGGCGCGACACGATTATCGCCGAGAATGGCGCAATTGCCGCGAGCTATCTCACCGCCTGCGCGGCCACGGGCGTGGAGGTGCCGGCCAATGCCCTGGCGGCGGCCAGTGATCCGGCTGTTCTGGTGGATGTGAACCATGCCTGGGAAACCGATGCCAATTCGGCCGCGGTCACCACGCGCGCCTATGCGGCGGCCTTGCCCGGCGGACAGTGGATCGTGCCCATCGCGCTCTTCTTCTTCGCCTTCACCACCATTATCGGCTGGTCGTATTATGGCGAGCAGGCGGTGACCTATCTGATTGGCGAATGGGCGACCCATCCCTTCCGGTATGTCTGGGTGATTGTCGTGTTCGCGGGCGCCATGGCGACCAATTACACGGACACGCTCTGGCTGTTCGGCGATATCGCCAATGCCTCCATGGCCTTCCCGAACCTGATCGCGATCATAGCTCTCTCAGGCGTGGTGGTGGCCATGCACAAGGCCGGCGACGATCCCGGCCATGCCCATCCGGTACATGATTACAGCCATCCGGAAGATGAAGCGGGCGAGTAGGCTTAGGTGTAACGGAAATACTTTCCAGCCACGCAAGCACCGGGGCCCTCACCCTCGGTCCCTCTCCCGCGACCGGGAGAGGGAGGCGCACTGTTGAAACAGATGCGCTGAACTCTCCAAAAGCGTCCCCCTCTCCCGGATTGCGGGAGAGGGGTTAGGGGTGAGGGCCGCGGTGCCTGCGGCAACCAACGGCAATACTTGCAGAGAAAAGCTGCCTACTCCGACAGGCCGTCATAAATCCCGGCGGCCTCGACATGGGTGACCCCCGCCAGGCGTGACGGCATCAGCTGCATCGGGTCTTCATCCCGGCGTTTCTCGAATTCATAGATCAGCACATGCAGCTTGTGGGCAGGCGTGTAAGGCTCTGCCGCCATGCTTTCAGGCAGGGCCTGTGCGTCGGCATTTTCCACCATCTGGTCCAGATCTTCCCGGCTGGGTGGCGGGGCAAGGTTTTCAGCCTCATAGGGCCGCGTCGTCGCGACAAACACGATCTGGCGGTAATATCCCGGCGGTGCACCGATCAGCTGGCGGATAAAGCCGCCGAGCGACCAGGGCGCCTCATCGCTGGGCGGCTCGAACCGGGCTGTGCCCTGCAGTGGTTTACCCTCATCGTCGATCTGCTCCATGCGCGTAACCAGCGCAAAGCCCGCGCAATCGGTGGCCTGATAGCCGAACTCGACATAGCCGGCATCCACCAGCGCGGCTTCCAGACGTTGGGCCACGGTGCCAAGGGTCTTGTCCTCCTCCGGAATGCCGAGCAGGAGCAGGCCGCGCGGGATGGAGACCTTGGTAGAGGGCTCCGGCGGCGGCCAGTCGAACACTTTCAGCTCGCCGATATCGCAGGGCTCCACATTCGGATTGGTCGGCAGCGGCGCGGCGGTCTCGCTGCCGGGGCCGGCTGTTTCTGGCGCGGTGGTATACGGCTCCGGCTCCGGCGCTGACGCGCAACTCGCCAGGGCCAGAGTGCTCGTGGCAATCAGCAACGCAATCGTGCTCTTGTAACGCATCATGTTCCCCATACTCGCACCTCAATGGGCGTGTTTACCAAGATGGGAACGACTTGAACACCGAAACCAGAGACTGCCCGCCAATCTTTGGCGCGGCGCTTTAAGGCTTAGCTGCGCGCCAGGGCGTCGAAGTCCCGGCGCAGCTGGGCTTCTTCATCGGTAACGATGGTTTCCACCGCTTCCAACCGGCGCTTCAGGCCCTCGATCTGGGCGTGGGAGGCCTCCAGTTCGGCCTTCAGACGGGCGACCTCATTGCTGGCTTCGCGCGCGCTGACACCGTCGCGGCGGCGGCCGCGCCGATGTGAACACGCCCCGCCCTTGGCGAAAATCATCCACATCGCAAACCCGAACAGCGGCCAGAGAATCCACGGCTCCATCTCGAATATCCTTCCTCGTTTCTTATTGAATTACGATATGGGAGGAATTGATGAGGTGTCAATGGAGATCAATCCCCATCCATCCTGAGCGCCGCCACAAAGGCCTCCTGCGGAATTTCGACCTTGCCGAACTGGCGCATGCGTTTCTTGCCGGCGGCCTGTTTGTCCAGCAGCTTGCGTTTGCGCGTCGCGTCGCCGCCATAGCATTTGGCCGTCACATCCTTGCGCAGGGCCGAGATGGTTTCGCGCGCGATGACCTTGCCGCCAATCGCTGCCTGGACGGGGATCTTGAACATCTGGCGCGGGATGAGCTCTTTCAGCCGCTCGCACATCTGACGGCCGCGGCCCTCGGCCCGGTCACGGTGGACCAGCATGGCGAGCGCATCGACTGGCTCGTCATTCACGAGGATGTTCATCTTCACGAGATTTTCCGCCCGGTGGCCGATAATCTCATAGTCAAAACTCGCATAGCCGCGCGAGATGGATTTCAGCCGGTCATAGAAGTCGAACACGACCTCATTCAGCGGCAGCTCATACTGCACCATGGCGCGCCCGCCGACATAGGAAAGCTCGGTCTGGATGCCGCGCCGGTCCTGGCAGAGCTTCAGGATCGCGCCGAGATATTCGTCCGGGGTGTAGATCGTCGCCTTGATCCAGGGCTCGCGGATTTCGCGGATCTTCACCACATCGGGCATGTCGGCCGGATTGTGCAGCGCCATCTCCGTGCCATCGGTCATGGTGAGTTCGTAGACCACTGAGGGCGCCGTCGCGATGAGATCCAGGTCGAACTCGCGACTGAGGCGTTCCTGAATGATTTCAAGGTGCAAGAGCCCCAGGAAGCCGCAGCGAAAGCCCATGCCGAGCGCCGCGCTGGTCTCCATCTCCCAGGTAAAGCTTGCATCATTCAGGCGCAGCTTGCCCATGGCTGCGCGCAGATCGTCGAAATCGCCGGCATCGACCGGGAAGAGCCCGCAGAACACCACCGGCACGACATCCTTATAGCCCGGCAGGGGCGTGTCGCACTGGCGCTTTTCCTCGGTGATCGTGTCCCCGATAGCGGTGTCGGCGACCTCCTTGATCGAGGCGGTGATGAAGCCGACCTCGCCGGGGCCAAGCTCGTCCACATCGGTCGGCTTGGGGCTGAACACGCCGACACGGTCCAGCTCATAAGTCGCGCCGGTGCGCATCATGCGCACTTTCTGTTTCTTCTTCAGCACGCCATCGATGACGCGCACGATCACGACAACGCCGAGATAGGGGTCGTAATAGGCGTCCACCAGCGAGGCTTTCAGGGGCCTGTCGCGCTCGCCCTCGGCCGGGGCGGGCAGGCGCGTGACCACGGCTTCCAGCACATCCTCGATGCCGAGCCCGGTCTTGGCGCTGATTTCCACCGCGTCGGACGCATCAAGCCCGATAATATCCTCGATCTGCTCCTTCACCCGGTCCACATCAGCGGCGGGAAGATCGATCTTGTTGAGCACCGGCACGATCTCATGATCCTGGTCGATGGCCTGGTAGACATTGGCCAGCGTCTGGGCCTCCACGCCCTGGCTGGCATCCACCACCAGAAGCGAGCCTTCGCAGGCGGCCAGACAGCGCGAGACCTCATAGGAGAAGTCCACATGGCCGGGCGTGTCCATCAGGTTGAGGATATAGTCCTCGCCGTCCTGGGCGGTGTATTTCAGGCGCACGGTCTGCGCCTTGATGGTGATGCCGCGCTCCTGCTCGATCTCCATATTGTCGAGCACCTGCTCTCGCATCTCACGATCTGTGAGGCCGCCCGTTTTCTGGATGAGGCGGTCAGCCAGCGTGGACTTGCCATGATCGATATGGGCGATGATGGAAAAGTTTCGGATTTTGTCGCGTGCGGTCATCAGCGGGATATAGCGATGCTTTGCGGCGACGGGAAGCGACATTGCGCTGTGGGGGCGGCAGTTGGGGTTTGGTGCGCCCTCCTCTCCGGCGACTCCCCGTGGCTTGACCACGGGGTCCATCACGGAAAGATGTCGCCAGGAACACCCGTCCAGAGATGGGCACCGCGGTCAAGCCGCGGTGAATCGGGAGGTGTGGAAACTGAGATCCCTGAAATTCCACACCCCGCGCAAACCCGCGCCCAAGGAATGTCATGTTTGTTGGCTAGGGCTTGGCCAAAGACGCGATTCGGGGGACAATCATGCTGAAATATCTGCTCGCCGCCTTGGCGCTGATCACCGCGCCGGCGGCGTATGGGGATCCAATCTGGCACGTATTCGACTATGAGTGCGATCCCGATTCCAACTATCTCTATTTCGGTTACGTTACGGTCTACTACCCCACACTCGAAGCCGCGCAAGGCACAGAACTCCCGTCCAATCGGGTCTTCAGGGAAGAGGATTGGACCGGCCATCGCCGCTTACTTTCCAAGAGCGAAGGGATCACCTTCGAGCAGGGTTTTGATTCAGGCTGGATGGCCCGCTCCATCAACGAGGATGAACATCCTGTCGTAGCCAGCTGTACCCTGAGCTATCCCACCGAGATCGATGGCATTCGGACGGACATGCCGCTTGAGTTTCAGGTCAGCCGAACCGGTCGTATGATTTTGGAAGGTCAACGCCACTGCGGCGCATGGATGTCCGGCGGCTTCGAAATAGTGCTCAACGGACACCCCGTTGAGGCTTGGCCGGGGGAAAGGGATGTTTGCAGGGCGTTCCAGCTTTGGGATCGATTCAGGAGTATCGAGTTCTCTGGATCGGACGGCTTCAGCCGCTGCGCAAGCGCCCAGGGCGGCCTAATTGCCGCCCCATCTGATATCGAACTCACATGCGACACCACCACCCCCGATTTCCCTGCCGTGCCGCCGGCCGAATAGCCACCTAACTGCACCTTAAGGTTCGCTCTGTCGCGGGGCTGTTAGACTGGTGGTGTAGACGCATGTCTCCGGCGCATTTGCGCGCGGTGGGCACAGCAGGGAGATGACTGGCAATGCGCACAGTATGGCTGATATCAATCATGGCGGGCCTGGCGGTGGCCTGTTCCAATGAGGCCTCCGCGCCCACTGCGGCGACCGCTGCCGAAGCCTCCAGTGCGCGCGCCACGCCGCTCATCATCGCCCATCGCGGCGCCTCGGGGCTTTATCCGGAACACACGCTGGAGGCTTATGGTGCCGCGATAGATATGGGCGCGGACTTCATCGAGCCGGACCTGGTGATGACCAAGGACGGCGTGCTGGTCGCGCGCCATGACCGGTATCTGTCGACCTCCACCGATGTCGCCGATCATCCCGAATTCGCCGACCGACGTGTGATCAAACAGGTCGGCGGTTCGCCCATGGAGGACTGGTTTGTCGAGGATTTCACCCTCTCGGAGCTGAAGAGCTTGCGCGCACGCCAGGCCTTTACCGGGCGCAGCGCGGAATATGACGATGAATTCGCCATCCCGACCCTGACGGAAATTCTCGGTCTTGTGGCGATTTCCAATTCGCCGGAACAGACAGTGGGTGTGTATCCGGAACTGAAATCCCCGGACGTATTCACCGGACTCGGCATGGATATGGAAACGGCGCTGCTTGAGGCCATCGATGCGGTCGGCCTGAAAGAGACCGGCGCGCCTGTGTATATCCAGAGCTTCAATCCAGACACGTTGCGCAGCCTGAATGCCAAAACTGACTGGCCGCTGGTCCAACTGTTGCCAGCCAGTACGGGCGAACGCCTATCGCCAGACCAGATTGCCACTTATGCCGATGGCATAGGGCCCTGGAAACAGGTGATGGTGCTATTCCGAGGCGGGCCCTTGGCGTATGTCGAGCTTGCCCACAATGCCGGACTCGAGGTGCATCCCTACACCTATCGTGCCGACGATATTGCGCCGGGCTTCGAGACATTCCAAGCCGAATTGGAGGCTACTTTCGCGCTAGGCGTTGATGCGATCTTCACAGACCACCCCAACCAGGCCCTGGCAGTGCGCGATGGGCAATAGGCTGCCATCGCGCCACCAGGAGAAAAACTAGCTGCTGATCGCCTGTGCGTCGGTTTCGCCAGTGCGGATTCGAAGCACGCTATCAAGGCCGGTGACGAAAATCTTACCGTCGCCGATCGTGCCGGTATTGGCCGCCTTGGAAATGGCCTCGACCAGACGCTCGGTGTCTGCCGCAGCGCAAGCCACTTCAACCTTCACTTTCGGTAGAAGACGCACTTCATATTCCGCGCCGCGGTAAACCTCGGTTTTGCCTTGTTGACGACCATAGCCGCGCACTTCCGACACGGTTAGCCCCGCAGCACCCACTTCCGTCAGCGCATCGATTACCGCATCCAGGCGGCTCGGTTTGAAAACTGCTGTGACAAGTTTCATCGCGATCTCTTCCATCTAAACCCACACCCATAAACCATAGCGTGGGGGTTGATCCTGTCGGCGTCAATGCAGGAAAGCCCGAAATTATTGCAAATGTTCCAGTTCTGCCTGTCTTTGAGGCACGCCTGACGCACGAGCAGGTGACTTGGCGGGGCTCCCGACGGTTGCGACAGCCCCGCCACCCGGTTCGATATAGAGCCGCTTGACCGCTTCAACGAGGACAACCCCGCCCAATCCGGGCGCCACCCAGCGTCCGGCGCGCTCCCATCCGTGCACGCCCGCGGTGACCAGCGAGAGCGGGATGGGCGGCATGAACAGGGTATGTGTGCTGGCGGTGACCTGGAAGGCGCAATCGCTGAGCAGCCCTGACAGTTGGCGCAGGGTCCAGGGTCGGCCATGGCCGAACGGAGTGCGCTCGGCGCGGGCCCACAGTCCCCGGCGGTTGGCGACGGCCACGACGATCCGCCCTTCAGGTGCCATCACACGCCACAGGTCGCGGCAGACCGCGCGCGGGTTTTCGGCCTCTTCCAGGGCATGCAGCACCAGGGCGCGGTCGAACACGCCATCGGGAAAGGGCAGGCGCGCTTCCGGTGCGCTCAACGTGCAATTGCCCCGGCCTGTACCATCCCAGCGGACATGACCGGTGGTGTCCGGAAAGGCCGCCGCGACGGCCTTGGCGCCATCTGCAAAGCTTTCCAGCAAGGGCAGAGGGTAGCCCAGGCCCAGCAGATTCATCTGGTCGACGCTTTGCCAGAGGTCGGTCACGCGGCTGGCCAGTGCCCAGGCGGCCGCGCGGCCAAGCGCGCTTGCGTAAAAGCGTTCGATACTGACACTGTCCTGGCGCATGGCGCGGCCCTATAGTCCTGTTCATTAGCGAGGGTTACAGCCTATATGGAGGCATATAATGCTGAAAGTTCACCAATTTCCCTGTCTTAGCGACAATTACGGCTATCTGGCGCATGATCCAGCCTCAGGGGAAACTGCGGCCATCGACACGCCCGATGCTGGCAAGTATCTCGCTGAAGCCGCCGCGCAGGGCTGGACGATCACGCAGATCTGGAACACCCATTGGCATCCCGACCATGCCGGCGGAAACCTCGCCATCAAGGAGGCGACCGGCGCCATGATCGTTGGACCGGCGGGCGAGGCGGAGAAAATTCCCGGCATCGACCGTGCGGTCAAAGGCGGAGATAAGGTCTCTCTTGGCCAGATGACAGCAGATGTGCTGGATGTGCCGGGCCACACGCTGGGCCATATCGCCTATAGTCTGGCGAGCGAGAAAACCGCCTTTGTCGGTGATGCTGTCTTCGCGCTTGGCTGTGGGCGGGTGTTCGAAGGCGATATGGCCATGATGTGGGAGAGCATGACGCGCGTGAAAGCCCTGCCGGCTGACACCATGCTCTATTGCGCGCATGAATACACCCAGGCCAATGCCCGCTTTGCCGAGACCGTCGAGACCAAAAATGCGGCCCTGAAGGCCTATATCGCCGAAATTGACGATAAACGCGCAAAGGGCGAGCGCACTGTACCGATGCCGCTCGCCCGCGAGCTTGAGACCAATCCCTTCCTGCGCGCCGATGTGCCCGAATTGCAGGCGGCGATGGGTCATGCCGGGGATGCGGTGGCGACCTTTGCCGAAATTCGCGGGCGAAAAGACCGCTTCTGATGGCGATTTCCGGCGATCTCGGCGCGAATGAGGTGATCCGCCTCCTTGGGATGCAAGCCCATCCGGAAGGCGGGCACTATGTCGAGACGTTCCGCTCTGACGCGTCAGAGGGGACGCGCGCGGCGATGACGGCGATTTATTACCTGCTCCAGGCCGACGAGGTCTCCGCCTGGCACCGGGTGGATGCCGACGAGGCCTGGTTCTGGCATGCCGGCGGGCCACTGGCGCTGACACTTTCGCCGCCGGACGGGAAGGGCGCAACACCGGTCCAACTCGGCCCGGACCTTCGCGCAGGCCAGGCCCTGCATGCGGTGGTGCCGGCCCATCACTGGCAGACGGCGGAAACGCTGGGCGCCTGGACACTGGTCTCGTGCGCAGTGGCGCCAGGTTTCGAATTTACCGGGTTCGAAATGGCGCCGGACGGCTGGCGGCCTGAGGTTTAAGCTGATCAATTTTGATCCGTAGATGCCTGCGCAGGCAGGCATCCATCTCTGAAAGTAACGATCAAACGCTCCCGGTTTGAGATAACCGGTGATGGACACCTGCCTGCGCAGGTGTCTGCGGAGATATTGAGCCCCATGCTACTCGACTTGAATCAGGAGACGGGATCAGTCTTCCTCCCCTGAGGGCGGAGGAAGGGTTGGGCGCTTCCATGCTCAAAATACTTATTCCAACAAGACCGCCGTCTGCGCGATGGTGAACAGGCCTGCAACAATCAGGATCAACAGCCAGCCCCACCAGGGCGCGAAGCGTTGTTTCGGCGCAGGCGGCGGCGGGGTGGCCTGGGCGTCCAGGAACGCCTCGGCTTTGTCCATCATCTCCGGTAGGCGCTTCAGCCTGTCGGCGACCTCGCGGGCATTGCGGGCCGCCAGCTTCGCCGCACCTGCCGGACCGAATTGGCCTTTCACCCAGCCTTCCACGATGGGCTCGGCGGCCTTCCAGATATCGTGGGCCGGGTCGATGCCGCGCGCGACGCCTTCCACTTGCACCATGGTCTTCTGCAACAGGACCAGCTCGGGGCGCAAATGCATGCCGAACTGGTGCGTGTAATCAAGGAGTTGCAACAGGAGGCGGCCCATGGAGACCTCCTCGGCATTCTTGCCGTGGATCGGCTCGCCAACCGAGCGCAGAGCCTGGGCGAACTCGCCGACAGACTGGTCGGCGGGCACATAGCCGGCCTCAAAGTGTACTTCGGCCACACGGGTGTAATCGCGCCGTATAAAGCCCCAGAGGATCTCGGCCAGAAAACGGCGCTCGGCCTGGCCGATGCGGCCAATAATCCCGAAATCGAGCAGGCCCAGTTCGCCGCCCGGCAACACCATCATATTGCCCTCATGCATATCAGCATGGAACACGCCATGATGGATCGCATGGGTGAGAAAGCCGCGCGTCACCTTGTTGGCCAAGGCCACGCGATCAACGCCAGGCAGGTCGAGCGCGGCCGGGTCTGTTAGGGGGACGCCGTCGAGCCAATCCATGGTCAGCACGCGCTGTCCGGTACGCTCCCAATCCACGCCAGGCACAACAAAATGGCCGGTCTCGGCGCTGATCTCGCGCATCTCGTCCAACCCGCCGGCTTCCAGACGTAGGTCCAGTTCGCGGCGCATGGCCTTGCCGATTGTGGTGGTAAAGGCCACCGGCTCCAGGCGGCGGCTCTCCACGCTGGTGCGCTCGACCGTGCGCGCGGCGCGTGACATGGCGCTCAGCGCATTGTCGATTTTCTTCTCGATGCCGGGGCGCAGGATCTTTACTGCGCGCACGCCGTCTTCGGTCTCCATGCGGTGGACCTGCGCGAGAGACGCGGCCGCCACCGGCACGCCGAGATCGGCGAAGAGAACCGCCGCTTCCGCCTCGCCAAACTCGGCTTCCAGCGCCTTGCGCGCCTGGCCTTCCTTGAAGGGCGGCAGTTTGTCTTTCAGGCGGGAAAGATCCTGCGTGGTCTCCACGCCGAACACATCCGGCCGGGTGGCGAGGAACTGGCCAAGCTTGATATAGGCTGGCCCAAGCTTTTCCAGCGCCGTGGCGAGCCGTTCGCCCGGCCGGCCCCTGGCCCCGCCGCCGATAAGGCGTAGCGCGCTGCCGGCGATGCGTACCGGAACGGGCAGGCGCTTTTGATACTCACCGGGCAGGATCACATCATGGCGTGCCAGTGCCACGCCTGCGCGCGCGAGGCGCCAGCTATCTCCGATCAGACCGGCCAATTATACGGCCCAGCCGAAATGCAGCGCCGCGATGCCGCCGGAGAAATTCGTCACCGAGACATTACGGAACCCGGCCGCCTCGACCTCGGCCTGGAAACCGGCCTGTTTCGGGAACTGGCGTATGGATTCCACGAGATACTGATAGCTCTCCTTGTCGCCGGCCACGAGCGAGCCGAGGCGTGGGATCACATTGAAGCTGTAGGTGTCATAGGCGGCTTGCAGGATCGGCGCGGTCATGTGCGAGAATTCCAGCACGGCGAGACGCCCGGCAGGCTTCAGCACGCGGCGAAACTCGGCCAGCGCCTTGTCCCTGTGCGTCACGTTGCGGATGCCGAAGGCGATGGTGAGCGCGTCGAAGCTGCGATCCTCGAACGGCAGCGCCTCGGCATTGCCGCACACCCAGGAAAGCCGCTCGCCATAGGGCGCCATCTCCTTGCGCGCCTTGCCAGCGGCCAGCATCTCCTCGTTTATGTCGCAGACGACCGCGGTGGCTTCCGGCGCACCGACGCGGCGCTTCCCGGCCCGGTCGGCGCGATCCAGAAAGGCTTTCGCCAGATCGCCCGTCCCGCCGGCGACATCGAGCAGGCGCTCGCCCGGCTGCGGGTTCACCCGCGCCATGGTGTCATGCTTCCACAGGCGATGGACGCCTGCGGACATCAGATCATTCATCAGGTCATAGCGCGAGGCGACCGAAGCGAAGACGCCATGCACGCGCGCTTCCTTCTCCTCGGCGGCGATTTCCTCAAAGCCGAAGGAAACGGTTTCCTCATTTGCGGTGGCATCTGTCATCGGATCGACCATAGTGCTTTGGGGTTTAACGCAATATAGCGCATGTCATGCCTGAATTACCCGAAGTTGAAACAGTTCGGCGCGGTCTTGCCCCTGCGCTAGAGGGCCGCACCATTACTCAGGCTGTGGTGCGGCGGGCCGATCTGCGCTTTCCGTTCCCGCGTGGATTTGCTGAGCGCCTGACGGGCGTGCAGGTCCTGCGACTGGGCCGGAAGGCGAAATTCCTCGCCATGGATCTCTCCACTGGCGAGACCCTGGTCATGCATCTGGGCATGTCCGGGCGCTTCACCGTGGAGGATGCAAGGCTTGGCCTCTTCCACCAGGAGACCGGCACCAAACCGGCCCATGACCATGTCGTCTTTCACACCGATGGTGGCGGCCTGATCACCTATAATGACCCGCGCCGCTTCGGCTTCATGGAGCTGTGGCCAACCGCGGATTTTGAGAACTATCCCCGCTTTGCCCATCTTGGCCCGGAGCCGCTGAGCAACGGCTTCCATCCCGACTATCTGCTCAGTGCACTGAAGGGCAAGAAAACACCTATCAAGGCCGCGCTTCTGGATCAGAAACTCATCGCCGGGCTCGGCAATATCTATGTCTGCGAAGCTTTGTTCCGCGCCGGCATCTCGCCCCGGCGCAGCGCGGCGACTATCGGCAAGCTGCGCGCTGAGCGTCTGACTCGTGCGATCAACGCTGTCATCGCAGAGGCCATCGAGGCTGGCGGCTCCTCGCTGAAGGATTTCGCCGCCGCAAATGGCGATCTCGGCTATTTCCAGCACACATTCCGCGTCTATGACCGTGAAGGCGCGCCCTGTCAGACCTGCGGCGCGACGGTGAAGCGGATCGTGCAGTCGGGCCGCTCCAGCTTCTATTGCGGGAAATGCCAGCGGTGAATTCGCGCGGGGCTTAACCGCGTGAAAGGGGAATGCGCTCGCGGGGTTTGCCGGCGCCCGTTAGGATTTCGGAAACCTTCGAAATTCGCTCCGGAGCGCCGCCATGATCCGCCTGCTGACCGCCACATCCGCAATCTGTCTCGCCGCAGGATCTGCCGCCGCGCAGTCCCTGGCCGGCGGACCCGCGCCCAATATGGTGCGCCACGGCACCGATGGCGCCTGCCAGTCAGTCGTCACCACCCAGTCGGAAAGCGGCGTGCGCATGCATCGCGGCACGTCCAGCGGCTGTGACGCGGTGCCAGCACAGGCCGCGCCCCAGCCTGCATCGCAATCCACCACAATTGTCGTGGATGTCGATACGACCGTCGAACTGCGCGACCGGCGCCTGGGCACCAGCCCCTATGTGCTCGGCGCCCCGCGCGGCGGGAAAGACGTGTATTACGGCACAAATCCCTATGTTCTGGGCGCACCGGGCGGGTTCTAGCAACGTCTCCATCCATTGGAGCCCTCATCCTGAGCGCAGACGAGGCAAGCTAACCTAACCACATATGACCAATATCGCCGCAGACACCTGCGAAGGCAGGTGTCCATCTCCTGCATTTTCGTTGAGGCATTTGAGCCTTGTACGGTTGTAATTGTCTACGAGGGTGGGGATGAAGTCGTTTCTCTGCTGGTGTGTGTCGAAGCGGTTACGTCTGGCATTGCCGCCATTTCCAGGGTGGCTGCGCAGGGCCTCTGAGAGGCGGCGGTTGAAGCGTTCGAAGGCGGCGGCCACGCTGGCATGGCGGCGCCCTAGTAAGGACCGTCCGAGCCTTCCGGCTCCAGCCGGGCTTGCGCGGCAGCAGTATTCGCAAGACGCGCCAGATTGATGAATTCCGCGCGATAGCCGAACTCGTCCGGGCCTTTCGAGGCCTGGGCCAGTTTGATCACCTGATCGAAGCCCCAGTCCGAGGCCGTATAGGGATCGCCGCGCAGGAGCTGGCCATAGCCGGCCACGGCCGTGGCGAACTGGGCCCATTGCGGGCTCGCCTCAATCGAGTCGTGGCGGTCGGCCACCGTGATCGGGCGGGTCACCAGTTCGCTTTCCTCTGCGCCGGGCGCCTTTTGGCGCAGTTTCAGGAAGGCATATTCGTTGGCGCGCGCCTCGCTCGCCGGATCGGGCGAGGGATTGTAGCGGCTGTCATCGATCAGGCGGGCATCGGAATCGGTGCGCGTGATCTCATAGATCGCCGTGACGGATGCGCCCGCGCCGATATCGCCGGCATCCACCGCATCATTGTTGAAATCCTCGCGGTTGAGCATGCGGGTTTCATAGCCGATCAGGCGGTATTCGGCGACGACATCCGGATTGAACTCAACCTGGATCTTCACATCATCGGCGATCGGGAAGAGATTGCTGGTGAGGTCATCATTGAGGAGCTTGCGCGCCTCGTTCAGCGTGTCGACATAGGCCGCCGTGCCATTGCCGGTCTGGGCGATCTTCTGCATCAGGGCGTCATTATAATTGCCCCGGCCGAAGCCCATCACCGAGAGGTAGATGCCCGTCTCGCGTTTGCGGGAGACGAAATCCTCAAGGCGTTCAGGATCATTGATGCCGACATTGAAATCGCCATCGGTGAGCAGCATGACGCGATTGACGCCGTCTTCCTGGAAATTCTGCTCGGCCAGCGCATAGGCAAGGCGCAAGCCTTCGCCGCCGGCGGTCGAGCCACCCGCGCCAAGATTCTCGAACGAGGCGAGAATCTTGCCCTTGTTTGCCTCGGTGGCGAGCGTCGGCTCCAGCACCTGCCCGGCCGCGCCGGCATAGACGGCGATCGAGATGGAATCCTGATCGGTCATCTGGTCGATCAGCAGAGCCAGAGCCTTCTTGGCGAGCGGCAACTTGTTGGCCTGCCCCATTGAGCCAGACACATCCACAAGCAGGGTGAGGTTCAGCGGCGGGCGCTCATCAGGCTCGATATCATAGCCCTGAATGCCGACCTGCATCAGCTCACGCCCCTCTGCCCAGGGGCTGGGCGCGATATTGACGTTCATGGAGAAGGGGTTCTCCGGGCCTTCCGGCATCAGGTAGGTATAGTCGAAATAATTGATCAGTTCCTCGATGCGCACAGCATCCTTGGGCGGCAGGACGCCGTCATTGAGATAGGAGCGCACAACGCCATAACTGGCCGTATCGACATCGATGGAGAAGGTTGAGACCGGCTCTTCGGAGACCAGTTTCACCGGATTGATCTCGACATCCTCATACCGCTCGGTGTCGACATCACCCGGGATGGGCTGCGGCGCGGTCTGGGCCATCGGCGGCGGCGCCATGACGGGAGACGGCATTGCGCCAGCCATGTCGGCTGCAGCGCGCTGATTACCTGTCACCACGACAGATTCCAGGCCGGGCGGCGGCGGGGGCGGAGCTGGCGGCGGAGGGGGTGGTGGCGGCGGCGGAGGCGCCACAGCTTCGGCGACTTCAGGCGCCTCACCCGGCACCGGATCACTGGCGTGTTCGCACGCTGCAAGCATGGCGAGCGTCGCGGCACTGGCGAGCAATAAATGGTGTTTCCTGATCATGTAACGTCCCTCCGAAAACTGGATCCCGGCCACTCAGCCTGTCCAATCTGTCATCTTTGCGGCAAGCTGGTGCCGGTTGTGAGGTCAGCGCGGTTGAGCCCCGCATGCCTCACTCAGTCATCTGGGCTTCATACCAGCGTTCCATGTCACTTTCGAGTTGCGCAAGGGGCCGTGGCCCGCCGGCCAGCAAAGTGTAATGGAAAGCCGCCGCATCAAAGCGCGGGCCGAGCACCGCTTCTGCGCGCGCGCGCAAGGCTCGGATCTGCTGCGCCCCGCCCGTATAGGCGGCGGCCTGGCCTGGCCAGACGACCAGGCGATTGATCTCGGCTTCTGCTGCCGCCTGTGGCAGCCCTGCGCTGGCGACCAGATATTCCACCGCTTCCTCGCGGCTCCAGCGCATGCGGTGGAGACCTGTATCGGCGACCATGCGTGCGGCACTGAACATCTGGCTGTGCAGGATGCCGATTTCGACCAGCGGATCCTCCGCATAAACCCCCGCCTCCAGGGCCAGTGTCTCAGCATAAGTCGCCCAGCCCTCGCCATAGCCGGTCACCCACATCAACTGACGAATGCGCGGCAGGCCCGCCACCTCCATGGCAAAGCTCGCTTCGGTATGATGGCCCGGCACGGTCTCGTGAAACACAAGGGCCGGGATCTTGTAGCGCGGCCACAACTCCGGCTGCTGCAGATTGACTCGGAACAGGCCCGGCGCGCTGCCATCAGGCGCGGGCGGCGTGTACAACGCTGAAGCCGGCAGATGGGCATCTGCGCTTGCAATCGCCGCACGGACCGGCAGATCGGGCATGCGCGCGACCCAGGCGGCCATGTCGCGCCGGGCGAGATTCAAGGTCCGGTTGATCTCGGTCAGGATGGCCGCGCGGCCCTCAGGCGTCGCCTCGAAAACCTGGTCAGGCCGCTGGCTCAGCGCCGCCAGCTGCTCGGCCACACTTGGCGCTGGAAGGCGGTCTGCGGCACCTTCTACCACAGACGCAGGCGCCCGGTCTGCAGCATTGCCGGCCTGCGGCTCAAGAGCGGCAAGCGCTGTGGACAAGCGTGCGTCCAGGGCTTCCACCTCCGCACGGCCCTCCCGGTGCAGGCTTTCAGCGGTAATGCCCGGGCGCACATGCATGGCCAAAACCGCGTCATAATAAGCATCGCCGTCGGGCAGGGCCCAGACACCGGGCACCTCGCTGGCGGTTTCCTTCAAATGCTCCACCGCTTCGGCGAGACGAGTATAGGCCGGCCGGATCCGCGTCTGCATGGCCAACAGAGCATCCTCGCGCAGAGATTGCACGACCTGCCCATCCGCCTCACTGAGCCCAGTGAGCTGGTTTTCGAAGGCAATTACAAGCCGATCCTGCTCTATGGGGACGACCAGATCGCGCGCCAGCCGCGCCGACATCTCTTCCAGGATGAACAGCGGCGGCACCACGCCGGACTCAGCATCGGCCACCAGTCTGAGACGGGCATCATCCACTGCACTGGCCAGGGCGACCAGTCTTGATAGATAGGCTTCGGCATCTTCCCGGCTGGCGATCCGCTGGCGACGGGAGAGCAAGTTCGGCAGATCGACCCAGACACCGGAGCGATGGTCCATGACATACGGATAAGCATCGCCGAGCGCGACGCGGCCATGACCGAACTCACCAATCCGCACCGCATCATCATAAACGCGCAAGACAACTTCCTGATGTCCGCGCAAAGCACTGCCTTCAGGCGCCAGAGGCAGGGCTTCGAGCAGTTTCAGCGCTTCGATCCTGCGCAGACGCAAACGTTCGAACGCGGCCTGCGACTTGTCACCGAACACGGCGTTCTCGCGCACGCTGAGTTGCCCTTTCGGCAGACCAAGGCGTGTGACCAATTCCGGTGCTGCGCTCAGCTCCATTCTCGAAAGTGTATCAAAAAGTTCACTCGACTGACGCGCAACCTGCCGTGAGGGTTGGCCCCGGTCCGCCGGCGCACACGCCACAGGCGAGGCCAGAAGAACAAGCCCAGCGGCGGCAGCGAGCACCAGGAAGCGAGAATATCGAAACATCGGCGCCAAAGTGGTGTGGTCCGCATGCAAGGTAAAGCCGGTTTAAGCGCAGTAACCGCATCTCTGGCGGTTGTGACCCTCTTGCTAATCGGTTAAGCGTCCGCCGCACAAGACCACGAGACGAGGAGCAGATCCGTGGAAAACTCCAATACGCCCCCCACCCAACCTCCAGGTCAACCGATGGGAAATCCCGGCGTCCCGGCCGGCGGCGCCCAACTGACTGGCAATGTGCTGTTTTACAAGCAGCCTGAGCCGCTCTCTCCGGAAGCCCATGGCGCCCTTGGCGTCAAGCAGATCTCCCAGCCCTTCAGCTTTCTGCGCGATGCGCATGCGGTCCCGGTTACAGTGACCGAGTTCGGCATGGCCGCCAGCGCCTATCCGGTGATCTTTGTAGGCGAGGAGCGCGTCCCGGTCGCCGTCATGGGTGTGCGCCAGGGCCAGAACCTGTTCGTCACCGCAGACGGCATGACCGAGCAGGACTATTATGTTCCCGCCTTTGTCCGCCGCTATCCCTTCGTGTTTGCAGCCGACAACAATTCCGACCGTCTGCTGCTGTGCGTCGACCGCTCTGCACCGATGGTGTCTGACCAGCCGGAAATTCCCTTCTTCGAGAATGGCCAGCCGTCGAAGTTCACCTCTGACGCCATCGAGTTCTGCAAGGAATTCGAGCGTCAGCGCCGTGCTACCTCGGAATTTGCTGAGATCCTGAAGAAGTTCGATCTGTTCGAACAGAAATCCGTGGCCTTCCAGCCGCGCGATCCCGCCGGCAACCCGGTTGGCCAGCAACAGAAGATCGCTGACTATTGGGCCGTTTCGGAAGAAAAACTGAACGCTCTTCCGGCCGAGCAGTTCATGGAACTGAAGAATAATGGCGCTGTCGGTGCGATCTATGCCCACCTGATCTCGCTGCTCAACTGGTCGCGCATCATTCAGCGTGCCATCCGCGCCAATCAGGGCCAGCCGGCTCCGGCCGCTGCTCCGCAGGCCTGATTGCAGGCTAAAGCGCAATTGACACGCGAAGGGCGGCTCATTCGGGCCGCCCTTTTGCATATGCCGTTCGGGCTCAAGATTTCGCGAGGCCAGTTGCACTGGCAGGGCTTGCGCGCATATCCCCGCAGACAGGAAACCAGAGTGACGAGAATGATGCGTGTTCTGATCATGGCCCTTATGGCGCTCTGCGCGGCGCTCAGCGCCCGGGCCGAGCCATATGATGGCGGCCATGCCCGTGTGGAGCTGATTTCTGAACGTCAGGTCGCCCTGCCCGGCGAGACGCTCTATCTCGCGCTCGACAAGACGCTGGACCCGGACTGGCACGTATATTGGCGCAATGCCGGGGATGCTGGTCTGCCTCCGGAGATCTTTTGGGAAGACGACAGTCCCCTGGGCGAGCGCACGCGCGATGCCGACTTCACCTGGCCGCTGCCGAAGCTTTTGCCCGTGGTCGAGGGCGAGATCATGGATTACGGCTATGATGATGCCCTTACCTTGCCTTTCCAAGTGACCATTCCCGAGGATGCGGTGGGCTCAATCCGGTTCCAGGGCGTGGCAGATTATCTGATCTGCAAGGATATCTGCATCCCCGAAACCGCGCCGGTCTCGCTCACCATTTTCATTGGCGAGGCTCAGGAACCCAATCTCGCGCATGCCGAAAAGATCGCCGCGGCGCTGGCCAGTGCGCCGGTACCGTTCGAAGGCGAAGCCGTCGCCATGCTGGCCGATGAAGAAACGCTTCAGCTCAGCCTTGCGCCGGGCGAGGCCACCCGGTTGGACGGCCAGACCCTTCGCTTTTTCCCGTATGAGAACGAGATTTTCCACGCCCTCGCCCAAAGCCAGAGCGTGGGTGCAAACGGCGCGAGCCTGAACCTGCCGAAAGACCCACGCGAACCGCTTGGCGAGGCGCTCGCGGGCGTCATCGCCGCCACCGCACCGGACGGCACGCGCACGGGCTATATCATCCGCGCTTCAATCACCGACGCGCCGCTGGCCGGGACATATGGCACGCCCTTCCGGGGGCAGAGCGGTGCGGCAAGCCGGACCAGTGTAAACCTCCTCCTGCTCGCCGGGCTCGCCCTGCTCGGCGGTCTGGTTCTGAACCTCATGCCCTGCGTCCTGCCGGTGCTCACCATCAAGGCCATGGGCATGGTCTCAGCCGCCAGCAAGGGCGAGGATGCCCATCTGCGCGCACATGGGCTCTGGTACACTGCCGGCGTACTGATCTCTTTCGCGGCTCTGGCCGCTGCCTTTGTCGCCCTGCGCAGTATGGGGGAGTTCTGGGCGCTGGGATCGCTGCTGCAATATCCGATCATCGTTGCCGTGCTGGCCATGGGCGCCTTCCTGCTTGGCCTTTGGCTGCTTGGCATGTTCGAAGCCGGTGGGTCGCTGCAAAATCTCGGCGCAGCATCGGCGAACCGAGGCGGTGTGATCGGTGCCTTCGCCACCGGCGCGCTCGCCGCCACAGCAGGTGCGCCCTGTGTCGGACCCTTTGTCGGGGCTTCCCTCGGCGCGGTGCTGGAGCGTCCGGCCCCAGAGGTGTTCTTCATTTATCTGATGCTGGGCCTTGGCCAGGCGCTCCCTTTCCTGGTGCTTAGCTTCGTGCCGGGCCTCGCCCGCCACCTGCCCAAGCCCGGCGCCTGGATGGAGCGTGTGAAGCAGTTCTTCGCCTTCCCCATGTTTCTCAGCGCGGCGGCTCTGCTCTTCGTGTTGGGCGACCAGGCCGGCACGGGCGCGGTTGCCTGGCTGGTGATGGGCGCGGCGTTGGTCGCGTTCGGCATCTGGGCGCTGAAAACCGCAGGCGGGCGGCTGAAACCCATCGCCATGGTGGCCGGCGCGCTCGCCCTGATCGGCGGGCTCTCCCTGCCGCTCTCGACCGCGCGTACGCTCGACCCATCCGAAACCAGCTCCACCGCCTATGCGGCCCGGTATGAAACCGAGCCGTGGAGCCCGGAGCGGGTGGCCGAGCTCACCGCCGAAGGGCGCGGTGTGTTTGTCGATTTCACCGCCACCTGGTGCATGATCTGCCAGGCCAACAAGCGCACCACCTTGACCAAGCCCGACGTGCTGGCAGCCATGGAGGCGGCAAACATCACCTTCCTGGTGGCCGATTTCACGAACAAGGATCCGGTGATCGCCGAAGAGCTGAAACAGCGCGGCCGGCCCGGTGTGCCCATGTATTTGCTCTATGGCCCGGGCCAGCACGAGCCGGCCCTGTTGCCGCAAACCCTGAGCCCGGCATTGATGAAACGCGAAATCGCCGCAGTGAGAGCCGATTAACCGGAACCGATCTCTGTGTCATAGTGTTCTTAGTCGGCGGGGCGTTCAGAAGGACGGAGCACGATGAAGATGAACAAGCAGAATTTGTTGCTGATCGGCGGCATGGCCGCAGCGGTGTGCCTGACCGTTGGCGCCATGATCGCCTCCACCGCCCAGGGCGAGACGCCCGCACTGGTGACAGGGGCTGAGGCGCCGGGCTTCACCGGCCTGACCTCCACGGGCGAGACGATCTCACTGTCAGACTTTGCCGGCCAACGCGTGGTGCTGGAATGGACCAATCATGACTGCCCCTTCGTGCGCAAACACTATGATGGCGAGCACACGAACATGCAGTCGCAACAGCTGGCGGCCAATGCCGAAGACATTGTCTGGCTGACGATCATTTCCTCCGCGCCCGGAAAGCAGGGCCATGTCACCCCGGACATGGCCAATGAGCTGACCACCTCGCGCGGCGCCGCGCCCGATCATGTCATTCTGGATGAAAGCGGCGATATCGGCCGGGCCTATGACGCCAAGACCACGCCGCACATGTATATCATCGAACCGGACGGCACGCTGGCCTATCAGGGCGCGATCGATTCCATCCCCTCGGCGCGCACGCGCGATATTCCCACCGCCCTGCAATATGTGAATGCGGCGCTGGATTCGCTCGCGGCTGGGGAAGAGCCCGAGGTGGACTCCAGCAAGGCTTATGGCTGTTCCGTCAAATACTGATGCACCGCTTCGGGATTGACCGGGCAACTGGCCGGTTCATCCTCAGATGCGATATGGGATTGCCCATCGGAATAGGCCGCCGCCAGGGCGAGGCTTTCCGCATCATGGAACAGCGTCGCCAGGCGGCGCAGCGCCCTTTGACGCGCGCCGGGCAGGTGCAGCATGTGCAGCTGAACCTCCGCCTCATCGGCCATGCCCCGGAAGATGCAGCCAAGGTCATGCGGGCGGTCCGTCGCGTCGATCCAGTTGCCGAGCCGGTCTGCAGTAACCGCGAAACGGACAAGCTCGTCCTCATAACGCGCGGGTAGGGCCGCACCGTTCAAAACCTCAGCGGTTTCTTCATAGAGATGGCCTGCCTCCGCGCCCCATTCGCGCGCCAAAATCTCATCGGCCAGCGCCGCAGGCGCCAGCGCGGCCAGGCACAGGGCTGCGAAAAAGAGTTTCAACATGGAACGCCTCCGGGACTCTCGCGACAGGCGAAGCAAGCCCCATGCCGCTCGCCTTATAGGGCAGACAAACGCTTTGTCGATTTGTACCGACCATACCAGCCCCCATCCTCACGCGAAGACGAAGGGCAAGGAGGGCCATCTTGATTCGACCAAAATCGCCGCAGACACCTGCGAAGGCAGGTGTCCATCTCCTGCATTGTCGTTGAGGCATTTGAGCCTTGTACGGTTGTAATTGTCGACGAGGGTGGGGATGAAGTCGTTTCTCTGCTGGTGTGTGTCGAAGCGGTTACGTCTGGCATTGCCGCCATTTCCAGGGTGGCTGCGCAGGACCTCTGAGAGGCGGCGGTTGAAGCGTTCGAAGGCGGCGGCCACGCTGGTCTGGCTCGCCTGGATATAGGCGCGCACCTTCGGCGTCGTCGTCGCATTCGCATGCAGTTTGATCTCCATGCCCAAGCGCCCTGATCAGATCCAACCCACGCTGAATTGAGCCGCACTCCAACCCATCACATGGAATTTTACTCCTGCGTAGGTGTCTGCGGTGAGATGCTTTCTGAGAAGAGCAGGCTTGCAGCGCGCCCCATGGTTCGTCTCCGCTCACCATGAGGTTGAAGCCGGGTCCATCTGCCTGCAACTGGAGCTAACTCAGAATTCCTCTTGTTTGTCGGTGTTTTCGCAACGATTTCGTGGTTGAAAGACTGAACACGAGATTTCGGAGCTGCCCATGACCGGCAAGTCCATCCTGCTCATCATCGGCGGCGGCATCGCGGCCTACAAATCCCTTGAGCTGATCCGCACCCTGTCAAAGCGCGGCATCGCGAGCCGCTGCATTGTCACCAAAGCCGGCGCGGAGTTTGTCACGCCGCTCTCGGTCTCGGCGCTTTCCGGCGAGAAGGTGTTCACCGATCTCTTCGACCTCACAGACGAGGCCGAAATGGGCCATATCGAGCTCTCGCGCTCGGCTGATCTCGTCGTGGTCTGCCCGGCGACGGCGGACCTGATCGGCAAGGCGGCGGGCGGGCTCGCCAATGATCTCGCCACCACCGCGCTTCTGGCCACCGACAAGCCGGTGCTGATGGTGCCGGCGATGAATGTGCGCATGTGGACCCAGCCGGCAGTGCAGCGCAATGTCGCGCAACTCCGCGCCGACGGCGTCACGGTGATGGAGCCCGATGAGGGCGCCATGGCCTGCGGCGAGTTCGGCCCCGGCCGCCTGCCCGAAGTGCCGGTCATCGCCGATGCGATTGAAGCCGCGCTCACCGGCGCGCCCACCGAAAAGCCGCTCGCCGGGCGCCATGTGCTCCTCACCGCCGGGCCGACGCGCGAACCACTCGACCCCGTGCGCTATCTCTCCAACCATTCCTCCGGCAAGCAGGGCTATGCCATTGCCGGCGCGCTGGCAGCTTTGGGCGCAGAGGTGACGCTGGTCTCCGGCCCGGTCAGCCTCGCCACCCCGCCGGGCGTGACACGCGTGGATGTGGAAACCGCGCGCGACATGCTGAAAGCCGTGGAAGCCGCCCTGCCGGCCGATGTGTTCATCTCGGTCGCCGCCGTCGCCGACTGGCGCCCGGCCACCTCAGCGGCGCGCAAATTGAAGCTGAAAACCGGCGCGAAAGACACGCCGCCGACGCTCAACCTGGCGGAAAATCCCGATATCCTCGCCACCATCTCGAAAAAGCGCAAACACCGCCCTGGCCTCGTCATCGGCTTCGCCGCCGAAACCCACGACCTGGAAACCCACGCCAAAGCAAAGCTCGCCCGGAAAGGCTGTGACTGGATCGTCGCCAACGACGTCTCCGGCGACGTCATGGGCGGCGCGGACAATGAAATCGCCCTTGTGCGCGCGGCGGGCGTGGAGACATGGCCCCGCATGGACAAGGGCGCGGTGGCGCGGAAGCTGGCGGCGGAGATTGCGCAGGCGCTCGGGCCGTTGGGGGACGCAGAGAGCGAGAGCAGGGCGGGGTGAGCCTGATCAAAATCCAGAAACTGAGTTTTGGCGGTCGGCTCTGTCTCAACCAACTCTACAAGTCGTTAATCGTGAATTAGGTAACACCCAGAAGCAGAGCCATTAAAATTGCTCGCCACTGTGACAGTATCCTTCACGCGAACAGCCATGCAGGTTTGCACCGGCAATGATTGCACTGGAGCATTCCCACCAATACTTACAGTCAATCCAGGATACTCTGTGCTGGGTTGCGCTACATCTTCTCGAGCGTCCGTGCAAATTGATAATGTCACAGCGGCAACATCGGACGGGTTATTCAATATTTGATGCATCTCATGATCGCCACCATCCTGTGTGACTAGAAAGGGCAGCATTCCGGGCGTTGAACAAACCCCCTCCTCGAGGGCGGCGGCGTCTGGAGTAACAAACGCCGAGATCCCCAAAATCGCGAAACCAAGACCTGCATTTTTCATAGAGCGTCCCCTTCTGGCAATCCTTGAGCAGAATGCTTACTATTTATAGTTGTTTTTTGTTTGGTACAGTTAACTGTTCTTAATAGTCGCAGGCGCGTGGATATCGCTCGCCCGTTGGGCGCAATCTTGGTCGCAGCAAACGTCGTCTCGCTCCTTATGGTGCATGGAGCACTCGCGATATGCACCGGTTACTCAAGCGAAACACGGAATGGTGCATATCGGCCTTGCGGCCTCCATGCACCCTACGCGCCTTCCCGGTTCCGCGAGAGCGTCCGCACGCGCCCTTCGAGATATTCGATCATTGGCGTGGCGATGTCCTTACCCGTGGCCGTCTCGATGCCCTCCAGAATATAAGACTGTCACAGTACGCCCATACCCAGCGCGGCACCGTTCTGGCGTTAAATCAATCACATTCTCTGGGGTACAAGAAGGCAGCTTCAACTCTTCTCGTGCGATTGTATTCGACGCGCGCTAGAACATCATAGGCACCAGCGTTTGCGTTCTTAGAAAACTCGGTGGCGGCGCATTGACACCATTGAGCTGTGTGTTTGGCATCATCACTTTCCAAACACTCCGCATAATACCCCTCCAACCACTCCGAAAGCACATCATTGCTAACCTCAGGAATGGTGAAATTTTCGTCCGCAACAGAGGGTGTTGTCGCCGCAGACTGCGCGTTTACATCCTCTTCGTGAGCGGCATTTTGCTCATCAATGTCGGCTTGTCCTTCAGCTGTAGCTTCTTCAATCGCTCCGCCAGGTGCGAACATTGCATCTGCAACTGCTTCAGCATCTTTCGCAGGCTCGGAGTTTTCCTGAGCAAATGCACCACCACTGAGAACCATCGCCCCAAACAGCGCGCAACAAAGAACTGACTTCATTTTGATAAATCCCTCGACAATTACCCTCGCGATAGCAGCTTTTAACGAGGTCTATAGAACTTGCTAGCCCTTTCTATCGGGCATTAAACTTCGCTACGCTCCGTCGGGTGCATGGAGCACTCGCGATATGCATCGGGCACTCAAACCAAGTACCGGAATGGTGCATATCGGCCTTGCGACATTCATGCACCCTACGCGCCTTCCCGGTTCCGCGAGAGCGTCCGCACGCGCCCTTCGAGATATTCGATCATTGGCGTGGCGATGTCTTTGCCCGTGGCGGTCTCAATCCCCTCAAGGCCGGGGGAGGAGTTGACCTCCAGGACGCGGGGGCCCTTTTCGCTGCGCAGGATATCGACGCCCGCGACGGCCAGGCCAAGCTCGCGGGCGGCGCGGCGGGCGACGTCGCGTTCTTCCTTGCTGAGCCGGGCGGCCACCGCAGTGCCGCCGCGATGGAGGTTTGAGCGGAACTCGCCGGCCGCGGCCTGGCGCTTCATCGCGCCGACCACTTTCCCGCCGATCACGAAACAGCGCGTATCGGCGCCGGCCGCCTCGGCAATGAATTCCTGCACCAGGAAGTTCGCGTCCAGCCCCCGGAAAGCATCGACCAGGCTCTCGGCCGCCTTCTTCGTCTCGGCCAGCACGACGCCTCGACCTTGCGTGGATTCCAGGAGCTTCACCACCACCGGCACACTGCCGGCCAGCGTCACCAGGTCCTTGGTATCCTTCGGCGAATTGGCAAAGGCGGTCACCGGCATGCCGATCTTGGCCGCCGACAGGATCTGGTGGGCGAGCAGCTTGTCGCGCGAGGCGGAAATGGCGAAGGGCGAGTTCAGGCAATAGGCCCCGGTATTGGCGAACTGGCGCAAAACGGCAGTGCCATATGAGGTCACCGAGGCGCCGATGCGCGGGATCACGGCATCATAGCGCGGCAGCACCTTGCCATCATAATGCACCTCGCTGGCGCTGGATTCGATGCGCATATAGCAGCGCGAGGTGTTGATCATCTCGATCACATGCCCGCGTGCCTCAGCCGCCTCGGCGATACGGCGGCTGGAATAATTGTTCGGCTCGCGGGTGAGCAGGGCGATGCGCAGCGGGCGTTTCACCGGGCGCTTTTTCGGCATGCCCTTGTAGAGATCATAGGATTTGCGCGGCTGGGCGAAGGACTGGTTGGGGTCGACCACCATATCATCCACAATCGCGGTGCGCCCCAGCAGCATGCGATAGGACATGGTCTCGCGATTGGTGAGCGTGACCTCCACCGGCCAGCGCCGCGCGCCCATCTCGATCTCGGCGGCGATGACATAGCGCAGCTCGGTCTCGCCATTGGAGCTCGTCACATTGCGCCGGTCGACCACGGGGGCCGAGCAGGTCACCTCCAGGCTGGAATCTTCCGGATTGGGCTGGATCAGGAATCGCACCTGGGGGGCATCGGCTGGCCCGAAAGGCTCGATGACGGAAGCATGCAACGCGGAGGTGCGCGCGCCAGTATCCACCTTGGCCTTGATCGCCGGCAGGCCAAGCCCCGGCAGGGCCAGCCATTCCTCCCAGCCGAGTTTGAACGTCTCGCTCATGGGGATGCTCCGCTGGGTGACTTCGTGCCCCGTCTCGCGCATGTCGCGGGGCGGCGCAAGCGGGGATGTTCAGTGGGGCGGGCTTATCGTGCTAAGGTTCGATCTCTACATGGAGGCCGCCTGCTTCCAGTTCCCGCAATGCGGCAGGAAACTTTTGCTCGAACAGGGTGACCAGCCTGGCATTGGTGGCATTGCCAAGACGTACCCAGAGCAGTTGCGGCGGAGACGGCGGTGCAACGAGCAGGCGGAAATCGCGGTCTTTGGTTACGATCACGGCGCCGCGCTGCTTGGCGGCAGCAAAGATCGCCGTGTCAGTTGCGGTCAGCCCGAGCAGATCGTCGGAATAGTCGGCTTCATGGCCCTGTTCCATGAGCCAAGCCGCCAGACGCAGTGGCAGATTGGCATCAACCAGGAAGCGCACTGCCTATTCTGCCGCGAAGGCGAGGCGGTTGTCTGCAGCCCTGGCCGCGTAGGCAAGGCAAGCTGTGATATCCTCGTCTTCAAGGTTTGGATAGCTTTCGAGGACTTCGTCCCGGCTTGCTCCGGCGGCCAGCATGTCGAGCACATCGCTGACCCGAAGGCGCATGCCCCGCACGGTCGGCTTTCCGAAACAGACCTCTGGATTGACGGTGATGCGCGGGAATATCTCGGTTTGCATGCGTTGCATTATGCAGCGTGTGAGATTTTTCTCATAGCATTTTTACTAGCACGCGTGGGGTGGGTATCGGTTTCGCCTCAACCCACCCTACAGAGATCAAGCCGGCGCGCCGCCCGGCAGGCCTTCTTCTTTTGCCATGCGCTGCATTGCCTTTTGCAGTTTCTCGAAGGCGCGGACTTCGATCTGGCGGATGCGTTCGCGGCTGACATTGTAGACCTGGCTGAGCTCTTCGAGGGTTTTCGGCTCGTCGCTCAGGCGGCGTTCGGTGAGAATGTGTTTCTCGCGCTCATTCAGGTCTTCCATTGCCGCGGTGAGGAGTTCCATGCGGGCATCGAATTGCTGGCGGTCGGCGAACTCGGCCGCGTGGCCCTGCTCCTCATCGGCCAGCCAGTCCTGCCACTCCATGTCGCCATCCTTGCCCATGGGCACGTTCAGCGAGGCATCGGATGCGCTCATCCGGCCATTCATGGAGATGACGTCCTTTTCCGAGACGTTCAGGCGCGTGGCGATCTCGGCCACCTGGTCGGGCTTCAGATCGCCTTCTTCCAGCGCGGCGATCTCGCCCTTGATCCGGCGCAGATTGAAGAAGAGCTTCTTCTGCGCCGCCGTGGTGCCGAGTTTCACGAGGCTCCAGGACCGCAGGATATATTCCTGGATCGCAGCGCGGATCCACCACATGGCATAGGTTGCCAGACGGAAGCCCTTGTCGGGGTCGAATTTCTTCACGGCCTGCATCAGGCCGACATTGCCCTCGGAGATGACCTCGGCCATGGGCAGGCCATAGCCACGGTATCCCATGGCGATCTTCGCCACGAGGCGCAGATGCGAGGTGACCATTTTTTCGGCCGCTTCGGGGTTTTCATCCTGTTGCCAGCTCTTGGCCAGCAGGAATTCCTCGCCCTTTTCGAGCATCGGGAATTTGCGGATTTCACTCAAGTAGCGGCTCAGGCCCTGTTCCGGGCTCAGCGCGACGGCGCGGCTGGATGTATTTCCTGCAGCCATGACAAACTCCTCCGTGTCTTCCCCGCAACGACCTGCAGGCGCAGCATCGGCGTGGCGGCTTTTCCGGGATGATGTCTAGCCCCGTCCCACGGCGGCTCCCATCCCCATTCCGCGCATAAGTCCTATCACGCGGAACGAGGATATAGGCACATCACTGCGTCGAAAAAGGGGCATAGGGCCTGAAACTTGATCAGAACTGCGTGATACCTGCAGCCTTGAAGAAGGCGGTGAGGCTGTCGCCGGCCTTCATCTTGTCGATGGCTTTCTTGACCGACTTGAAGGCCTTGGCGGCGTATTTCTGCGTATCCTGGTCGAAGCTCTTGCGCTCGATCTTCACTTTCAGCTTCTTGCGGCGCTTGCTGGCGTTTTCAGAATTTGCTGCCGCCCAGACCAGATAGGTCTTTGCGACCTCTTCCTTGAAGAGTGGCAAAAGCGTCTCCTCAAGCTCTGCAAGCGGCTTGAAGGGGGCGCCCGGTTTCGGGTCATCCATGAAGGCACACCATTCCACGACGAAGGGCGCGCGATCTTTTAGCCATTCGCCCGGCGTGGGATCGCCCAGCATCTGCTTGTACTGGGCCGCGAGAGAGAAATCAGCCGCTGAGGGACGCCCGCCAAAGATGAACAGGGTTTCTTTCAGATGCGTGTTCAGAAGCTCGGTAAAGCGCTGGAAACTCTTCTGCAGGATTTCGCCATTCGACCCACCGGCGCCGACCAGTGGCAGCCGGCCGGACATGCGGTCCGCGATCTTTTCCACTTCCTCGGCGCGTGAGGCCGGGGGATTGCCGGCAAAAAGCTGTTCCAACAGGCGCTGAGCGGCCACTTCCCGGTCTGGCGACTGGCCCCAGCGGGCATTGAACATGGCCTTGTTCAGCCATTCATCGCCATAGTCTTCCAAAATCAGGGCCAGCGCCGCGCAGGCCGGATCATCGGGAATTGTCGCCGGTTCGGGATGGTCGGCCTCCAGGCTGGCGAGCATGGCTGTTGAATCCTGACGCGCGACGGCACCGGGCGAGATCAGCAGCGGCACGGTGGGCACAGGCGCGAGGGCGCGGAAATCGGCCTCTGTCGCCACAGAGCGCGACACCCAGTCAAACTCGACGCCTTTATAGCGCAGCGCGGCGCGCACTTTTTCCGAATAGGGCGAGGTTTCCGCGCCATACAGACGATAATCGGCCATGGGGACGTCCTTTTGATCTTGCCGCACATCTAGACTGGTCAGTACGCTTCGCCAAGCCAATAGCCCAGCCCCCCTTGCGCGCAGCTTGTCGCGTGGCTTAGGTGTGCGCCAATCTAGCCACTAGCTTGGGGAAGTTGCGTATGTCGGGGACAGTGCTCGTGACCGGAGGGGCCGGTTATGTCGGCAGCCATTGCTGCAAGGCGTTCCATGAGGCCGGCTGGAAGGTTGTCGTGTTCGACAATCTCTCGCGCGGCTGGCGCGATCTGGTCCAGTGGGGCGACCTGATCGAGGGCGACATCAATGACCGCGCCGCGCTGGATAAGGCGTTGGCTGAGGTGCGGCCGGATGCTGTCGCGCATTTCGCCGCCTATGGCTATGTCGGAGAGAGCGTTACCAATCCTGGCCTGTACTACCGTAACAACACCATGGGCACCATGACCCTGCTCGATGCCATGGTCGCGGCCGGCGTGGACAAGCTGATCTTCTCCTCCACTTGTGCGACCTATGGCGTGCCGGAAAAAGTGCCGATGACCGAGGAGACGCCGCAAAGCCCGATCAATCCTTATGGCTGGTCGAAGCTCTTCGTGGAGAAGATTCTCAGCGATTATGGCCATGCCCATGGCCTCAGATCTGTGAAGTTGCGCTATTTCAACGCCGCTGGCGCCGATTTCGAAGCCGAGACGGGTGAGCGCCACGAGCCGGAAACCCATCTGATCCCGCTGGCCATTCAGGGCCAGCTGAAAGATGGTTTCAAGCTCACCGTGTTCGGCGATGATTTCGACACGCGCGATGGCACCTGCGTGCGTGACTATATTCATGTCATGGACCTGGCTGATGCGCACAAGCGCGCGCTGGACTATCTGGCGGCCGGCGGTGAGAGCAATGTCTTCAATCTCGGAACTGGCACCGGCACGACGGTGATGGAAATCGTCGAGGCGGTGGAGCGGGTTTCCGGCTCACCGGTCGAGCGTAGCATCGGCCCGCGCCGGGAGGGCGATCCGCCCGCCCTTGTCGCCTCCGCTGACAAGGCGCGTGAGATTCTCGGCTGGGTGCCGCAGCATTCCGACATCGAAACCATCATCCGCACGGCCTGGAACTGGCACCAGAAAGAGGCCAACCGGCCGCGGGGCTGATCCGGCGGTATCTGATTTGCCCCAAACTCAGCCTCATGGTGAGCGGAGACGAACCATGGGGCGAGAAATTGGAGAAAAGCTCTCTAATTGCACGCCCTCGTCCTTCGTCTCCGCTCAGGATGAGGGCTGCAGTGGATTGTATTGGCTTGGGCTGATTTCTCAGCTTGGGGCTTCGACATTCCGTAATCATGGCGCTAAGAGCGACCATTCTTTCCCCGTTCAAGCGAGAAATCCATGACGGCGCCCCGTAACATTATCGCCTATTCCGACAAGCTGTTCACCCCGTCAGAAAGCTTCATCCCGCGCGGCTACACCGCGTTTTCGCGCCTGAAGCCGGTCTATTTCGGGCATGACCTGAAAGGCCCGGTCCCCGAAGGCGCGGAAGCCGTGGTGATGGGCCCGCTGCACGGGCCGGGCGGGGAGGCGGCCTTCAAACAGCTCGGCACGATCTCGGCGGCGCTGGAAGCCAAGATCGAAGAGCTTCAGCCCGTCGCGATCCATGCAAGTTTCGGCAAGTCCGGCGCCTATGCGCTCCCCATTGCGCGCAAACTCGGCCTGCCGCTGGCCGTCACCTATTATGGCGGGGACGCGACCAAGACGACCAATACCAAGGACAGCTTCATCCGCGTCTATAATCGCCGCCGCGCCGCGCTCTGGGCCGAGGCCGACCTGATCCTGCCCTGTTCGGACTTCATCCGCCGGGAGCTCCTCGCCAAGGGCGCGCCGGAGGACAAGATGATTGTCCATCACAACACCGCCGACCCGAACCGCTTCCAGCCGGGTGAGAAGGAAAAGATCATCCTCTTCGCCGGCCGCTGGACTGAGAAAAAAGGCATCGACACGCTGATCGGCGCGCTGGCGAAACTCGGGCCCCAGTTGGACGGCTGGCGCGTGCGCCTGCTCGGCGATGGCGAATTGAAAACGGGGCTGGTGGCGGATCTGGAAGCGGCGGGCGTCACGGCGGAACTGCCCGGCTGGATTCCCGCCGACGAGATGCCGAAACACTTCGCCGAAGCGATGATCGCCTGCGTGCCGTCAAAGCGCGCAGCCTCTGGCGATGCCGAGGGCCTGCCGCTGGTCTGCGTCGAAGCCATGCTGTGCGAATGCGCGCTGGCCGCGACCCACCATGCCGGCATCCCGGAATGCGTGAAGGATGGCGAGACCGGCTATCTGGTGGATGAAGGCGATGTCGAGGCGCTGGCGGACAGGCTCGGTCGCATGATCGCCGATGTCGAGGCCACGCGCGCCATGGGCAAGGCGGGGCGGGCTTTTGCGCTCTCGGACTTCAATCTCGTGAACCAGTCAAAACGGCTGGAGGAGCATTTGCTGCGGATCGCGGGGGAGCGGGGGGCGTTGTAGATTAACTTGATGAGTTTCTAGAAGATTATCCTGAATTGGGCGGCGGCATAATCATCGCCACCTCGAACATACAGCCCAAAGTATTTGCCAAACTCGACCCCGGCGCTCGCAAATGGCATCGCCTCGTCTCCGACAAGCACACCGCCGCCAAGACCGAAGTTCTGATTAAGAAGGACAAGTGCTTCGGCGCCAGCACGGTAGTCGGCTGCGGGGGCGCATTCGCTGTCATCCGCAAATTGTCCATTTCGACTATCCCGACAGCGCGATTGCCCGTTAGAAAACGTATCATTGTAGAAGGGGCTATCCTCGTCTTCGTAAAACACGACGTTGACAGGAATGAGATTCAGTCTCGCCCAATCCTTATACTGAATGCTTACGGCCGCTTCCAACTCGCCGCCTTCTTGTCCTTCGAACGCATACCCACCTGACAGATGGCCTCCCCAGCTCCAATCCTTCTGGGCTTTCAGAGCTGGCTTTTCCTGAGCTGTTGCGGTGCCGGCGCTGATTGCAACCAATCCAGCAGCGACCAAGATCTGATGATTATTCATATGGGACCCCCAACCAAATACAGTTTTGGTGTGAAGATTCCCGCCTAAAAGCAACCTTTGGTTGATGCTTTTTCTGGTGATGGAGCTTTGCTCAGTCCATCTTTAGGCATAGCCCCTCCCTACGCCCTTTGGCGGCAGCGGTAAGTGGTACGCCTGTCAAGGAACGGCCACTGATCTATCCGAGCCCGAGGGGCAAGCCACTCATCCAGGCCCGCGTGCGAGAGATCGCCAGCCGGGCGCAGTGTCAGACTTCAATCTGGTGAACCAGTCGAAACGGCTGGAAGATCATCTGATCCGCATCGCGACGGAAAAGGGCACGCTTTAGCGGCCCTGGAAAAATGTGTTCACCGTCAGGCGGCCTTCGCGGGGATCGGCTGACAGGGAAAGATCTTCGGGGATCACGCCGGAATGCAGGCGGTAGCCGCGATAGATCGCCATGCGGTTGAACTTGGCCTTCACACGCCCGGTTTCTTCAAACAAGGATGTGTCGCCATCGACATAACCTGTCGGTGTGTTCTGAGCGTTTTCAGTGCGCAGAGCCGTGTCATATGGCCGATGACGTGTCTCGCTGATGGTCTCAAAGCCCGTCGAGCGGTGGCGATAAAATGCCGTGCCGCCGCCGGTCTCGTCGCAGAGATAGTGCAAAAGTGCGAGAATTTTCGGGCTGGTGGAGTCAAAATGCGGGATGCGCTGGATCGGCGCGAGGGCGTCGCGCGGCGTGGTGACCAGCGAAAAGGCGCATTCTGAGAGATGTGCGCCATTTTCAAGCCCGAACACGCCGGGCAGCACGTCTGCGAACAGCTCCATATGCTCTGACAGATAGCCAGGGTCGGCCTGGGCGCGGATGCCGGGATAATACGGCCCAATGGGTTGATATGACTTCGCGCAGGCCGCTTCGAACAGCGCGCCGGGATCGGAGGCGAAGTCATCAATGATGACGACCGGTTCCCCCTCATTGCCAAAGTGGCGGATGTCATAGCGTTCGGGCATAGCCACACATGTGCCGCGAAATCCGTATGGCCCGCAAGTATGCGATCTGCCGCCGCAATGCCTTTTGTGTCACCGTCCCAGCCCTTTTTCCGGAATGCGCGAAGGATGGCGAGACTGGCTATCTCGTCGATGAAGGCGATGTCGAGGCGACGCGCGCCATGGGCGAGGCGGGCCTTTGCGCTGTCGGACTTTAATCTCGTGAACGAGTCAAAACGGCTGGAGGAGCATTTGTTACGGATCGCGGGGGAGCGAGGGACGCTGTAGATAGTCCCCTTCGTTTTAGCATCGCATACGCCTGTGTTATCCGGCTGAATTAGTCTCAGAAATCCGACCAGAACGCTCCGTAAACAAAACCTAAATTCACACCTTGAAATTCTTAACCGCCGTCCCCAGACTCCGATGGTCGTGAATTTTCGCGGCAAATGAGTGAGCCGGGCAAGTGCTCCAACACGTACCCGGCTCTTGTTTCCAAACTAGCGGTCTGGAGAAATCTTGTATGGTGCATATGGTGATAGCACCCGTGGGGTGTCAACTGAAATGTTTCATATCCCGTCACTGTGACGCATCCCGACCGCAATTGCGAGAGGTGATAAATGTCACACGCACATCCGGGACGACCGTCCCATAAACTCACTTACGAAGAAGCAATCGAAGTCTGGCTTTTGCGCTGGGATGGCTGGTTTCAAAACCGGATTGCAGCCAAGTTTGATGTGAACCCAGGTCGCATCAGCGAGGTATTGCATCATCATCGGCATCCTGGCTCATACGACGACGCGCTCAAGCGTCGGGGAGCGGCAGCCTGATGACAGCAGCCTACTCTCTTGGCTCTAGCCAAACCTACTTGGAACTGCGCGATGCAGTGCTTACTCGCCAACCTTTGCGTGTCCTTTACAAAGGGCATTATAGGGATGTGTGCCCGCACACTCTTGGCCTGAAAAACGGCAAGGAAAAAGTCCTCACTTTTCAATTTGGGGGCGGCTCAAGCAGCGGTCTCCCAGCTGGTGGTGAGTGGCGATGCATGTTCGTGAGCGACGTTGAGGCAATCGAGGTTATCGATGCGGACTGGCATACTGACCCTCAGCATTCACAGCCTCAAACCTGCGTTGACGCAGTTGATGTTGAGACCGGATGATCTCGGCATAATCACGGGCGCGTAGTTCAGCGTCTGCATCTATGAAGATTGCGCGGCGAACGCCGCCGTCTTCAGTCTGCGCCTCGACGATCCACTCCTCTGGATTGTCGGGGTTGCGGACAACCTCAGCATCTTGAAGCATATGATCCCCTCCGGGCAATCAAAGTGACTCAATCTAAAGCCAAGGGCAATTTACTAGCTTGAGCTAAAACGCCACGGGCACCGAATTGTTCCCGCTTCACAGGAGCCAGTATTCCCGTCTGGTGGACCGGTCGGATTTGTAACCGCCTATACCACATTGCGGCGTCGGTCGTTCATCTCGGCCAATTGCCAAGGGCATGCACCTACAGCTTGGCAGTGCGGCATTGAACAGACATAAGCCCCCATGCCCTTCGCCGTCTCCGTTCTCACCCTTTTTCCCGACGCCTTTCCCGGCGTTCTCGGTGTCTCGATCCTGGAGCGGGCGCGCAGAGCTGGAATTTGGTCACTTGAGACACTGGACATTCGGGATTTTTCACATCATAAGCACCGATCCGTTGACGACACGCCCTTTGGGGGTGGCGCCGGTATGGTGCTTCGTCCTGATGTGGCGGCGGCAGCGGTAAGTGGTACGCCCCGTGGGGAACGGCCACTGATCTATCCGAGCCCGAGGGGCAAGCCGCTCACCCAGGCCCGCGTGCGAGAGATCGCCAGCGGACCGGGGGTGATTTTGTTTTGCGGCCGCTTTGAGGGGTTGGACCAGCGGGCCATCGAGGCCTGCGGCATGGAAGAGGTCTCGCTGGGCGACTTTGTGCTCGCCGGCGGCGAGGTGGCGGCACAGGCGCTGATTGAAGCGTGCGTGCGCCTACTTCCAGGGGTCGCAGGTAATGAGGCTTCGCTGGAGGAGGAGAGTTTCGAGACGGGCCTGCTCGAATATCCTCACTATACGCGGCCACGCGTATGGGAGGGTCGGGAGGTCCCGGAGGTGCTGACGTCAGGCGACCATGGAAAGGTTGCCGAGTGGCGGCGCGCCGAGAGTGAAAAGATCACGCGTGAGAGGCGGCCTGACCTCCTTGAGCGCACAGACATTAAAGAGCCCAAGCGTCCGGAGACTGGCGATGAACGTGATTGAAACCCTTGAAGCCGAAGAGGCGGCCCGCCTCCACGCTGACAAATCCCTGCCGGACTTCTCGCCCGGTGACACGTTGACCGTGAATGTGCGGATCAAGGAAGGCGACCGCGAGCGGATCCAGCGCTTCGAAGGCGTGTGTATCGCGCGCAAGGGCGGCGGCCTGAACGAGACCTTCACCGTCCGCAAGATCTCTTTCGGCGAGGGCGTCGAGCGCGTTTTCCCGATCTATTCGCCGAACGTTGAGAGCGTGGAAGTCAAGCGCAAGGGCCGCGTGCGCCGCGCCAAGCTCTATTATCTGCGCGACCGCCGCGGCAAGTCCGCCCGGATCGCCGAGCGGACCACCGGCCACGGCATCGAGCAGACCGAGATCGCCGTCTCCAAGACCGATCGCAAGCGCCAGCGTGTGGCTGAAAAAGCTGCCCGCAAGGAGGCCGCTGCCCTGGAGCGCGAAGCCATGGCCAAGGCCAAGGCCGAGGAAGAAGCCGCTGCGGCCGCTGCCGCTGCCGCTGAAGCTGCAGCCGCTGAAGCCGAAGGCGGCGCCGAAGAGTAGGTCCCGGCCCATAAATTGATCAAATCCCCGCACGCCTTGACGGCCTGCGGGGATTTTTTTGTCTGAAATCCGGATTTCCACTGCGCATTGGTTCATTTCCGCTCTGGTATAAGGCATTGATTATGCGGGGTAGAGCATGCGAGGGGCTGGTGGGATGGGACGATGCCAAGCTTTGATTTTGGGGATGTGCCTGCTGGTCGGACTGGCGGCCTGCAGCCCGCGCCCGTCGAGCCAGGAACAGCTGATCGAGGTGTGCCGGCCTGAGGGTGTGGCTGGGGCAACGCTGAAGATCGGACCGCTTGAGGTGCCGCACGACAAGATGGTCGCGCGTCTGCATCATGTGGAGCTGACTGGCGAGTATGGCATCTCCATCCGCCTTGCGGAGGAATATGCCTATCAACTTGTGCAGCTGACGCGGGAGAGCTTGAACACAAATCTGGTGCTCGCCCTGGACGAGGATGTCATCGCAGAGCCCATGATCCGCTCTCCAATCCTGGATGGCCGCATCCTGATCGCCGGGAATTTCACCCGCCTTGAGGCCAGTGAGATCGTCGCGCGCCTCTCTGTCCCGTGCCCGCCGCAGCGCGACGGCGCTTCATGACTCGCAATCAGGGCGCGTTTGCGTCATATAGCGCGCGATGACGACAGAGATTCCCGCGCCTGAGAAGAAGCGCCTCTACATCAAGACCTATGGCTGCCAGATGAATGTGTACGACTCCGAGCGTATGCGCGATGTGCTGGCACCGCTCGGCTACGCGCCTTCCGAGACGGCGGAGGACGCTGATCTGGTTGTGCTCAACACCTGCCATATCCGCGAGAAGGCGACCGAGAAGGTCTATTCCGAGCTGGGCAAGATCAAGAAGATGAAAGAGGCCACGGGCGGGAAGATGACCATCGCCGTGGCCGGCTGCGTCGCCCAGGCCGAGGGCGCGGAGATCATGCGCCGCCAGCCTGCAGTGGACCTGGTGCTCGGCCCGCAGGCCTATCACAAGCTGCCGGAAATGGTGGCGCGGGCCTCGCGCGCGGTCGGCGACCGGCTTGAGACCGAGTTCGACACGCTGGAAAAGTTCGACGCCCTGCCCAAAACGCGCGAGGTGGATGGCCCGAGCGCATTTCTCAGCGTGCAGGAAGGTTGTGACAAGTTCTGCACTTTCTGTGTCGTGCCATACACGCGAGGGGCGGAAGTCTCGCGTACTGTTGATGATATCACGTTGGAGGCTCGCGCGCTCGCAGCGCAGGGCGTGCGCGAGATCACGTTGCTTGGACAGAACGTCAATGCCTGGCATGGCGCCGCGCCGAGCCTGGAGGGTGGGGCGGAGTGGAGCCTTGGCGCGCTCTGCCGGCATATTGCCAAGATCGGCGGGGTGGAGCGCATCCGCTACACGACCAGCCATCCGCGCGACATGGACGAAGACCTGATCGCCGCCCATGGCGACACGCCCGCCATGATGCCCTATCTGCACCTGCCGGTGCAGTCTGGCTCCGATGCGATCCTGAAAGCCATGAACCGTGGCCACACGGCGGAGCATTATCTCAAGATCATCGAGCAGGTGCGCGCCGCGCGTCCCGATATTGCCCTGGCGTCGGATTTCATTGTCGGCTTCCCCGGCGAGCGCGAGCAGGATTTCGAGGACACGATGGAACTGGTCCGGGCGGTGAACTATGCCTCGGCCTATTCCTTCAAATATTCCCCACGTCCCGGCACGCCGGCAGCCGACATGTTCGGCCAGGTGCCTGAGGATGTAAAGGATGAGCGCCTCCAGCGCCTGCAGGCCCTGATCCGCGAGCAGCAGACCGCCTTCAATGCCTCCAAGATTGGCCAGACCTTGCCAATCCTCGTCACCGGCAAGGGCCGGCTCGATGGCCAGCTGCATGGCCGCTCGCCCTATCTCCAGGCGGTGCATTTCGATGGCGCGGAAAGCCTGATGGGCCAGATTGTCGATGTCGAGATTGTCGGCGCCAGCCTTAACTCGCTTACGGGGCGGCTGCCGGCATATGCGGAGGCCCGCGCTTGAGCCTGAAACCCCGTAAGCCGCAATCGCCAGAGGTGCCCGTCAGCCGCTTTTACGAGGTATCCTCCGCAGATCGGCTCCAGGCTCTGTGCGGGCCGCATCACAAATTTCTGCAGCGTATGGAATCCAAGCTGGAAGACCATGGCGTACGCCTGGAAAGCCAGGGCGGGGGCATCATGATCTTTGGCACCGCCGAGGGCGTCTCCATCGCCGAAGCGGCCTTTGCCGATTTCGAGCGCCGCATTCGCGAAGGCGCTTCGCCGACGGAAATGGAACTTGACGGCGCCCTTGCGGCGGCGTCCACCCCGGCGGGGGACTTCAGCAGTCTCAAGGGTCTGAAACGTCCCGTCACGCCGCAGACGCCCGGCCAGTCTTCCTATCTTTCCGCGCTGACGAAAGCTGAGAACGGCCTCTGCTTCGGCGTCGGCCCAGCCGGCACGGGCAAGACCTATCTTGCCGTGGCTGTCGGCGTGGCCGAACTCCAGGCTGGCCTGCGCGAGCGCCTGATCGTGACCCGTCCCGCTGTGGAAGCGGGCGAAAAGCTCGGCTTCCTGCCCGGCACGCTGGAGGAGAAGGTCGACCCCTACATGCTCCCGATCTGGGATAGCTTGCGCGAACTGATGGGCCAGGAGCAGATGGAAAGGCGCATCACACGCGGCGAGATCGAGGTTGCCCCGCTCGCCTTCATGCGCGGGCGGACGCTGAAAAAGGCCTTCGTCATCGTCGATGAGGCGCAAAACACGTCCATTCCGCAGATGAAAATGGTGCTGACGCGTCTGGGCCGGAATTCGCGCATGGTGGTGACCGGGGATATCGGACAGGTCGACTTGCCGAAATCCCAGCCTTCCGGACTGATCCATGCGCTGGATATTCTCAATGGTGTTGAAGGGGTGTCCATCACGCGCCTGACCCCGCGCGATGTGGTGCGCCATGCGCTGGTTTCGCGCATCATCGATGCTTATGCGGCAGACGGGCAGGCATGAGCATACTTACTGCAGATATTCGGATTGAAGCGGATGCCTGGCAGGGGCTGGGCGATCTCGATGCGCTTGCCGCCCGCGCGCTGGCCGCCGGCGCAGCAGAAGCGGGCCATGACAGTGGCGGCGAAATCGCCATTTTGTTCACCGGCGATGCCGCCATGCAGGCGCTCAACCGTGACTGGCGCGGCAAGAACATGCCCACCGATGTGCTCTCTTTTCCTGCCGATGAGAGGGATGCCGGTTTCCTCGGCGATCTCGCGCTGGGCTATGAGATTTGTGCCCGCGATGCCGGCGCGCTGGACCGTGATCTTTCGGCCCATCTCACCCATTTGTTAGTCCATGGCCTCTTACATTTACTGGGCCATGATCATGAAACGGATGAAGAAGCCGAAAGGATGGAGGCGCTGGAAATCAAAGCGCTTGCCAGGCTGGGGCTTCCTGACCCATATTTGAAGTGATCTGAAACAATGGCGATGACTGATTCTGATCCTCCTGGTGCATCTGAACCTGGCCGAAGTCGGTTGGGGCGCCTCTTCGCGTTCGCGCGCAGGCCTGCCGTGCCTGCCGAGACGCCCCCGGTCCTGAATGGACATGCCCATCCCTCGCAAATGCGCCTGCGCATTTCTGAGTTCGAGCAGGCGACCGTATCTGACGTGATGATCCCACGCGCGGATATTGTCGCGTTGGATGTCGACTGCACGCTTGGGGAGTCGCTCGCCATCTTTGCCGAGGAAGCCCATTCCCGCCTGCCGGTCTATCGCGAAAGCCTGGATGAGCCGGTTGGCTTCGTCCATATCAAGGATGTCGTTAGTGAACTGGCGCAAGGCACGCCGCATGACGAGAAGATTCTGGACCGGATCAAGCGCAAGATCCTGTTCGTGCCGCCCTCCATGCCGCTGGCCGGTCTGCTGGTGAAGATGCAGGCCTCGCGTATCCATCTCTCGCTTGTGGTGGATGAGTATGGCGGCACCGATGGCCTGGTTTCCCTGGAAGACCTGGTGGAAGAAATCGTCGGCGATATCGAAGATGAGCACGACGAGGAGGCGCCCAAGATCGTGCGCCGCAGCCGCAGTGTCTTCGAGGTGGATGCGCGCATGGAGATCGAGGATTTCCAGGAAGCGACGGGCCATGATCTCAGCCTGCCGGATGTGGAATACGAGATCGATACGCTGGGCGGCATCGCCTTTGCCCTGGCTGGGCGAATTCCCGTGCGAGGCGAAGTCTTGCGTCATCCTTCAGGCTGTGAAATCGAGATCATGGACGGTGACAGCCGTCGCATTCGCCGCCTGCGCCTGCGGGCAAATCCTGCGCCCACAACGAGCCTCGAAGCCAGTTGATGACCTCACAGACCCGCAGCCATGGAGTGACCCTGCTTGGTCCTCTCCATGAAACCCTTGCGCGCGCCACCGGCTGGAAGGCGCTGTTCTTCGCCGCGCTGCTCGGGGCCTTCGCCGGTCTTGCTTATGCGCCGTTCCATCTCACCCTGGCTCTGGCCGTCAGCCTGATTGGACTGGTCTGGATGGTGGATGGCGCGCGCGGGCAACAGCGCTGGGGGCGGGCCGTGTTCGCGCGGGGCTGGGCCTTCGGCTTTGGTCATTTCCTGGTCTCGATGCACTGGACCGCCGCACCTTTCCTCGTTGAGCCGGAAAAGCACGCCATTTTCCTTTGGATGCCGCTGATCTTGTTGCCGGGTGGCATGGCGCTGATCTGGGGCGCGGCCATGTCCATGGCGGGTGCTTTCTGGTCAGCTTCGCCCTCCAGAATCTTCATCTTCACGCTTTTCTTCGCCATGGCCGAGTGGGTGCGGGGCAGTCTGTTTGGTGGGTTCCCCTGGAACCTGGCCGGCACGAGCTGGATGCCGGGCGGGGCGATTTCCCAGGCTGCCAGTCTTGGCGGAGTTTATTGGCTGACTGTGCTGACCCTGTTTGCCTGCGCGGCAGGCGCGGCGCTGGTCGATACGCGTGACACGCGCGGGCTTGCGGGGCGGTTCATGCCGCTTCTGGTGGCGATTTTCGGCCTGGCTGGCCTATGGGCCTGGGGCGCACAGCGCCTGACAGAGCTGCCTAGCGAGACCGATGTGGACATCGTGTTGATGGATGTCGGTGTGCCTCAGGCAGAGAAGTATATCAATGGCCGGCCAAACCCGGCCGTCTTGCGCCGCTATCTGGAATTTCTGCGTGATATTCCCGCCCGGCCAAGTGATGTGGTGATCTGGCCGGAGGGCGCGACCGGGGGTTATCTCCTCGGTGCGCAACAGATTGAGCCCGTGGCGGAATATCTGGATGATCGAACGCTGATCGCCGGGACGGTGCGGTATGCGTCGGGCACCCAGGGGGAGGCATGGTACAATTCCCTCGCCGTGTTGACTCAGGAGAGTGCTCGCACAGGGGCTGCAGGGCTTTACGACAAGCATCGCCTGGTGCCGATGGGCGAATTGCCCCTGTCGCGGGTCTTGCCCTTTGGCGAGCAGATCTCCGGAATTCTTCCGGGCGCGCTGCAACGGATGGCAACCAGTGGTTTTGATCCGGGCGTTGGCCCAAGCCTGGTTTATGGTGACACCGTGCCGCCCTTTGTGGCGATGATCTGCTATGAGGCGCTTTACCCGAACATCGTCACCGATGCCCAGATTACGGCGGGTCAGCGCGCGGAGTGGATTGTGGTGGTTTCCAATGATGGCTGGTTTGGCGCCCTCATTGGGCCTGCCCAGCACTATGCACAAAACCGATATCGGGCAATCGAAGCGGGTTTGCCATTGGCCCGGGTCGCTGCGCGAGGTACATCTGCAGTTGTTGACGGTATGGGCCGAGAAGTTCTGCGCACGAAGGGACTGCGCCAAGATATTGAAGGTTGGCGCGGGCAAGTGGGGCGGACCCGCTTACCAGCTCCACTTGCAAAACCTCTTTTTCAATCACGTGCAGGGCAGGCTCTTTTTCCCGTAACACTAGTGTTACTTTCAGTATTCGGCTTCCTTGCTTGGAAAAGGTGAGTCAACGCTCAATGCAAAAACTGACATAAGCTATTTCAATTTATGCAACATTTGCCTAGAACAGCGGTTTCCCAAAAAGCTTTTGGTGAATATCATATGTCAGAGAGTAAACTTCCAAGCGATATAGATCGCATTGTTGGACAACGGGTTCGTTGGCGTCGGCGTGAACTGAAGCTGACTCAAGAAAAGCTCGGCGATCTTCTCGATCTTACCTTTCAGCAGGTCCAGAAATACGAAAAGGGTGTGAACAGGATCTCTGCCGGTCGGCTGTATGAAATGGCCACTGTCCTGGGTGTGCCGGTTTCATACTTCTACGACGGCGCCGAAGATCATATTCAGTCGACACGGGATGCGCTTCGGGAAAGTGACCATGCTGCATCTGCCCCGGTCTTGTCCTCAGAGACTATGGAACTGATTGCCGCCTTTCAGAGGATCAACGACCCGATTTTGCGTAAAAGCCTGCTTGCCACTGTAAAAGCTGCGGCTGGGGCGCTTGAGATCGACGAAAAAGAGCCTGACTAAACCTTGGACAGGTTCAGATTCACGCTGATTGGAGCGTGATCGGAAGGTTTCCAGCCACCGCGCCAGGCAAGATGAACTCTGTGGCTGCTCGGCGTCACCAGAGACATGGCATCGGGATTTGCCCAGATATGATCCAGCCGCCGGCCACGGTTTGATGCTGCCCAATCCTTTGAGCGATAGCTCCACCAAGTGTAGAGTTTTTGGGTGTCTTCGATGCCTTGTCGGCCGAGATCGAAGAAGTTTCCCGCGCTCAAAACGCCACCAAGAGCTTCGGTCTCCACCGGCGTATGGGACACCACTTTCAGCATCTGTTTGTGCGACCAGACATCATTTTCATGCGGCGCGACATTGAGATCACCAAGGATCACCAGGGGGTGCTTCGTCCCACGACCGTAATGCTCGGCCATGCGGGCGATGAAATCCAGCTTGTGCGCAAACTTGTCATTGGCATCGGCGTCGGGCACATCGCCGCCAGCGGGCAGGTAGATATTGTGCAGCTCCAGCTCGCCCACGCGCACGGCCACGATGCGGGCATGGCCTTCCCGGCAAAGCTCGGGCACCTCAATTTGCTCAATTGGCAGGCGCGAGGCGATGGCGACACCATGATGGCCTCCGCCCTGGCCGAGCAGTGCGAGATGCGGCAGGCCCATCTCGGCAAAAGCTTTGGTAGGAAACTCCTCGTCGCGACACTTGGTTTCCTGAAGGCAGATAATATCCGGCGCTTCGGCCTCAACAAAGGCGGTGACATTTGGTGCGCGAAGCCGCACGGAATTGATATTCCACGAAACAAGCTTGAGATCAGTCATGGCGGCAGGCCATGGCATGGTCCGCGCGAAAAGACCAGAAGCTATCCGCGCGGATGGGCGGCGGCGACAATGCCGGCCAGGCTCGCCTCATCCACCCCGGTATAGACCTGCGTGGTCGACAGGCTTGCATGGCCGAGCAGGACCTGGATCGCGCGCAGGTCTGCCCCGCCGGCCAGAAGATGCGTGGCGAACGCATGTCGCAAGGCATGGGGGGTGGCGGTGTCGGGAAGGCCGAGCGCGCCGCGCAGATGCTGAACCAGGCCTTGTACCTGTCGCGGGTTCAGCGCCCCGCCGCGCACGCCGCGAAACAACGGGGCAGAAGGCGACAAGGCAAATGGTGCGAGCGAGGCGTAGGCGTCGATGGCCGCGCGCACCTGCGGGATCAAGGGTACGATACGCACCTTGCCGCCTTTGCCGTGAATGCGCAGACGGTCTGGCGCCGGCAAAACGGCGCCGGTCAGACCAAGCGCTTCGGAGATCCGCAGGCCCGCGCCGTAAAGCATGCACAGGATGGCCATGTCGCGTGCGCCGATCCAGGCTTCGCTGGCATGATCCTCGGCCAGGGAGATCATCTCCTTTGCGGCGACCTGGGAGACAGGGCGCGGCAAGCGGCGACCGCGCTTCGGTCCTTCCAGATAGGCGATCTCGGCATTCTCGATGCCGTGAACACGCTCCAGCCAGCGATACAGCGCCTTTATCGCGGACAGGGCGCGGGCAATCGAGGCGTCCGAGAGGCCATCACGGCGGCGCCGCGCAAGATAGGCGCGGATATCGCGTGCACCGAGCCCCGCCAGGACGCGCGGGCCGATTTCAGTTTCCAGATAGCCATTGAGAAAGCCGAAAAAACTGGCCAAGTCTGACGTGTAGGCCTCAAGCGTATTTTCCGCGAGGCCGCGCTCATCGCGGATATGGCCGAGAAAGGCGTTGAGAAGCTCCATGCGCTGTCTTCACATGAGCTGAGTTAAAGGGGCCTTTCACCTCGCCCCGTTGCAGGCGCGTGGCTTTTGAGGCACCAGTGGCGCCATGAACATGCAAACTGATATCAAGGACCCGGCGCTTGCCGCCGAGATGATCGAAATGGGCGCGCGTGCCCGCAAGGCTTCGGCTGCGATGGCGACCTTGCCGGCAGAGCGCCGTACCGAGGGCCTTCAGGCCATGGCGAGCGCCATTGAGGCCGCCGCGCAGAAAATCCTCGCCGCCAACGCCGAAGACCTCGCCCAGGGCCGGGCAAAGGAGCTTAGTCCTGCACTAATGGATCGGCTGGCGCTGGATGAAGCGCGCATCGCTTCTGTCGCTGAGGGCTTGCGCGCTATTGCCGAGCTGCCCGACCCCGTTGGCCGTGAACTGGCGCGCTGGACCCGGCCCAACGGGCTGGACATTGCGCGCGTTTCCGTGCCGCTCGGCGTCATCGGCATCATCTATGAGAGCCGGCCGAATGTGACCGCCGATGCCGCCGCGCTGTGCGTGCGTTCGGGCAATGCGGTGATCCTGCGCTGTGGGTCGGAAAGCCTGAACTCTTCCACGGCGATTGCCGAAGCCATGCGCGGCGCGCTGAAAGCCTCTGGGCTCCCGGAAGACGCGATCCAACTGGTTTCGACTCGCGACCGTGCCGCGGTGGGCCATATGCTGACGGGTCTCAATGGTCAGCTGGACGTTGTGGTTCCGCGTGGTGGCAAAGGCCTTGTCCAGCGCGTGCAGGACGAAGCCCGCGTGCCTGTGATCGGCCATCTGGAAGGGCTTTGTCATATGTATGTCGACCGCGCGGCCGACCCGCAAATGGCGGTCGACCTGGTGCTGAATGCCAAGATGCGCCGCACGGGCATTTGTGGCGCGCTGGAGACCCTGCTGGTGGATGCAGCCGTCGCGCCGGATCTGTTGCCGAAAATTGCTGCGCCATTGCTGGAAGCCGAGTGCGAGCTGCGCGGGGATGCGGCGGCATGTGAGCTGGTGCCGGCCATGACGCTGGCCACCGATGAGGACTGGCGCACCGAATATCTCGCGCCGATCCTGTCGGTGCGCATTGTCGATGGCCTCGACGGCGCCATCGCGCATATCGCTGACTATGGCACCGGTCATACCGAGAGCATCGTCACCGAGGATGCAGAGGTGGCGGCACGCTTCGCAAATGAGGTCGATGCCGGGATTATCATGCTCAATGCGTCCACTCAGTTTGCCGATGGCGGCGAGTTTGGCATGGGCGCTGAAATTGGCATTTCCACGGGCCGCATCCATGCGCGCGGACCGGTGGGTGCAGAGCAGCTGACCATTTTCAAGTATGTGGTGCATGGCGCCGGGCAGACCCGCCCCTGATGACGATCGCGCATTTGCCCGGTCCGACGCGCGGGCTGCGGATCGGCCTTTTCGGAGGCAGTTTCAATCCCGCCCATGAAGGGCATCTGCACGTTGCGGAGACTGCGCTGCACCGGCTACAGCTGGATGCGGTCTGGTGGTTGGTGGCCGGGGGCAATCCGCTGAAGGAGACCCATGGCGTGTTCGAAGCGCGCCTGGCTTCGGCCCGGCGTCTGGCGCGTGGCCCCAATATGCGCGTGACCAGCCTGGAGCGGACCCTGGGCGTGCGCTACACCGCTGACCTCCTGGAAAAGCTGTTGCCACGCGCGCGCGGCGCCCGTTTTGTCTGGATCATGGGCGCAGACAATCTGGGCCACTTCCATCGTTGGGGGCGTTGGGATGAGATTGCCTGCCGCATGCCGATCGCTGTCGTGGGGCGCCCCGGCGCCAGCCCGAAGGCGGGGCTGTCGAAATTCGCCCGACGGTTCGCTGCCGCGCGCCTGCCCGAGCATGCCGCCCCTGCGCTGCCTTTTGCGGATGCCCCGGCCTGGACCTATCTTACCGCGCCCTGGCACACCGCTTCTTCCACCGCACTGCGCCGGCGTGCAGCCGCCCGTAACCCCTTTCGACGCAAGAGCCGATAACCACCTCAAGTGGCTGGAGCAGGCTGGCGAGGCGTGTTATGCAGACCTATGGGAATCAGCAAAAGGACTTGAGAACCCTGACTGCCACTTCACAGCGTGAGCCCGGTGCCGAAATGGCCACCGACAAGAGTGACGAGATTTGCGAGGCGGTGTTGACCAGCCTTGAGGACGACAAGGCCGAAGACGTGCTTGTTCTCGATCTCGCGGGTAAATCCACCATTGCAGACCAGATGATCATCGCCTCGGGTCGATCCGCTCGGCATGTGTCCTCCCTGGCCGATCATATCCAGCGAAAGATCAAGGAACTGGGCGGCAAGCGCGCGCGGGTTGAAGGCTTGCCCAATGCCGACTGGGTGCTGATTGATACTGGCGACCTGATCGTTCATCTCTTCCGTCCGGAAGTGCGCGAATTCTATGATCTCGAACGCATCTGGGCCGGCCCGTCCGCAGGCGGCGCCACGCGCCATTAGGCCGCCGGATTGAAACTCCACATCGTCACCATCGGCCAGGTCCGCAAGGGGCCTGAGCGGGAAATGGTGGACGACTATATCGCCCGATTCGAACGCACTGGCCGCCAGATCGGCTTTCGCGGCCTGATTGAACATGAGCTGAGCTCGGGCGGTGGGGAAGATGCCGAGGCAGAGCGGCTGCTCGCGCGCTGCCCGTATGGCGCGCGGATCGCGATGTTGGACGAGCGTGGCAAGACCTGGGGGTCTGAAGCCTTTTCTGGCTGGTTGGGCGAGCTGCGCGATGGGGGCGAGCGCGATCTCTGTTTCCTCATTGGCGGTGCGGCCGGTCATGGCCAGGCTGTGCGGGCGGCGGCGCAACACAAACTGGCTTTCGGTCCGCAGACCTGGCCCCACAAACTGGTGCGCGTGATGCTGGCCGAACAGCTTTATCGCGCCGCGACCTTGCTGGCCGGCACGCCCTATCACAAGGTGTAGGGCATGCTCATAGAGCCTTGGCCGGCTCTAGCGCTATTGCGCCGGCGGGCGCTCGACCAGTTCCACGCGGCGATTGGCGTCGCGACCTTCTTCCGAGCCATTGGAAAACACCGGCACCAGCGGGCCGACGCCATGCGGCTCCAGCCGGCCAGACGCGATCTCATAATCTTCCACTAGGGCCTCGACCACGGATTCGGCGCGGTCGCGGGAGAGATTGTTGTTATAGTCGAAGGTGCCGATGGAATCGGTGTGGCCGACAACATAGAACAGCTTGTCCGGATTTTCATTCAGGAAGGTTGCCATGGCGCCAAGTGCCTCGGCGCTTTCCTCGGCCAACTCCGCGCTGTTGAACTCGAAGACGATGCCGTCGAGCACGACGCGTCCATATTCCTCGATATCCGAACCGATGGCTTCGGCATCCACCACCACAAGCCCGGTTTCGGGCGCCTCGACTTCCACGATGTCGATCAGCGCGCCCATATAATTCGCCGAGTGCTGTTCCAGCGTGATCACCACATAGGCCGTGCCGGCTGCGCGTTCCTTGCGCGCCACGATAGAGCCGGCCCCGCCGGAAGAGGATGTGCCGGCAAAGATAGAGTTTTGCGGGCCCTGTTCGGTGATCGGATTTGCTCCATAGGCGACACCGATCCAGTTGGTGGAGCCGACATCATTGCCGCGCCGGTCGGCGGAATAGCCGCTGCCGAGAATCTCGAAATCCTGGGCTTCCAGCGCTTCGAGATAATTCAAGTAAACCTCGGAAACCTCCCGGTCCTCGCCTTCCAGCGCATAGAAGGTGCGCGTCACCCGGCCTTCGGTCTCGATCCAGTCATCGATATGGCGATAGCCGGTCACCGGCCCGGTCGCGACCTTGTAGGGCATCCAGTTCTGGATGTTCTGCCAGGCAATATACTGGCCCGGATAGCGCTCGATCATCGGATGTTCCTGCACATCCTCGATATCTTCCTGGGCCAGAGCAGACGTGCTTAGCGTGAAGGCTAGCCCGCCGGCGATGAGAAGTCTGTGTAATAGCATTTTCCACCCTTTTTTTTGCAAACACCGTGCGAGAGTTCAGCTGTAATCTGTATAAAGCAAGTGTGATCGTCACGTCAGCTAAGATCGCTCCGGCGCCTATTGCGGCTGAGCGGCTTCACAACCCGCTTCTGAGCCCAACTCGCATGCCAACATAAAGTACGCTCCTGCGCCACTTGCATTGTCCTCGCCGCGCAGGTTTTGTGTTAATAGGCCTGCCGTGTAGCAGCTCTCAGCATCGCGCATGCCGCAACTCGCCTGTGCATATCCGAGCGCGCGCAGCGGAATTGCCGGCAAGTCGTACTGCCCGGTGGAATAGATGTTCATGAGTGTCTTGCACGCCCAAGGATCGCCGAGATCACACCCCTTATCCATTAGCTCCGCGCCGCGCTCGACATCACGCGATCCACCATCACCATTAAACACATAACGGCCATAATTCGCACATCCATACGCATCGTCCATGTCGCAAGCGCGCCGCGCGTAGGAGCGGGCAAGAGCCGGATCGGCATCAACGCCCTTACCTTTCTCATACATATGGCCGATGCGTGAGCAAGCTACCGGCTCGTCGCGATTGCAGGCGGCGGCGAAATAGATAAACGCCGTGCCGAAATCGACTGTGTGGCCGTCACCGAAATAATAAAGTTCAGCCAGGCGCGCACAGCTCATGCCGTCATCCAGATCGCAGCCCTGCTGAAAGATCTCGCGGGCGCGATCGAAATCCGGCGGGTCCATGGTGCGTGCGAAATAATAACCGGCATCGCCGCAATATTCGCCCTGCCAACCCTCGCAAGCCTCGAGTGCGGCGACGACATGGTCTGGCAACGCCGACTCACTGTGCCCCTGGAGTGGAAGTAGGAATGTGAAGATCAGGGCGAACAGCACATGTTTGAACATCAATATATTTTCCGATTTTAAAGGCAGGTTGCAGAGCTGGGTCAGTTGGATCTTATGACGTGGATTGTGCAGCGACTACCCTTCCAGGCGATTGGTGGTGTATCGCGTGTACCCGCCTGAGCTGATAAACTGTGGCGAATGGCTGATTCTCTCCGTCCCCGTCCCCAAATCCGCCGGTTGCCGGCCGATGCGGTCAACCGTATTGCCGCTGGTGAGGTGGTGGAACGCCCGGCCGCCGCGGTGAAAGAGCTTGTCGAGAATGCGCTTGATGCCGGCGCGCGGCAGATTTCGATCGCCATCGAAAATGGCGGGTTGAAGCGTCTCGCCGTGGAAGATGATGGCTGCGGCATGGACGAGGCCGATCTCCTGATCGCGCTCGACCGGCATGCGACCTCCAAGCTTGCCCCCGGCCCGGATGGGCTGATCGACCTGCTCAACATTCACACCATGGGCTTTCGCGGCGAGGCGCTGCCCTCCATCGGCTCGGTCTCGCGCATGACGTTGACGTCAAAGGCACCCGGGTGCGATGCGGCGGAAGTGTTCGTCGAAGGCGGGCGGATCGAAGGGCCCAAGCCCGCGCCCTGGACCGGACGCGGCGACACCGGCACACGAATCGAAGTGCGCGATATCTTTTTCGCGACACCAGCGCGGCTGAAATTCATGAAGTCCGAGCGCGCCGAGACCATGGCGGTGACCGATGCGGTCAAGCGTCTGGCCATGTCGCGCGCTGATATTGGCTTTGCCTTGGAGAGCAATGGCCGCTCTGTCTTCCGCCATGCCGCAGAAGCCGGTGATGCGGCCAGCGCGCGGCTTGCCCGGCTCGGCGCGATCATGGGCCGGGAGTTTCGCGAAAATGCGATTGAAATCGAGGCTGAACGCGATGGCGTGACCGTCTCCGGCTTTGCCGGCCTGCCGACGCTTAATCGCGGCAATGCCCAGATGCAGTTCCTGTTCGTGAACGGACGGCCGGTGAAGGACCGTATGCTGAATGGCGTCATCCGTGCGGCCTATCAGGACTTCCTGGCGCGCGATCGACACCCCATGGCGGCCCTCTTTGTCCATCTCGATCCGGAATGGGTGGATGTAAATGTGCACCCGGCCAAGACCGAAGTGCGCTTCCGCGATTCGGGCAATGTCCGTGGCCTGATCATCGGTGCGCTTCGGCATTCTCTGGCGGCAGCCGGGCATCGCGCCAGCACCACTGTGGCGGGCTTTGCGCTCGGAAAGGCTCAGGCTGAGCGAGCGCCGGAGCCTGATACACGGTTGATCTGGGACCGCCCTGCGACACCAGCCAGTGCCGCACCCGCCCTGCCGCAAGGCCGCCTGCAGGGCGATTATAGCCCGCGTGGTGGCTTCAGCGCGCCGGCGCGTCCGGACTATATGCCCGAATCCGATGCCGCCCCCACCGCGCGCGTCGAGCCTGATCCTGGGGCAGATCATCCAGCCTCTGACTATCCCCTGGGCGTCGCCCGCGCGCAGCTGCATGAGACCTATATCGTCGCGCAGACTGCGGATGGCATTGTGATTGTCGATCAGCATGCCGCACATGAGCGCCTCGTCTATGAGGATATGAAACGGCAAATGGCGGCGGGCGGCGTGAAACGGCAGGCTCTGCTCATTCCCGATATTGTCGAGCTGACCGAGGATGAGGCTGCCCGGGTGCTGGAGCGTGCCGAAGAGCTCTCTGAACTCGGCCTCGAAATCGAGCCTTTTGGTCCCGGCGCGATCTGCGTGCGCGCCACGCCTGCGCTCTTCGGGCAGATGGATGCGGCCGGCCTGATCCGCGACCTGGCCGATGATTTCGCTGAGTATGAAGCTGGGTTGGCACTGAAGGAACGGTTTGAGGACGTGATGGGCAACATGGCCTGCCGCGGCAGCGTCCGCGCCGGCCGCCGCCTGACCGGCGAGGAGATGAATGCCCTTCTGCGCCAGATGGAAGCCACGCCGCATTCCGGCCAGTGCAATCATGGCCGGCCGACCTATGTCGAGCTGAAACTGGCCGATGTTGAGCGCCTGTTCGGACGGCGTTGAGGCGCCGGTCCTGCGAGTTTTCTTTGCTTTCAGTTAATAAAATACACGTAGTTCTTGTGGGGAGAAATTACGGGGTCCAACCGCAATGAAACACTGCCTGATCGTTGATGACAGCCGCGTCGTACGCAAGGTCGCTGGCCGGATTGTCGCCAATATGCAGTTCGAGATTTCCGAGGCCGCCGATGGCGCCGAGGCGCTGGAAGCCTGCCGGAAATCCATGCCTGATGTCATTCTCCTGGACTGGAACATGCCTGTGATGAACGGGCTGGATTTCCTGCGCGCGCTGCGCCGGGAGACAGGCGGAAAAGATCCGAAAGTCGTATTCTGCTCCACCGAAACCGATCGGGACCATATTACCGAAGCCCTGCGTTCCGGGGCGGATGAGTTCGTGATGAAACCATTCGATACAGACATCCTCGAATCCAAATTCGCCGAAGTCGGCCTCGTTTGACGCTTTATTAAGACCAGTTGCAGCAGGGTTAAGGTCAACTCAGCGCTGCTTCGACGTCAGGGGATCCTTTATGCAGGAAGCAACCTTCAATGCCCTTGCGGACCTGGCTCTGTCCAAGACTGGACAGTCCATTTCCCCCTCCAAGGCGTATCTGATTGAAGCGCGGCTTTCCAATATCTTGCGCCGGGAGGGCTTTGCATCCTGCGATGATCTGGTCGCCTGCCTGGACGCGCGCCCCAATCCGAATTTCGAGATGGAAATCGCCGCGGCGCTGCAAACGCGCCAGACCTGGTTTTTCCGCGATCGCGATACGCTGGAGCGTCTGGTCAGCGATGTGCTTCCGCAAAAGTTGAAACAGTCCAAGGCTGGTCGGCTGAAGATCCTGTGTGTGGGCGTGTCCACCGGTCAGGAAGCCTATTCTCTGGCCATCCTGCTTAATGAGCATGCCCAGGCCCTCTCCGGGGCGCGCATTGACGTGACAGCAACCGATATTTGCAAACAGTCTCTGACCACGGCGCGCGCGGGCACATACGGCCATTTCGAGATCCAGCGTGGCCTTTCAGTGCACCGTCTGATGCGCCATTTCGACCAGCTGGAAACCGGCCAGTGGCAGGCCAGCGAGGATCTGCGCCTGGCCATCGGTTTCCGTCAGCACAATCTGCTTGATGCTGATGCACCACTCGGCCAGTTCGATCTCATTCTCTGCCGACACGTGCTTTCGAGCATGAGCAAATCCATGCGTGCCAAGGCGGCCGATCTCTTGACGCAAAAATTGACGCCCGGGGGCTTGTTGTTTCTCGGCCATGGCGAGACGCTGAGCGGTTCCAGCCCGGCCTTTGAACCTTCGCGCAGTCATCGGGGTGGCTGGGAAGTCGTGCCTGAAGCGCGCCGTGCAGAGACCCGCACGGCTGTCTGAACCAGCGGCTGACAGCGCCCCGTGCTTTGAATTCTGGTCCATCTCGCCTAAATAGCGCCCTCAGACAGAGCTGCGCCGGGCCTTGACCCCGGCTGGAGACGAGACATGAGCATCGCGAACACCGCCGCCTCAGGGGCTGGTGGACTGAATTCATTGGGCTTTGCCAAACCCCCTGCGGAAACCCGCGTTGTGGCCGCCATGTCTGGTGGGGTCGACAGTTCCGTGGTCGCCGCCCTGCTCGCCGATCAGGGTTATGATGTGGTGGGCATCACGTTGCAGCTTTATGATCATGGTGAAGCGGTGCGCCGGAAAGGGGCCTGCTGCGCCGGGCAGGACATCCATGATGCACGCAATGTGGCCGATCAGATCGGCATTCCGCATTATGTGCTGGATTATGAGAGCCGGTTTCGCGACCAGGTGATGGAAGACTTCGCCGACACCTATCTGGCCGGTTCGACGCCAATTCCCTGCATTCGCTGCAATCAAACCGTAAAATTCGCGGACTTGCTGGCCACGGCCAGGGATCTCGGCGCCGATTGCCTCGCCACGGGCCATTATATCCGACGCGTGGAAGGCGCGAATGGGCCGGAGCTGCACCGCGCCCATGATGACAGCCGCGACCAGTCCTATTTCCTGTTCGCCACCACAGCGGAGCAGCTGGGCTATCTGCGCTTCCCGCTCGGCGGTCTGCCGAAGACTGAAGTGCGGGCGCTGGCGGAGAAGTATAATCTGCCGGTGGCGACCAAGCCCGACAGCCAGGATATCTGTTTCGTGCCGGACGGCAATTATGCCGAAGTGGTGAAACGCCTGCGGCCCGGCGCGGGGCGTGGCGGCGAGATTGTGCACATGGATGGCCGCGTGCTGGGCACCCATAATGGCGTGATCCACTATACAGTGGGCCAGCGGCGCGGCCTCGGCATCGCCACGGGCGAGCCGCTCTATGTCGTGAAGATCGATGCGCCAAAGCGGCAAGTGGTTGTCGGACCGCAGGAGGCGCTGGCGACTGTGGGCCTGACCTTGAGCGAGCTCAATTGGCTCGGTGGTGGGACGTTTGAGGTGGCCTGCAAGGCGGAACGCCCCGTTCTGGCTCGCGTGCGCTCGACCCGCGCGCCCGTGCCGGCGCGGCTGGGGTATCGCGATGGGCAGCCGGCAGTGTTCTTCGACGCGCCGGAACATGGCGTTGCGCGCGGCCAGGCTTGCGCACTCTATGATCCGGACGGGGAGACCCGCGTGCTTGGCGGCGGCTTCATCGCCAGTACGTTCGGGGTGGTGGACACGCCTGCGGCGGCTTAATCGCCCCCCCCTACTTATTAGCTTGGGGCCTCTATCTCCGTAAATGCCTGCGAAAGCAGGCATCCAGGGACGAAAGACGCAACCAAGTGCTCCCGGTTGAGAGATAGGTCAATGGATACCTGCCTTCGCAGGTATCTGCGGACATTAGCAGGCCTCCTCTGGTCGAAAACTACCCGTCCACCGGCCCCGTCACCTCGTCGATCGGGATGGAATAGTGCCGGTTGCAGAACTAACAGTTGATCGAGAGCGTGCCATCGGGCTCGACCATGTCGCGCAGGCGATCTGAAGCGAAATCCGTTCCGCATCGGTGAGCAGTGCGAATTGAATTCAATCTAAGGGTTAATTGAAAATTGAACTGATTCAGGGTGGTGATATCGGGGGAGACATAAAACCGTCACTTGGTTGAGGTGCTAACCCTTGTTAAGGCCAAATCGATTTTCATGTCAGAGGGGATGATCGTGAGAACTGTAATAAATACTGCAGTGGTTTCGGGTCTGGCGGTTTTGGTTGCTGGGTGCACCGTGTCTCCAGAACTGATGGAAACACTGAATACACCTCCGATGGCGCGCGGCGCACTTTTGGAGAGCGAAGAGATCCGCTCTTTCACTTTCCCGAAGCAGGATTACGACGGTAAACCGGTCACGCGTAGTGACATCCAAGCTGCAATCGAGCGCTCATTCATCAATGAAAGCAAGTTCGATCCCTTGCAAAGGGGTCGCCCCGTTGGGTGTGCCGGATCACGGATTCCAACCCTCACACGTGGTGTCATGTTTGGCTTTGATGATGCCGATCAGCGTCAGTTCAACAGAGATATGCCGAGTATATTCGAAGCGCGGTACCAGAACTATACGCGCTATGGGACCGCAAATGTGGTCCAAGGTTCCTCGATCAATATCGAATTTGCGGTCGATTATGGTGAAACAGACGATCAGTATACTGCCTCTTTCAGATTGTGGCGGCCAGCCAGCGAGAAGAATTCGACAAGCTTTGATCCCTCATGTGGCAGGATAAACCCGCTTGGAACTGTTGAAGAGATTCAGGCCGATGCAGTTGGTGCCATCACAAAGATGAACCCGGCCATTGTCCGCCGCAAACTGATTTCCGGTGAACTGGACGTTCCGTTCCCGTCTGAATCCGTCGCTGCATCCTTTACGCGGTTCTGGGATGAATTGCCTGCCCGGGAAGTTGTGGCCAGCTTTGGAAGCGAAGCAGGCAAACTACCTGCTGACGGTGCCACATATTCCGTGGAGTTGAACAAGATTACACATCCTGTTCACATCACAGTGTACCCTTATCGTGATGGCTCAAAGGTCGTTTACAACGCAAACTACGGCTACGAGATGACCGGCAGTGGTGACATGACCTATAGTGAAGATGGCATCGCCGCGATCGAAGAGGCCATTAGAGACGTGGCTTTCGATTAAGTAGAAGATTCTCAATCCAGAATGGCACCTTCTCTAACAAGGAGGTGCGAAGACGACATTTTAGGGTTGCATAAGCAAGGAAGGCCAGCCCTTACCCGTCCACAGGCCCCGTCACTTCATCGATCGGGATGGAATAGTGCCGGTTGCAGAACTGGCAGTTGATCGAGAGGGTGCCATCGGGCTCCACCATGTCGCGCAGGCCGGCATCCGAGAGGCCCTGCAGTGTCGCGCGCAGGCGGTCTTCATTGCAGCTGCAGGCATCCTTCAGGGCCATGGGCTCGGCCATGCGCACGCCGGTCTCGTGGAACAGGCGGTAGAGCAGGCGGTCGGGCGCGAGATCTGGCGAGATCAGCTCGGCATCGGTGATGGTCCCGAACAGGGCCTTGGCCGTCTCCCAGGCCTCTTCGGTGTCGCCGCGCGCATCATCGCCGGCCATCTGCTGCAACAGGAGGCCGCCGCCGCGCCAGCCACCGCCTTCACCACCCGGTACGGTGAGTTCACCCACTCCCAGGGAGATGCGCGAAGCGACCTGCTCTGATTGCGCGAAATAGTCTTCCGCACATTCGGCCAGGGTGCCTTTGGCGAGGGGCACGATACCACGATAGGGGTGCATGCTCGGGTCGTCATGCACGATGATCAGGCCGAGCGCGCCGTTTGAGCCAAAGAGCTGGGGCATGTGTGGGCGCGCGCCCTTGTTCACGCGCATCAGCTTGTCCCATTTCTCCTCATCCTTGCGAATATAGCCGCGCAGATCGCCCTCAACGGTATATTCGGCAACCAATAGCGACACCGGACCATTGCCTTCGGCCTGGACCAGCACCTTGCCCTCGAACTTCATGCCTGAGCCGACCAGGGCGGCGAGCATCAGCGCCTCGCCGAGCAGGCGGGCCAGCTCAGGATGATAGTCATGGCGCGTCAGGATCGGGTCGAGCGTTTCCGCGCCGAGGCGCGTGATGCGCCCGCGCACAGGCTCGCCATCAATCTGGAAAGCGGCCACCATGTCCTCGGTGGGGCCGGGGATTGCCCCTAGAGTTTGTTGAGACACCATTTCAGGATCGCCTTCTGGGCATGTACGCGGTTTTCCGCTTCGTCGAACACCAGCGATTGCGGACCGTCGATCACTTCAGCGTCTACCTCCTCACCCCGATGGGCGGGCAGGCAGTGCAGGAACCGGGCGGTCGGCTTCGCAAGCTCCATCAGATCGGTCGTCACGGCATAATCTTCAAGCAGGTCGAGGCGCTGGTCTGCATCTGCATCGCCCATGGAGACGAAAGTGTCGGCGATCACCACATCCGCGCCGGCCACAGCCTCCTCGGCGGTGTCATAAAGATGCACACGGGCCTGCAAGTCCTGGGCGGCTTCGACGTCTTCCTCATCAGGGGCATAGCGGGAAGGCGTGCCGATGGTCAGCTTGAAGCCGAACTTGGTCGCGGCATGAATGAAGCTGGTGCAGACATTGTTGCCATCGCCGACCCAGGCGAGATGCGCGCTGGCGAGATCAATACCGTGCTCTTCCAGCGTCATCAGATCGGCCAGGATCTGGCAGGGATGGGAGCGATCGGTGAGCCCATTGATCACCGGCACGCTGGCGGCGGCGGCGAGCGCCTCGACATCGGCATGGTCATTGGCGCGGATCATGATGGCATCGACATAGCGCGAGAGGACGCGGGCGGTGTCCTCCACCGTCTCGCCGCGGCCGAGCTGCATCTCACCGGCGCGCGCGACAATCGCACTGCCGCCAAGTTGGTGCATGCCGACCTCGAAGGAAAAGCGCGTGCGGGTGGAGGCTTTCTCGAAGATCATCGCCAGCATGTGGCCAGCCAGCGGCGCGCCAGCATCCACTTCGCCCTTCAGGCGGCCCTGCCGGGCGCGCTTGGTGGTCAGCGCATCGTCGAGAATGGTGCGCAGGTCTGCGGCGGGAATATCGATCAGATCGAGAAAGTCACGTTTGCTCATCATGGGACTCCCAAAACGCGACCCTATTGCGGTCGCGGGCAATTTTGCAATGCAAGGCAGCAGGTAACTGTGGTCAGACGTTGAAGACTGCGAGAATCGACGCGATTCCTGCCACAGCGGTAAACATCAGGGACAGGCTGACGGCGACGATGCGCTGGGACTTTTTTCGGTGCCGTACGCCTGGCGGAGGACCTTCGCCCTTTTTCTTCGGTGCCAGGGTCCAGGTATTGGTCAGAAACCCGGCCGCCGCGAGCCCGGAAAGCGTTGCCGAGCCATATGCGCCGGCCAGAACGGCAAGTGCGCAAGCGGCCAGAAGCACGACCGCAATCGGCCCGGATGTGTTGCGCATCAATTGGCGAACATGGCCATCCGCGCGCGAATAGTCGAGCCGATCAAAGGAACAATTGGGCGCTGCGACCGTGGTGATCCAGGCCGCGCCGGCGGCAAATGCGGCGGTGAAGACGGCAAGGCCGCCAGCGATGGACTGGATCGAGTCGAACATGGCAATCCCTCTGGCCGGATTCGCGTTTTCACCAAAGTTTGACGGTGAACTCAGGCGAAAATGGCGATGGTTTGGCGCTCAACAAGGATTGGGCGGCCATCTCGGCTCCACAGTGACATGGATTGGCTCGAATACCCATCGCTTGCGGTTTGCGCGATATGCCGCGCGAAATACCAGCCATCCTGTGTGCTCAAATCCTCCGTCAGAAATTCGGCCATCCAGGTCATCGAGCTGATTGGTGCGGGCGCTGTGAACATGGACATGATTGCCGGTGGCGGCGCATCAGCGAGGGCGAGGATGCTGGTTGGCGAAACCGGCCCGGTTCTATCGCGGTGGCGTAGCCATAGCCCGATGATGGACTTGGTGGCCTGGCTCATGGGTGGCTGGCCTTCGGCGAGCAGCATGTCGAAATGCTGTGTGAAATGCGGGCCGGAACGCTCGCCGGAGAACATGGGGGAGGTTCGCTCAGGACCGGGCAAGCCATTCGGCATGGGCATGTCACTGATCTGGTAATCGCTTTCGCGATGCTTCCCGAATGTGAAGAGCGCCCTGGCGGCCAGCCCCTGAGGGCCGGTCAAGTCGACGCTGACAAAGGCAGTGTTCTTGCCCCGCCGCATCAGGCTTGGGGTCATCTTCACCTCTCCGCCGGAAGGGCCGACAAAGACCACTTGCACGGCCCGCAGTGGCATCCCTTCTGCAATGGAAACGGCCGCTTCATGACAGAGTGCAGCAGTGAGCCCACCATACGTGGTACGCCCCTGCATCCAACCTGGCGGGATAACCGTCTGCAAAGCCCCGTCAGCCGTGCGCGAGAGCCCGGCCAAAAGGTCTGTGAAAGAGGTTTCGGTCATTCAGCAGATGCCGGCCTAATGCTGGGCTTCCGGCGTGGTGACGGTCAGGCCCTCGAGGTCTTCGCTGACAGGGATCTGGCAGGACAGACGGGAGGTCTCGGTCACGTTCTCTGCAAAATCCAACATGGATTGTTCCATGTCTTCCGGCGTGCCGACCTTTTCCATGAAGGAGGCATCGACATAGACATGGCAGGTTGCGCAGGCACAGGCGCCGCCGCAATCGGCATCGATGCCGGGGATGCCGTTCTTGATCGCGGTTTCCATTACGGTCTCGCCGACCTTGGCATCAACTTCGCGGACAGTGCCCTCGAAATCCTTGTAGATGATCTTTACCATGGCGTTCAGTTTCCCTCTCTTCAAACCGCCGTAGCGGCGATCTCTTTCATGGAAATGGATGTATCCGACAGGCGCTCGGGTGCAACCTTCGCCCCTGCGGCAATGAGCTTCTTTGATGCCAGGAATTCCGGCGGGCTGTTGACGGCGTCCACTGCGATCAGCGCGCCGGATTTCAGATAGAAGGTGGCGAATTTGCGCGCCTCGGGATCACCGCGCACGACCAGTTCGTCATAGTCCTGGCTCAAGCCGGCGATCTGTAGTTTGAGGTCATACTGGTCTGACCAAAACCAGGGCGTGTCTTCAGGTGGGCGCGGTTTGCCGAGAATGGCGGCGGCCGCCAGCTTGCCCTGTTCGATGGCATTATGGACGCTTTCCAACCGGCCGATGCGGCCATAATGGACCAGCGGACGGCGTGCGCAGTCGCCGCAGGCGAACACATGTGGGTCATTGGTGCGCGCGTCTCGGTCGACCAGGATGCCGTTCTCGCAAGCAATTCCGGCTTCCGCGGCCAGTTCCTCGTTCGGCAGAATACCGATACCGATCAGCACCAGATCGGCCTTGATCTCGCTGCCATCGACCAGCTGGGCCGCCGTGACGGCGCCATTGTCGCCTTTCAGCGCGGCGAGGCCGGCGCCGCAGCGAATGTCTACGCCCTGCGCGCGATGCTGCTTTTCATAGAAGTCCGACATCACCGGGCTGGTCACGCGGGCCAGTACACGCGGCGCCATTTCCAGTACGGTGACGTCCATGCCGAGTTGGCGGGCGACGGCGGCAGCCTCCAGACCAATATATCCGGCTCCGACAATAACAATGGATCGCCCGGCAATGGTCTGCGGCGCGAGACGCTCGACATCGGCCAGGCTGCGCAACTCGTGCACGCCGTCGAGGTCGGCGCCCGGCAGGGGCAGTGCGCGCGGACGTGAGCCGGTGGCCAGGATCAGGGCATCATAATCAAGCACGGCATCATGTGAGAGATGCACCTGGCGGGCCGAACGGTCGATGCGCGTGGCGCTCACGCCGAGCATCAGTTCCACGCCATTATCCTGGTACCAGGCCGCCGGTTTGAAATAGAGCCGTTCTTCCGGCATCTCGCCCTTCAGGAAAGCCTTGGAGAGGGGGGGGCGCTGATAGGGCGGCGCAGGTTCGTCGCCAACAAGCGTAATGGCGCCGTCATAGCCACCCTGGCGCAGAGAGAACACAGCCTGCGCGCCGGCCTGGCCGCCACCAATGACGACAATCTGCTTTGCTGAACTCAGGTCCAATCTGTTTCTCCCTGTCGCCGCAAGAATAATGACGCCTGCGTCAACTTTGCAAGGGCGAAGCTGTCTGCTGGCGTTTTGCCGCGCCCGCTATAGGGTGCGACGCTAGGCGGGTTTGAACCAGCCCAGGCAATTTGAAAAGAGCATCTCTTATGCAAAACATCCTGACCATTGCCTTTTACGTCGCGCTTATCGGCGTTCTGGTTATCCTCGCCCTGGGCTTGATAAATCTTGTTCGCAAGGATGAACGCCAGGCTTCGCGTTCAAACCAGTTGATGCGGCTGCGTGTGTTGGCACAGGCGATCGCGGTGGGGCTGCTCGTGGTGCTGGGCTTTGTCAGCGGCGCGATAAGCTTGCCTTTCTAGGGGTTTCGGGATGGTCAAACTCAACAAGATTTACACCCGGACCGGCGATGGTGGCAAAACGAGGCTCTCAACCGGCCAGCCTGTCGATAAGTGGAATCCGCGCGTGGTTGCTTATGGCACGGTGGACGAAACCAATGCCGCACTCGGCCTGGCCGCGCTCCATGCAACTGGGGAGATGGCTGCGGCGATTGGGCGAATCCAGAACGACCTTTTTGATCTCGGCGCGGATCTGGCCACGCCCGACACAGGCAAGGATCTTGGTTGGGAGCCGCTGCGCGTGACGCAGGCCCAGGTGTTGCGTCTGGAAACAGAGATCGATGCCATGAATGCCGATATTCCGCCGCTGGACAGTTTCGTCCTGCCCGGTGGATCAGCCTTGGCGGCATATCTGCACATGGCGCGCACAATATCCCGAAGGGCCGAGCGTCAGATCGCTGAACTGGCAGCGATGGAGGATGAAGTCGTCAGCGCTGCTGCGCGGGCTTATGCCAACCGTCTCTCGGACTGGTTGTTCGTCGCCAGCCGCGCGGCGAATGAAGATGGCGCGCGCGATGTAAAATGGGTGCCCGGTGCCAATCGCGAATAGTTTGTAAGCTTGCTCAAGTTTCATCCCGGCGATTCAGAATCCTGATAGATCTGCATGTATTGGTGACACCTCGTGGGGGTGCGTATCTGGGCTGACCTGTGGGAGGTGTCCGTGGTCTATTGGTCGATGCCGAAATCGGCGCGTGCGGTTATCGTGCTGTCGGGCATATTCCTGTCGGCTTGTAGCGGTGGAGGCGGGTCTTCCTCGCCAGCTGCGCCATCGACGCCGCAGGATGCCGGCACGTTCAGCACCGAAGCTGAAACCGCACGTTTCCTGACCCAGGCAACCTTCGGCCCGACGCCCGAGCAGATCTCTTCGCTGACCGGCACGAGCGCGTCGGACTGGATTCGCCGTGAGTTTCGCAAGTCGCCATCGCGCAATCTGCAATATGTGCTGGAATATACCCGCAGCGAGCGGGGCACCAATGACAGCGGCAATATCAATTATGAAGGCAAGCAGTCGCCAAGCTTTTCCTTCTGGGTGAACGCGGTCGAGGCCGATGATCAGCTACGCCAGCGTATGGCCTTTGCACTTTCGGAAATTCTCGTCATTTCCCATGGCGAGGGCGGCAATCTCTTCGATCTGCCCGTTCCCGTCGCCGATTATCAGGACATCCTGGTCGACAATGCCTTTGGCAATTATCGTGAGCTTTTGGAGGATGTGACCTACTCGCCGGCCATGGCGATCTGGTTGACCTATCTGCGGAATCGAAAGGCCAACAATTCCGGGCGCATGCCGGATGAAAACTATGCCCGCGAAGTGATGCAGCTGTTCACCATTGGCCTGGTTGAACTCAACCCCGATGGGACGGCGCGTTCGGGCACATCCGGAGAGCCAATCCAGACCTATGACAATAGCGATGTGGTTGGTCTGGCGAAGGTGTTCACCGGTCTGTCAATCGATCAGGAAAGTTTCTGGCGCGGTTTCAAGGATGCGCCAATCGATGCCCAGTTTTCACGCCTGAAACTGTTCCCGGAATACCATTCGGAAGTGGAAAAGGCCTTTCTGGGGACGGTCATCCCGGAGAATACTTCCGGTGAGGAGAGTATTTCCGCCGCGCTCGACGCCTTGTTCAATCACGAGAATTTACCGCCCTTTGTCTCGCGCCAGCTGATCCAGCGTTTCGTGACCAGCGACCCGTCACCAGCCTATGTCCAGCGAGTTGCAGAAGCCTTCATTGGCGGGAGCTATCAGCTGCCCGATGGCTCACGCGTTGGCGATGGCCGGCGAGGCAGCCTTGAGGCGACCATTGCCGCAGTATTGTTCGATGACGAAGCGCGCGGTGCGAGTGCGCGGGCGCGCAATGATTTCGGCAAGATCCGAGAACCGATCCTGCGCTTTACAAGTTGGGCGCGGGCTTTCGATGCCGGTGATGTGCGCCCGCAGGATTCCCCACTCCTGTGGAATACGGGCGCGCCGCAAATGCTTGGCCAGCATCCCTACAAGTCGCCATCAGTGTTCAATTTCTACCGCCCAGGCTATGTCGCGCCGGGCACCGAATCCGGCGCGGCCGGACTGACGGTGCCTGAACTACAGATCACCAATGCCTCGAGTGTCGCTGGCTATACCAATTTCATGACCTTCTACGCCTTTGCCTATGCGGCCAATGACAGGGATCCGGAAGAGGCGACCAGCTTTATTCCGGACTATGGCGATGAACGTCTCATGGCAGACGATCCGCAGGCTTTGGTCGACCATCTGTCTCTGGTGCTGGCCTATGATGCGTTACCATCCCCAACCCGGCAGACCATTGTCGAGGCGATCGATCAGATCCCGCTGACCAGCGAGTATGACGATGAGTATGATGGCGAACTGATGCGCATCAGCCTTGCCACACTGATGGTGATGACAAGCCCGGAATATATCGTACAGCGCTAGGACCTACCCCATGAGCTTCAATCGACGTCTCTTCATGAAATCGGCGCTGGCGACGGCCTTCAGCGGCGCAACGCTCTCGACCCTGGCGCCGTCTTTGGGGCAGTTTCAGGCCCATGCCGCCAACTCGACGGGCTACAAGGCGCTGGTCTGTATCTTCATGTTTGGTGGCCTGGACACCCATGATGTGCTGATCCCTTATGATCCGGCCTCTTATGATGCCTATGGCCAGATCCGCCAGCCGCTTATCGCGCGCTATTCCGGTGCTCAGGGCGGTAACAGCCGTCTGCGCGAGCGGCTTTTGCCCCTGGCGCCTGAAAATGCAGGCGATTTCGGTGGGCGGCAGTTTGCCTTGCCTGAGGAACTGACAGGTATACACAGCCTGTTTCAGTCCGGCCGGGCCGCGGTGGTGGCCAATGTTGGCCCATTGGTCGAGCCGTTGACCCGCACGACCTACAATGATCGCAGCGGGGCACGACCGGCTCAGCTTTTCTCTCACAATGACCAGCAATCAACCTGGATGGCCAGTGAGCCGGAAGGAGCGCAATATGGTTGGGGCGGGCGGTTTGCCGACGCGATCTTGAATTCAGGATCCAATCAGGTGCCGGAGTTCTCCGCCATCTCGACCCAGGGCAATCAGGTTTTCCTGACGGGTGAGCGGGTCCTGCCCTTCCCGGTCAGTCTGGAAGGTGCGGGCCGATTTGAGATATTCGAGACGTTTCGTGACAATCCCTTCGGCCAGGACGGTAACCGTACTTATGAGCGGATGCGCGCGCACTTCAACAGTAGCGCCAATCGATCCAATCTGATCGAGCGCGACATGGCCGCGGCGCTGTCTGGCGCGCTGGAAAAGAATGAAGCCTTCAATTCCGCGCTCCTGAATGCACCCGCGCTGCAGACCCAATTCCCCGGAACCCGCTTTGCCCAGCAGTTGCAGGCGGTCGCCCAGACCATCGCCACGCGCAACACATTGCTGATGAACCGGCAGGTTTTCTTCGTCGCGCAAGGCGGATTTGACACCCATTCCAACCAGGCCAATGGCCTGCCCAACCAGATGCGCGAGATTGATGAGGCGGTGATGGCCTTTCTTTCGGCGCTGGAGGAAATGGGCGCGGCCAATGATGTTACCCTGTTCACCGCATCAGATTTCGGCCGCACTCTGGCGATCAATGATGATGGCACCGACCATGGCTGGGGCAGTCACCATTTCGTGATCGGCAATGCGGTGCGCGGCAACCGGATCTATGGCGATGTCCCCCCGCCGGTCTTCGAGCATGACTATGATTCCGGTAATGGGCGCCTGATCCCAAGCATGTCTGTCGAGCAGTATGCAGGTGCCATGGGACGCTGGTTCGGGCTGAATGACACAGAATTGCTGACGGCCCTGCCCGGGCTGGCGGCATTTGATTCCGGTACATCCGACATGGCCTTCATCTAGGCTTCCGGGCCGGCCTCTTCGCCTCTGTGTCCGTGTGGTGACACTTGCGAACTTTGCGCAAGGGAAGGTGCGCTGCACATTGATCTTTGACGCCGTGCACAATCAAGCTTAGGCAAAGAGACTTTGCCGAAGGTGCGGAGACAGGACTTCATGGCACGAATTCAGAGTGTAGGTGTTGTTGGCGCGGGCCAGATGGGCAACGGGATTGCCCATGTCAGTGCGCTTGCTGGCTATTCGGTTGTTTTGAACGATATTTCCGAAGCGGCCCTGGAAAGCGCGCGCGAGACAATCGATCGCAATATGGCTCGGCAATTGTCGCGTGAGAGTATTACAAAGGCAGAGTTGGAGGCCGCCCAGGCCCGGATCAGCTACACGAGTGATCTGAGCGCCTTTGAAACCGTAGACCTTGCCGTGGAAGCGGCTACGGAGAAACGCGAACTCAAGGAAGCCATCTTCCGGAGTCTTTGTGAAGTGGTCCCGCAAACGGCCTATCTCGCGACCAACACCTCTTCTATCAGTGTGACGCGCCTGGCTTCGGTGACTGATCGTCCGTCACGCTTTATCGGCATGCATTTCATGAATCCGGTTCCGCTGATGAAACTGGTGGAAGTGATCCGCGGCCTTGCGACAGATCAGGAAACCTATGAAGTCGCTGTTGAGTTCGCCCAAAGCCTGGGCAAGACCACGACAAACGCCGAAGACTATCCCGCCTTTATCGTGAACCGCATCCTGGTGCCTATGATCAATGAGGCGGTCTATGCGCTGTATGAGGGCGTGGGTACGGTGGAAAGTATCGATACGGCCATGCGGCTTGGTGCAAATCATCCCATGGGGCCGCTGACACTGGCCGATTTCATTGGCCTTGATACCTGTCTTTCCATCATGCAGGTGCTGCATGATGGCCTGGCCGACACCAAGTATCGTCCGTGTCCGCTACTGGTAAAATATGTCGAGGCTGGCTGGGTCGGCCGCAAGGCCGGGCGCGGCTTTTATGACTATAGCGGCGATGCTCCGGTGCCAACGCGCTAGCGGCCCTAAATGAAAATCCGGCAAGCTTTTGCTTCGGGGGCTTACCTTCGTGGCGCAAATGCGTTACAAATCAATGTGATGCTAAGATCTGAACTGGTTGCCAAACTGGCTGACAAATACAGCCACATGCCCGCTGAAAAGCTGGAGCAGGCTGTATCGATCATCCTGGATGAGATCACCGATGCGCTTGCGCGTGGGGATAGAGTGGAACTGCGCGGCTTCGGCGCCTTTTCAGTGCGCCATCGCGAGGCGCGACGGGGCCGCAATCCGCGCACAGGCGACACCGTTGATGTGCCGGCCAAATCTGTTCCCTTCTTCAAGGCGGGCAAGGAATTGCGCTCACGCGTGAATAGCGGCATGGATCCTGAAGCCCGCTGACGAGCTTCCGCCAGACTTGCTGAGGCTTTCATTTTCATGCGCGAAAGCTACAGCTCGACTGTTCTTTGACGCGCTTGCCTGCCCTTGCAAACTTATGCAGAGTTGAAAGTCATTAGCGGCGCTGGAGGGCTGAAATGTTCAATGAGTTCAAAGAATTTGCCATGAAGGGGAACCTGGTCGACATGGCTGTCGGCTTTGTGATGGGTGGGGCCTTTGCCACGGTCGTCACCGCCTTTATCCAGGGTGTGTTCCTGCCCATCCTGTCGCCGATTATGGGCGGCATAGATCTGTCCGCGCTGACCTTGACGATCACACCGGCGGAAGTGGATGCCGCTGGTGAGGTGACCAAGGAGGCGGCCGTGGTCGAACTTGGCGCCTTTATCAGCGCGGTGATCTCTTTCCTGATCGTCGCATTCGTCATGTTCATGATCATCAAGGGCATGAACAGTATGATGAAAAAAGCCGAAGAAGCACCGGCTGCGCCCCCTGAACCGCCAAAAGAGCAGCTTCTACTGGAAGAAATTCGTGATCTGTTAGCGAAAAAGGTGTAGAAGAAGAATCAGTAGAGTATGTGTAGCGTAGGAAGGGCGGTCCTGATTGGGCCGCCTTTCTTTTTTCTATGCACCCACAGGCTCTGATGCGCTGTCCTGGATGGCCGTACCGCCTGCCGCGCGCACAGCCGCCTCGAAGTCTTCCGCGGTGCCATCATAGTGCGACATCTGGATTGCCAGATCCGGCAGGCCGAGGCGCGCATTCAGCGCGGCGCCAAGCAGAACTGTGCGCTCCTCAAACACCGGGTGAGGCGCATCTGTGCGGATCAGTGCGAAAAGAGGTGTGCCCTGCCAATCCATCCGCTCGATCCGCGCAAGGGCTTCCCAGGGAAAGGTCACACCCAGGCGTTTCAGATAGATCCCTTCATGACTGATCCGCAGCATCACCGGTCTGGCCGTCAGGCGATAGGCAAGGATACTCGCCCCAAACAGACAGGCCGCACACGGCACGAGCAGCGCGCCTGAGACAATGCTATTGGACCAAAAGACTGCCGCGCCCAGGCCACAGATCAAGGCGAGCGCGCCAATCCCGAGAAAATAGACAAGTGTGCTTCCGCGCGCGGCGCTGAACTCTGTTCGGACCATTCTTATTGAATAGAGCGCTCTCGACCTTGGTGAAACCCCGCGAACTACGCCAGGGCAGCTTAAAGCCTTCCTTTAAACCGCCACGGAATGACGCGCCTTTCCCGTTTCGAGATAGGTGTCGAAAATGGCGGCCACGACGCGCACCAGTGGCTTGCCAATGGGGGTCAGGCGCAATTTCGAGCCTTCCATCTCAAGCAGGCCATCCTGGATCAATGGCGCCAGGTCTGGCAGGTCATCGCCATACCAGTTCGGTGCGGAGAAGGCTTCGGCCACGCCATCAAGATCGACCTCGCCGCAGCACATCAGCTGTTCGATAACATGCCCGCGAAGGACATCCTCCGGGCTCAACGCAACGCCACGCGCAATGGGTAGGTGCCCGCCAGCGACGGCACGGCTCCAGGCGCCGGTTTCGGTGATATTTTGGATATGACCGGTGGGGGTGCGCCCGATGGAACTCGCCCCGACGCCCAGCAGGGTCTTTGCCGTGTCAGTGGTGTAGCCCTGAAAATTGCGGTGCAATGCGCCCTCGCGTGCAGCCTGGGCGAGCGGGTCTGTAGGCTTGGCGAAATGATCCATGCCAATTTGGTCATAGCCGGCGGCGCGAAGCGCAGCGGCCGCGGCGCTGGCCTGCGCCTGGCGCGCCTTTAGGCCAGGCAGAGCGTCTTCCGGGATCATGCGCTGGCGCTTGGCCATCCAGGGGACATGCGCATAGCCGAACAGGGCAAACCGGTCGGGCGCGAGATCTAGGCAGGTTTCAACAGTAGACAGGAGTGTGTCCACACTCTGATGTGGCAGGCCGTAGATCAGGTCGAAATTCATCGCTGGAACGCCTGCGCCGCGCAGGCCGTTCACGGCGCTGGCGACCATGTCCGGCGGCTGGATCCGGTTGATGGCGGCCTGAACCTGCGGGTCGAATTCCTGAATGCCGAAACTGGCGCGGGTAAAGCCCAGTGCACCAATGCGGGTGATCATCTCGTGGGTCAGCGTTCGCGGGTCGCTCTCAATCGCCAGTTCGGCCTGTGGGCGGACATCGAACAAGGCGTGCACCAGATTCATGGTCTCTGCCAGGTCATCGGGCGACAGCGCAGTCGGCGTGCCACCGCCCCAGGCCAAATGCGAGAGTGTCATTCGCTGGGGCAGGTGCTGCGCCAGCAGGCGTATCTCCGCGCGCAGGGTTTCGGCATAGTCGGCGATTGGTTCATAGCGCGCGGCCAGCTTCATGTTGCAGCCACAATACCAGCAGGCCTGCCGGCAGTAGGGCACATGCAGATAGAGCGAGACCGGTTCGCTGGCATCAAGCGCGCTTAGCCAGGCAGCATAGGCGGCGCCATCAATGCCGTCATGGAAATGTGGCGCGGTCGGATAGCTGGTATAGCGCGGTACAGCGCGCAGCGAGTATTTTGTCAGATCCGCCGATGGACATCCCGGCCGGTCAAGCATGCCAAGCCCCCAGTTGCACAAGAACCAGATGCCTAAGGGAGGGCCACACCGGGGCCTATAGGTAGTTTCCCGGTCAGGCCTCTCGTGGGAGACTATGACAGCCAGTGATATCCTTGATTGGCGGACTGCCTATCCAGCCAGTGCCTTGTCGAGTGCGACGCCTTCTTCGTCCTGCAGCGCGGCTTTTTTCCATTTGGCCAAGACGGCAGGCGTCTGCTGGCTCGATTTGAGATTGTCGAAAGCCGTGATGATCCGCTGATAGTTTTTCAGCCCGCGTGCGTGCGTGTCGCCATAGCCCTTGATCAATCTCTGTAATCCAGCCACTTCACAAGCCAGCTCGTAATCCACTTTTGCGCTTGCGAACACGCGCTGCATCCATTCCTGTATCCAGGACATTTCCTCATGGTGCTTGTAGGAAATCTTGCGCAACCAACGTAACCGGGCCACGGTATACAGCACCAGAAAGCCCCGAAGCTTGGTTGTCGAGACACGTTTTCCGCTCTTGAAAAACGGAGACAGGAGCCGGGTAAGCATACCATTGTTCAGGCAAGCGCGTCCGAGCGGCGCGGGCATCATCTCGCAGATTTCCTGATAGCGCGGATGCATGAATTCCGAGACATTGACGATCTGGTTCTCGTCCGCTTTCACGTCTTCCCGAAACCGTGTGAAACGGTTGCGGCGGGTCTTCTGGTCGGCAACGCGGAATGTGTCCTGGTAGCACATTGCAAGCGCCAGATAGCGCGCCATTTCCTGCGACAGCCGCCACTGTTTCCGCTCGCCGCCGCATGATCGGTCAACATCAATGATGGTGCGCATATGCTCGATATATTCGCGCGCATAGTCGAGACCATGATAGTCAAGCGTCTTCTTGAGGGCTTCTGTCACAAGAAAATGCGTTTCCGGCGGAAAAGTCTCATGCACCTCCTTGAGAAGTGGAGCGACCCGCTTTCCTGCTGTCGGCAAGTCCTTGCGGTGTGATGATGCGAGGGCTTCGCCCGGAGGCGACACTTGCTGCGCCGTCTCGTAACCGGCTGCAAAGCCTTTCAGGTTTGCCGCCACCGCCTTGTTGGTGAGCTTGATCGTCTCTTCAAATGTCTCACGCTCAAATGGCAGTGCCTTCGAGCCCGCCAAGGCCCCGAATAGAACCGAGGAAATGACAGACCCGGCGTTCCTAGCTGCTGAATCCATATCAAAGCAGATAAAGCGCCCGGCGGCATTTCCCGCCGCCTCTTTGACGGGCTGCCCGGGTTTGCGGCCATCGCCCATGACTTGTTTTTCGACGATGGCATAGTCGCGGTGATCGGATGCGATCAGGGTTGTCTCCTTGGAGACAAACCCCCGAACGACCGCGCGACCCGCTTCCATCAGCTCGGAGGCGATAACGATATCAACATTGCCTTCAACCGGCATCAGCGCCAGGATCGGCTCCCGGCCGGCTTTCTGCGCCAGGCTCATCGGGAAGAGCTCGATATAATAGATCGTTGCGCCCGTTCGCTGTGCGACGCCTGGAACCGAGGTGTACTGCGCGATGTAGCCTTGGGACTGGGCCAGATCCAGGATCCATTTGGAGAGAACGCCACCGCCCTGTCCGCCCATCGCGATCACGGCGATATTGATGGACCTGTCCGAATTGCGGGCGCTCATGAGTAGGCCTCAAGGATTTCCAGGTCGCGGCGGCGGGCATCAATGCGCCGCTGAAGGAAGCCGATGACGGCATTGCGCAGGCCCGAGCGCAGCTTGTCCCAGAGCGAAGGATTGTAGATCAATTCGGCGCGATAGAAGGACGGACACAAGATCGCCGCATGGGCCACCTCACCGCAGACACCACAGCCGACACAGTCATTGTTGACATAGGCGACAGGGTCTTCGCGAAGCGGGTCTGGATTGTCCTTGATTGTAAGCGAAGGACACCCCGACAGGCGAATGCAGGCATGATCTCCGGTGCAGGTGTCTGAATCGACACCAAAGCGCCTGCGGACAACGCGCTTGCCATCCTTGATCATCTTGTTGCGCTGTGGCTTTACGCGGCGCTGCTCGTTGAGCATGCACTCGCCTTCCGCAATGATCACCTTGGGACCTTTGCTCGGCGTCGTCATTGCTTCGGTCAGCACACGAACCATCTTGCCAATATCGTAGGTGTGGACAGTGCGCTGCCAGCGAATGCCCAGCCCTTCGATCGCTTTGCTGATCGGGTTCTTGGTGCTTTTTGAGGCGTTTTCCGCGCGTGAAGACAGGATGTCCTGTCCGCCCGTGGCCGCGCTGTAGCCATTATCGACGATGACCAGGACATTGTCATTCTTGTTGAAGACGGCATTGCCGACCCCGCTGGTCAGGCCATTATGCCAGAAGCCGCCATCGCCCATGATCGAGACAGTGCGCTGATCAGATGTTGTGTTGAAGGCCGACGCGCCGGACCATCCAAGGCCGTATCCCATGGTTGTGTTGCCTATATTGAACGGCGGTAGAATCGAGAACAAATGACAACCAATATCGCAGCTGACATGGAATTTGCCGAGATTGCGCTGCACCAGCTTCATGGCAGTGAAGACGGGACGTTCCGGACAGCCCGTGCAAAATCCAACGGGCCGTGCGGGGACGATCTCGCCAAGCTCGGATCGCGCGTGTTCGCTTGGCAGTTCCGAGGAAGACGTGAGTGCGAGCCCGTTCGGCTCCTGATCGGAGAAAAAACGTTTCAGGCCAGTCTGAATGGCTTGTGCCGTATACTCGCCGGCCATGGGCAGAACGTCTTTTCCGTAGAGTTTCGTTTCGACGCCCTTCTTGCGCAGAATTGAGTGGATAGCCTGTTCGATATAGTCCGGCTGGCCCTCTTCCACGACGAGTACGGATTTCTTGTCGGCGCAAAAGCCAATGATTTCCTGATCGATCAGCGGGTATGTGACGTTCATGCAGTAGATCGGGATATCGGTTTGTCCGTAAACGTCCGAAAGTCCGAGCATTTGCATCGCGCGAATGAGCGTGTTGTAGAGCCCACCCTGAACAATGATGCCGGCGGGCCCATCCTGCCCGCCCAGAAACTCGTTCAGGCGATTGGCCTTGATGAATTCCACGGCGGCTGGCCATCTTTCTTCGATCTTTTCGACCTCATGCAGGAAATTGGAGGGCGGAAGAACGACCCGGTCATAGTCGCGGACGGGGTTTTCCATCGCTTCGCGGAGCGTGAAGTCCGGCCGTTTATTGTCCTTGGTCGTGAAGCTGCCATGCACGTGGCAGGCGCGAATACGCAGCTCCAGCATCACCGGTGTGTTAGAAGCTTCCGATAGCTGGAAGCCATGTTCCACCATGTCCACGATCGAGGTCAGGTTTGGCCGCGGATCGAGCAGCCACATCTGCGACTTCATCGCGAAAGCGTGCGAGCGCTCCTGCATGATGGAGGAGCCTTCGCCATAATCCTCACCAATGATGACCAGCGCGCCGCCGACAACCCCGCTCGATGCAACGCTTGCCAGCGCGTCGGAGGCAACATTGGTTCCGACGGTCGATTTCCAGGTGACCGCGCCGCGCAGGGGATAATTGACCGAAGCCGCCAGCATGGCCGCGGCGGAGGCTTCCGATGCACTTGCTTCGAAGTGAATTCCCAATTCGTCGAGTACGTCTTCCGCATCAGACAGAACGTCCATCAGATGAGAGATGGGAGCGCCCTGATAGCCTCCGACATAGGACACGCCGGACTGCAAAAGCGCTTTCGTGACCGCCAGGATGCCTTCCCCCTTGAAGACTTCACCTCCCGGAGTCCGCAGCTGTTGAACTTCTGCAGCAAAAGATCTTTCGGCCATTCTTCCTGTTCCCTTGGACGTATCCGATTCTACAAAGCCGGACGTTTACAAGGGCGGATGCTGTTGCACAGGCCGGTCCTGGCCGAAAAACCCCGAGTCCGGCGCTATTCAGCGCAAAACGGACAAAGGTCGCATTCAGCGCATACACGCCGGGTGAATGCGGGAGTAAAAACGCTCCTGAATCAAAGAGTTCGGAATGTTTTAATCGATCGGTGGAGAATTGTGATGTCTGCAACTCAAGTCAATATGGATTTGATATCATCAATCCTGTCTGGTGGAATGAAGGTGGTCGATCTCACCGAAACGCTTCGTCCGGAATATCCGACGATCACGCTTCCATCGGAGTTCAAGCAGGCCTCGCCGTTCGTAAAGGAGCAGATCTCCCGATATGATGAAGATGGCCCAGGATGGTACTGGAACAACTTCACGCTCAGCGAGCATACCGGGACGCATTTCGACGCCCCAGTGCACTGGGTGACCGGCAAGGACGTGCCGAACGGATCGGTGGACACGATGCCCGTCGAGCGGTTTGTGGCTCCGGTTGTGGTGATTGATTGTACGGCGGAAGTGCGGGCTGACCTGGGATATATTCTGACAAAGGAAAAGCTCCTGGCCTGGGAAGCCGAGCACGGACGCATTGAGCCAGGCAGCTGGGTGTTCATGCGCACCGACTGGCGGCATGTTACCGATCCTAAGAACTATACAAATCTCCAGGAGGATGGAGCGCACTCTCCCGGTCCGGACACCGAAGCGGTGTTGTGGATGATTGAGGAGCGCGACGTTCTGGGCTTTGGCACCGAATGCGTCGGAACAGATGCTGGCCAGGCGTTCCTGTTCGAGCCGCAGTTTCCTTGCCATCACTACATGCATGGCGCGGGAAAATATGGGCTTCAGTGCATGACAAATCTGGATCTCTTGCCCGCGCGCGGCGCGGTTATCATTGCCGCGCCACTGAAAATCGAAGACGGCTCCGGAAGCCCGCTCCGGGTCATCGCGCTTGCGCCCGTGGAATAGGCTGGCCCTCCAGGGGCGCGGAGATTTGTAGGCGCCGCTGCCCTTGGATCTTGCGTCAGCTTGTAGTCGTTATCCGAAAAAGCGGAACCAGAGATAGAACAGCGCAATTGCGCCCATGATCCAGCATCCGCTGAGGCTCCAGACATAAATCACGCGTCCTGGTCTTTGCTCTGCAGGCACGATACCCGCAAACATCGCCTTGTGGTTCAGGAACGCGAAGACAGGCGCCATCAGGAAGGAAACAGTCGTTGCAATATCGATCAGCGACGTGAAGGACGCCATCATGGCTGTGATGATCAGATATGCTCCGATAAGCAGAACGAGCATGGACAGCCAGTAATAGGGGTGCCGGCTGATATTCGGCGTCTCGGCGGGGCTGCTTTTGCCAGTGTAATCCAGAACAACCACCGCCAGTGTGCGAGGCCAGGCATCGATCGCCGTCAATGTGGTCGAGAAGATAACAGCCAGTGCTGCAAAGCCGACGAGTTTGGAGATCGTTGTTCCCAATGCGACTTCGTAAAGCTCGACAATCTGGTTCGCGAAGCCGACAGCGCCGGCTTCGAAAACGGCGCCGGAACTGTACATAATCCCGGCGCCCATGAAGACAAAACAGACGGCCAGAAATGTCGTGGCGAAGAACCCGACATTGAAGTCGAACGTGGCTTCGCCCTGCGTCGGCGTGTGCTGGGTGTCCTTTGTGCGCGCTTGTGACCACAAGGATTGCCACACGGAAGTGTCCAGAGGTGCGGGCATCCAGCCGACCAGTGCCACGATGAACAAGAGTGTCGCCTTGTCAAAATGATCGAGAATGAGGGAGCCCGGCCCGGACCAGGTCACTTTGGGCAAGATCGCGATGGTCGCGATCAGGGTTGCAATGGTCAGGAATGACAGAAGAATTTTGATCAGCGTATCCAGTGCGCGGTACTGGCCGATATACAGGATCAGGCCGACAAAGCCCCAGATCACAAGGACCAAAATCGATGTATCCGTCGTGATTCCGAGATTGGATTTCAGCAGCGCTGCCGTGGTCAGGGAAATGGAGGCACAGGCCGCAAACATTGTCAGCAGTGTCGCCAGAACGAAACTTGCCGTGGCGAAGTGCCCCTGACGCCGGTAGGCCGCAAGAAGGTTTTCCCCCGCTGCAGCTGAGTAGCGGTTTCCGATCAGAAAGGCGGGATACTTCACCAGGTTCGCAGCGAGAACGGCGACGAGAAGGGCCAGGCCATATTCTGCGCCGGCTCTCGTCGATTGCACAAGATGTGAGACACCGATCGCCGCACCGGCAAATAACAGGCCGGGCCCAAGCGCTTTGAGCACGTTCTTTTGGCTCATCCGCCCCTCCATCTTCAAATTACTGGGTTGATCAAGCGTAGATTAGTGGCATATTTATTTCAATCCTAAAATAAATTGCCGCATAAGAGTGAATTGCCTCGGGGTGGGGCCGCCTTGGAAGCCTTGACGAAATTGGAGATGAAAATGGTTCGACTGAAAATGGTTAGCAGCCTTGTGATCGCCCTCGCTTTGTCTGCGGCGTGCACGACCCAGCGGGCCACTCCGGTGGCGGAGCAAGCGGCCTTCGATCCCGAGAAGGGCAATGCAAATTATATCGGGCCGTCCACCTGGGCGAGATGTGCGGCCTTGATGTCCGACGCCAGTGCTCAAATCTACGAGCTGTCTCATGAGCGCTCGAACACGATGCCGGCATCACCTTTTGGTGTTCCGCTGGAGTATAGCTTCCGGCCGACCGTTGGCCTGCCGGGCACGCGCCATGCCTTCAATGGCGAACAGCTGACGGGTGAGACAGGGGCTCAGGGCACGCAAATGGATGCCTTGGGGCATTTCGGCTTTTTTGAAGAGGCCTGGAATGGGGAAGACCCATTTCCGCAGGATGATGTGCAGTATTACGGCGGTCTGACGCAGGAAGATGTCAAACCGTCTCCGGATTCGCCGCTGTTGAAGCTGGGGGTCGAGAATGTCCCCCCGATCATCACCACGGCCATACTTCTGGATGCAAAGTCCTATCTGGGCTCCGGGATTGCCCTCGCGCCGGGCCAAACAATCACAAGTGCTGATATTGATGGAATGCTGGCCGCTCAAGGCCTGGCTGATCGTGGTATCCAGGCCGGTGACGTTGTTTATCTCTATACGGGGTGGAGCGAGAACTGGAATGATCCGAACACAGATCAAACTTATTACACCATGGGGCCTGGACTGTCTTACGATGCCGCCCAGCGGCTTGGGCAGGATGGCGTGAGCCTGGTCGCTTTGGACAATCCGTTCACAGATCCCGTCAATGACGGACAGCTGATGGGGCAGGCCGGTCCGGCTGCAGGGGTGCCATCCGGGCTGCCTTTTGCAGTCCATCATGAGAATTTGACCCAGTCGGGAATCCTCCAAATTCAGAATGCCAACCTGAAGACGCTTGCGGCGGACAAGGTTTGGCAGTCCTGCACCATGATCCTTCCATTGCGGATCAGGGGTGGCTCGGGCTCACCGGTGCGCCCCGTCGCCATTGGCGTGCCCGGGCAAAACTGATTGAGGTCAGTTTAGGAGCGACAATGTCTTGCCAGCAAGGCGGAAACTTGGCTTGTTTGTTTTAAGCGAAGTGATCACTGCTGATGAATTGCGAGACAAGGTGAGCCAGAAAAAACAGATTGTACGAACCTGGCTCGTGATGCTGAACAATACCAGCGCGATCAAGAAAATGATCGACTCCAGGCTCCGTAGGGAGTTCGGCATTTCAATCAGCAGGTTTGATGTTCTGGCAGCATTGGATCGCGCGGGTCCTGCGGGCCTGAATGCGGGCGCGCTGACCGAGAAACTGATGGTTACATACGGCAACACGACCCAGATCGTGACCCCGTTGGTGCGAGACGGCTATGTCTTGAGAACGCGCAGCAAGGAAGATGGTCGAAGTGTCCTGTTTCAGCTGACCTCTGAGGGGCAAGCGATCTTCAAGAAAATGGCCAAGAAGCATCACGAATGGCTGGCCAGTGCATTTTCCGAATTGTCTGCGGAAGATCTGGATTTGCTTCAAGGTCTGTTAAAAGGACTTTCGGTGCAACCGGATTCGAAAGCCCTAAACGTGGCTGCAGAGTAAAACCAGCCCAATTTTACTTGGTAATTCAACGTTGAGTCGTTCGCGGGGGAATTGAGCCAATACCCGCTGAGCTTCAGGGCGAGAAATGCATAGCCGTTGCGTTAACTGCATAGTTCCACAAACACACAGGCTCTCAAATACTCCTTCGATATAGGCATCAAGCGATTGCGGTCCTGCGCTTCGCCACATGGAGATTTGGAATGCGTAAACCGATTGTACTTCTACTGGCCACAGCATCTGCCCTTGTATTCTGCGGATATAAAGCGGCGGCTCAAGAAGACATTTCTGCGGATGCAGTAGAGCCGACCTCCTCTCCAGACGACAGAGCAGAGAGCAGAAGCGCGGCCGAGCGCATGCTTAACCCTGTCATAGTGACATCACGGAAGCGGGAGGAGACTCTCGATGATCTGCCGCTGTCTGTTTCTGCCTTTACATCGGACAGCCTGGATGTTCGCGGCGTGACCAAGATCGATGCTCTTGGGGGGCTATCGCCGAACATCACCTTCCAGAACAATCCATCCTTTGGCGGCTCCAGCAACTCTGCCGCGATCCGTATTCGCGGTATTGGCTCGGCTGATTTCACGCCGACGACAGATCCCGGCGTGGGGCTCTATGTTGATGGCGTGTATCTCGCCCGCTCGGTTGGCTCCGTGCTCGATATTGTTGAGTTTGATCGCGTGGAAGTCCTGCGGGGTCCGCAAGGCACGCTGTTCGGGCGTAACACGATTGGCGGGGCCATCAACATCGTCACGAAACGCCCA
>JALEGE010000171.1 GCA_022760335.1 Hyphomonadaceae bacterium
GGAAATCGTGCCGGCCCGGTCACAGCGCGACTGGATGGACGCCTTTCCAGACCGCCATCCCTATCGCTGTCTGCCGTTGACAATGGCAAACTCCACCGGCTGGGAAATCCTCGCGCCCATGCATGTGAAGATCACGTGGGATGGTGGCCCGATGGAAGCCAATATCAAATTCTCCACCAAGGGCGATCCGCGCTATCTTCCCTCCTTCGTGGACAGCCATTTCCGGCGCGGCATCGTTACATTCCATACCGGCCACCTGTTTCGCACCCCACCCGGCTGGGGCGTGTGGGCCACCGGCGCACCGAACTGGCCCAAGGATGGTGTCGCGCCGCTGACGGGCCTGATCGAGACTGACTGGCTGCCCTTCCCCTTCACCATGAACTGGCAAATGACACGCCCCGGATCAGTTGAATTCCAGAAGGGCGAGCCCTTCTGTTTCATCACCCTTATGGAGCATCGAAAGCTGGAAGAAATCACCCCGGAGCGCAAGGCGCTATCTTCCAATCCCGATCTGGTGAAGGAGTATGAAGCCTGGCGCGATAGCCGGGCCGATTTCAATACGCGCCTTCATGTCGGCGAGGAAAGCGCCCTGAAGGAACGCTGGCAGCGTCACTATATGCGCGGGCAAACTGTCACGGGTGATGACGCTGATGCGCACCAGACCAAACGGCGCATGCACAAGCCAAAGGAAATGTAGCGCTCCCATCCACGCGGTCGCAAAGGCGCAACGTAATACATAACCACCGGCCGCATTAACCTCGCCACATTTTCGCCACATCAAACGGGCCATTCGCGTCTTGCGCACGAGCAGTTTTGCAGAAAATGCCTGTCGTGCGCATTCGATCTTCAAGGGAGACCTCACATGCGCAAGTTCCTCACCCTCGCCGCGGTTGGCACACTGCTCGCCGCCCCCGTTTTTGCCCAGACAATGGTTATCGAATTTGCCGCCGAGAGCGGCGAAGGCGTGACCGTGTCGCTTGCTGACGACGGCACCTACACCGCCACTGACGGCACAGCCGGCACATACACCTGGGACGAAGCGACCCAGACACTGTGCGGTAAGTCCGATGCAGGTGAAGTCTGTGCCACTTTCGAAGGCGAAGCGACTGAGCCGGCCGTTGGCGTGAGCCGCGCCTTCAGCGACACTGCCGGCCTCACCGGCACTGCGACGATCATCGCGATCGAAGAATAAGCCTACTTGCAGGCTTCCAGGGACACCCGCGAGACAAATTTCGCGGGTGTTTCCTTGCGGCAAGACTCCACAGGCGTCGCCTCAGGCACTACCCATTGGCGAATATAGATCTGGAGCCGGATATGTTGACAGCTGATCTCAAAGGAAAAACCGCGCTTGTCACCGGCGCCTCCTCCGGCTTCGGTGCGCACTTTTCAAAAGTCCTGGCGGCCAATGGCGCCACAGTGATCGCCGCGGCCCGGCGCGAAGATCGCCTGCAGGCCCTGGTGAAAGACATTGAAGGCGCTGGCGGACGCGCCGCCGCCCTGGCACTGGATGTCAGCGATACGGCGAGCATCCGCGAGGCTTTCGACAAGCTTGGCGCAGTAGACATCCTCGTCAACAATGCCGGCGTGTCGGGAGCCAGCCGGGCGATAGACACCCCTGAAGAGGAATGGCGTTGGACCTATGATGTGAATACACATGGTGTGTTCTTCGTCGCCCAGGCCGCCGCCCAAGCCATGATTGCGCGGGGTGAAGGCGGATCGATCATCAATATCGCCTCCATCACCGCCCTTCGCGCCGCCGCCGGCAGTGCCGCCTATGCCTCCTCCAAGGCCGCCGTGAAGCACATGACCGAATGCCTAGCTCTGGACTGGGCGCGTTACGGTATCCGCGTGAACGCCATCGCACCGGGCTATTTCAAGACCGAAATCAATGACGACTTTCTCGAAAGCGACTACGGGCAGGCTTTGATCAAGCGCGTTCCACAGCGCCGTACGGGCGAGTATCATGAATTGAGCGGCGCATTGTTGCTGCTGGCCAGCGACGCCTCCAGCTATATGACCGGAAGCTGTATCACTGTGGATGGCGGGCACGTGTGCAGCCCGCTTTAGGACCAGATCATCAGGCGTTTGATGTGAAACGCCTGATGATCCAGGTTTTTTGATGGTCGCGCCGGTTATGCGAAAAACCGGCGCCCACTTTTTCACCCGGCGCTCTAGCTGATCACAAGGGTAGATTTTGAGCGCTGCATCGTGGTGCCAAGAACTCCATCCAGATAGGGTGCATAGCTGGTGAAACCCTGGCTCGCAGTGATGGTGACCGTGGAGCCCACGGCCTTTGCGTCGCCATCATCCCAGGAGGCACTGACACTGGGCGTCGCGCCCCCCAGAAAGGCATGATCGAGCACGACATCGCGCAATGAGTCTTGAGTTGCGACCGAGGCACTGTCAGCACTCGACACCATGGCCACACGGGCCGCACGATCCACACCTGCCTCGAGCGCCTGGCTCGTCATCACATAGCGGCTGACATCCAGGAGCGCGACCACCGAATAAAGTACCAGTGGTGCCACCATGGCGAATTCCACAGCCGAGGCGCCCGCCATATCGCGTGCGAACCGCATACTCATTGCAACCTCCAGACCGTGGTCACCGCGATCTGATCATTCTTCGCGAGGCCATCGAAGAAGACATGTGTATAAGGCCGCGTGACCGTCACTGCGCGCCACTGGATCTGCTCATCCTCCGGGCCGCAATATCCATCCGTCTGATCACCCTCGGCGCCACCTGTGGAATAAAGACGATCGGGATCTTCGCAGGCATTTGTTATAACCGCATTCGCGCCCGTGCCGGCCGCCTGCTCGATCAGGACTTCGGCCTCGGCATTGGTATAATTTTCCGGTGCCTGCGCGATCGTCAGCAGAGCTGTATGCACATCCTCGCGCATCTCGTTGGATTGCCCACGCAAATAGATGAACTCGCCCGTCACCAACACCATGGGCGCAGTAAATAATGAGAAAACAAGGCCGGTCTCGATTGCTGCCGTGCCGCGTTTGTCACCTAGCCATCTGAGTATCGCATACATCATCAGTAGACCAACCCCACGGTGGCTTCTCCACCCCAGCTCTCAGCAAGGCCATAAGGCTCGTTGACATCAATATAGAGGCCCGCATTGCCGGTCATCTCGATCGAATTGGCGATGATGTAGGTTGCCTTGTCATAGGTCGTGATCTGCGCATTGTTACTGATCACCAGATCGCAATCGCCGAAATACAGGATGCCGTCGAACTGGAAATCGGCGCCACCGGCAAAAACAGCCGTCTTGTTTGCGCCCCAGGAGGTCTCGCAATTGTCGGCATCCGAGCGCCAGAAAGCGATGCCAGCCGTTTCGCCCTCGCTCGGTGCGATCCAGTTGCGCACGCCCGAGCCATCGGTCACCTCGAACATGCCGTCGCTGAGCATGATGACAGATACGCCTTCATCCATGGTAATGGCGGTGCCGTTCTTGGAGCGGAAATCGCCGCCGGTGATATAATAGACGCCGGCCTCCATGTGCACCGAGTTATTGTTGCTGGCGAGAATGCCGTTGGAATAGATGCCCGGCTCGATGGTGACGTCATTGCCACCGCCGTGTACGCGATCTTGCGGGCTAACCCGGGCCGGGCCCGTTGCGACCGGCGCAAAGTCCACAAGCGGATTGGACATGGGCGACACACTCTCTGTCATGGAGTCCACGTCCAGGACATTCCCCCCACCATTCGACTGGTTGTAGGTTCCCGACATGCTCAGATTGCGCGCATAGAGCTGGCCATTGTCGAGATAGACAGACTGGCGCTGGGTTTGCCAGGTCTCAAGTGGCGTATAGGTCGCGTTGGAATGCAGGTCGCAGCCGGTCAGGCTCATGGTGGCATTGTTGTGGATCTTCACGCCAAACCGATTGCCATCCCAGCTGCCGGTATTGGGCGTTTCTGCCAGGGTCTGCACACACGCACCATACGCCCCGCCAGAGCCTGCAAGGCCGATCCCGGCACGCGCGCTCAGTGCCTGGGTCTGGGCACCGAAGATCCGCGCGAAATAGGAGTCAGACGTCCGCGCCGCAGTGATCATCAGAGCCGAGCCGCCATTGAAAGATACTTCACTGGCCGACAATGACAGCGCACCACTGGGGTCCAAGAGTTCAGCTTGTTCAGCCAACAGGAAATTGATCGTGCCCACACCATTGCCCGGCGTGTAATCAGGCACGGACGCGAAGGCCGCAAGATCAGCAACCTGTTGCAGTTCCTTCTGATCTGCGCGCCACAAGCTGAGATCAAACACAAATGCAGCCGCACCGATGAGCAAGCTCACGGTGAGCGTCATTAGTGGCATTGCCGATCCGCGCGTGTCCCGCCAGAACAACATAGAACCCCTCGATTATAGCCTTCTGCCTTTTCAGACTTTGTATCGAAGTGCCGTTCACATTCTGGCAATAAAGCCATTTCAACTCGGGACTGGCGGTCAAGCAGTTGTTCAGGTTAACAGAAGCTTTCGCCCGGCTCTCCAGATGCTGGGCTCTGGGGCTTGACGGCACGGCGCTTTTGGCGTTTATCCGCCCCCTTCAAGGACGGGTTGGTGCAGGCTCCGCCGTTGCAATCGCAACGCTCAATGATGACGCGTTGCCGGACTGCGCTGAAAAACTGAGGTACTACATGTCACGTCGTCACTCGACGAAGTACAAGATCGACCGCCGTGTCGGTGAGAATATCTGGGGCCGCCCCAAGTCTCCGGTCAACAAGCGCCAGTACAAGCCCGGCCAGCACGGCCAGGGCCGCCGCGCCAAGACCTCTGACTATGGTCTCCAATTGATGGCCAAGCAGAAGCTGAAATTCTACTATGGCGACATCACGGAAAAGCAGTTCCGCAAGACCTATGACGAAGCCGCGCGCCGCAAGGGGAACACTGCGGAGAACCTGATCGGCCTGCTCGAGAGCCGTCTGGATGCCTTCGTCTACCGCTCGAAATTCGTGCCCACCATCTTTGCCGCGCGCCAGTTCGTGAACCACGGCCATGTCAAGGTGAACGGCACCAAGGTGAATATCCCCTCCTACCGCCTGAAGCCCGGCGATGTCGTGGAAGTGCGCGAGAAGTCCCGCTCCATGGCGCTGGTGCTGGAAGCCCTCGGCTCGGCCGAGCGCGACCTGCCAGAATATCTCGAGGTTGACCCCAAGAAGATGACCTCGACCTATATCCGCGTGCCGGAACTGGCCGATGTGCCGTATCCGGTGCAAATGGAACCGGCCCAGGTCGTGGAATACTATTCCTCCTAAGCACCTGTTATTCTTGTTTTTCCGGGAAAGCCGCGCCAGTCTGGTGCGGCTTTTCTCATTTTCGGAGGCACAATGTCCCATCCCAGTTTTGCAGATGTGCGCGACGAGTTGATCGCCAAACCCGGCAAGTCCTTCGACCTGTCCAAGCGCCCCACACGGCATCCGAAACTGTTCGAAGACAAAAAAGAGGCTGCGACTTGTCTGAAGCGCGATGCGGCCGCGATCGACGAGCTGCAAGACAAGCTCTATGCCGAGCGCGGCCAAGCGCTACTCGTCGTGCTGCAGGGCATGGATTGCGCTGGCAAATCCGGCACGATCCGCAAGGTCTTCGCCCTCACCTCCCCACTCGGCATCACCATACGCGCCTTCAAGGCCCCGACCGAGCAGGAAGCCGCGCGCGACTATCTCTGGCGCATCCACGGCGCGGTACCGGCCAAGGGCCATATCGGCATTTTCGATCGCTCCCACTATGAGGATGTCCTGGTGGTGAAAGTGCGCAAATTTGCGCCGAAAGAGGCCATTGAACGGCGTTATGACGAGATCAATGCGTTCGAAAAACTGCTCACAGACAGTGGCACGCGTGTGCTGAAATTCATGCTGAATGTCGGCTATGAGGAACAGGGCATCCGTTTGGCCGAGCGCATCAGCGAGCCGCACAAGCGCTGGAAGTTCAATCCGCGCGATCTGGAAGACCGCCAACTCTGGCCTGATTTCATGAAAGCCTATGAAACCGCGGTGGAGCGCTGCTCAACGACCCACGCCCCCTGGTACATCGTGCCCAGCGACAGCCGCACCCGGCGCAATGCCATGATCGCCCGCATCATTCGCGGCACTCTGGAAAACATGGCGCCAGACTGGCCCCAGCCGGATCCACCGCTCAAACTTGAAGACTATGACTTTAGTTAACTGTGATACCAGCCTGACACCACAGAACGCAGGCCACCGGCATAGGGCGCAACAAATGTCACCGCATGCACCTTTTGCACAGTGAAAAGATCCAGCGTGTTGAACCCTGGCGCAAAGGCCCGCTCTGGTTCACCCGCATCGGAGTAGAATTGCAGGAGACCGCCCCAATCGGGATGCCAGTTGGGCGTAAATCCCCAGACGAATGCAAGCTGACGTCCCTCGCCAAGCGGTGCATCATTATGCCGTGTGAGATAATGTCCCGGACCAAAACGGGTGGCTTGTGCCGAAGTGCGATTGAGGCCCGTCATGCCGGTCAGTTGTTGGATAAAGCCCAGCATGTCAGGCCCCATCAGGGCTGTCTTGAAGTCTTCCAAAAGATGCTGAGGGCCGGTCTCGGCCGGCTCGGCACCCAAGAGACGACCAAGATAAGAAAACCCCTCGCCCTTCTGTGCCGACTGTAGCAAAGCGGTGTTCAAATCCTGGCGCTTTTCCGCAGGCCATTCACGAATTTCGGCCGGATCCAGACGCGCAGATCCCTCACCAATTGCGCAGGTCAGCTTCCACCCCGTCAGCTCTGCCATCCCTTGCGCGATGGCATCTGCCTGATCAGGAGGAAGCGCTCCATGCAAGCGCACATGGCCTTGTGAAGCAAAAGTCCGGGCCGCCTCGGAAGGATCGAAACCGGGCGCAAAACTCGTATTCAGCAATGTCATGTTCGTCTCATAAACGCGGGATGCGCACTTGGCGAGCTTCACGGGCAGCAAAGCTGGCGTTAGATTGGAAGCGAAAAGAGAGCGAGGAAAGATTCCATGTCTGGTGTCTTCATTTCCTATCGGCGCGGCGATGCCGCCGCTTCCGCCGGGCGGCTATCTGATCATCTTCGGGCGCGCCTGGGCGCCGATCAGGTCTTCATGGATGTGGACGGGATCGAGCCCGGAGTGGATTTCCACAAGGTCATCTCAGACAATGTCTCCCAATGCGATGCCCTGATCGCCGTGATCGGGCCGGACTGGTTGAGCGACCGGCTGCACGAGGAAAACGATTTCGTCCGCATCGAGATTTCTGCCGGATTGGAACGCGATGTACGCGTCATCCCTGTTTTGGTGGATGGCGCGAAGATGCCGCCGGCCGAAAGGCTCCCGGACAGTCTGAAAGGGCTGGCGCGGCGCAATGCGGCAGAGGTCTCGCATATGCGCTTCAGCGACGATGCTGGGCGCCTGGCCGATGTGCTGATGCGAATTGTCTCGCCGGATGCGGGCGAGATGCCGGTCCAGGCTCCGCCCGCCGCCACGCCGGGCGCGCCGGGCATGTCTGCACGCATGCTCGGGCTCCTCGATGAGAGCTTCAAGCGCTTCGAGGTCGACCAGCAGCTGCATGTCAACGAGATACCCGTCAGCAAGTTTGCCAATGCCGCGCCCAAATGCGGCCTGCCGGAGGGCGAGCGTGTGATCGCCCTGGTTGATTTCACCGTCATGAAGAATGCTAATGACGCCATGCTGGTCACCGAATCCGGCCTGCGCGTGCATCATTCCTCAGCGGACTTTTCCCAGCCGCAATACATCTCCTATGGCGACCTGCTGGCCCATCCGATCGAGAAGCATGGCTGGTGGCAGATCCGCCTCGGCGGAACCCGGATCACCGTATCGGGCGGACCTGACCGGGATGTGCTGATCGACTTTCTAAGCGCGATCAGAGCGGCGCTGACCTGATCGAATAGCTGCCGCCAGAGGATTTGTCGGCACTGCGCAGACGTGCGCCACCTTCAACATCGACATCAGCGCCGGAAGACACGTCAATATCGACATGGCCAGTCAGATAAATCTCCGCGCTGCCGCCGGAGGATGCATCCACGGCGCCATCTTCACAGAGAAGAGCGTCAGCGTCGACATCCGCCCCGGAAGAGACATCCACTGTGAGTGTTTCACATCTGCCCGAAACTTCGGCTGCCGCGCCGCTGGAAACATCGATCAGAAAGTCATTGGCCATGACGCCTGTCACTTGCGCGCTTGAACCGGAGGAGGCCTCAACGCCTTTAAGGTTTGGCCCGGAAATGGTGACAGTGGCATCGAGATTATTATCCCAGTTCCATCCATTCTTCCGTGTGCGTCCCACTTCCAGCGTGGAGCCTTCCCGCTCGATGCGAACCGTTTCCAGATCACCGCGGCGCACCTCCACATCAATGGAATAGGCGTCAGCCACGGTGTAGATCACGGTCAGCCCGGCCGAGGTGTCGAGAAACTCCACACCAGAAAGATCAGTCCCATTGCTTACGGTTTCTGCATCGGCACTGGCGATGAAATCATCCGCCCCGGTTGTGTAGACGCAGGCCGCGAGAACGGCGACAGCTGCGGTTCCTGTGAGTATGCGCATCATAAAGATCTCCGTGTCGAGGGATGTTCTTGCTTGACTGGAATTTCTCGATATTCAATATGTAATATTATTGATTGTCAATAAGGATTTCGCCTCACATGAAACCCGCCATACTTGCAACTCTCCTTCTTGCAGCCCCGGCCCTGTCGGCCTGTGTCATCATTGAGACCGATGAGGATCTCGATGATTTCACGATCTCTTCCGATCACCATACGCCGGCCGGCACGGTCTATGGTGCCATGATCCACCGCGATCATATTGAGTTTCTGGTGACCTCGAATGGATGCACTGACGAGACTTATTTCGAGGTGCATGTCGATCAACACGCCACGCGTGAAGCGTCAGTCGAGCTGGACCGGATCAAGACCGACCCGTGCAAGGCGCTGATTGCCGAGGGCACGCGTGTCAGCTGGACATTCGAGGAACTCGCAATTGCTCCGGGGAGCGAAGTCCGCATCGTCAATCAGGTCGTGCGCCGTTAAGCAGCGCATTCCGCCGCCTGTCTATCCATCCTCGCGGTAAGCCAACACACCCAGGCTGGTAAACAGCGCAAACAAGGCAGGCGACCATGCGGCGATGGCCGGCGGCGCGGCTCCTGCAGAGCCAAGACTCGACGAAAGTTGCGTAATGAAAAACAAACCGATCGCGGCAAGTCCCCCGGTCGCGATCAGGCGTGAGGTGCCGCCCAGCCGCGACAGGCGCAGACAGACCAGCGCACCGATAAGCGCCATGGCCACAAACAGGATCGGCGTTGCCAGCAAACTCCAGTAGCGCATGCGGTAACGCGAAGCATCCAGGCCAGCACTGGCCGTCTGATGTATAAAGCGCGGCAACTCCCAGAAACCAATGGTGCTGGGCGAAGCAAACCGGTCGAGCAGCTGGCCAGCATCAAGATCGGTCGGCAGGGACAGAAAATCGCGATGCACCGGGGACCGGCCTGGCTGATTTTCGACCAGATTTTCCAGCTGCCAGAAACCATCCCGTATCAACGCGCGCTCGGCATCGATCCGCCGCACGAACTGGAACAGTTCGGTCTGCTGGCCATTCACAATGACGCGCTCTTCCTCCAGCAACTTCACGCCATGCAGCTCAGAGCCGTCCACCACCTCCTCGGCATAGATGACGATCTGCCGGGTCTGATCGCCCTGACGCAACCAGATATCGCGCGGAATAACCTCGGCCATGCGCGCGGGCGCCCCATCGCGCAGGATGGACAAACGCGTCTGCTCGAATTGGGATGTCAGATAAGCGCCAAAAGGATTGAGGAGAGTCGTGGTGAACACCCCAATTACAGCAGCCATGCCAATCAGCGGCGCCAGGAAACGCCAGGCTGACATGCCGCTGGCCCGTATGATTGCCAACTCGGCTCGCCGATTGAGCCGCGAATAGGCGATCATCGCCGCGATGAGAAGCGCGAAAGGCAAAGTCTGCTCGATCAGCATCGGCATCTTCATCAAGGACAGCTGAACAGCCTGGATCGGGGAGAGTTCTACATCGCCGCCCACCGTCCGCATCTGCTCGACCACATCCACAAGCAGGATGGCGAGCACAAAAATGGTTAGCACCAGGCCCAGGCCCTGCAGGCATTGGGCAAGAATATAACGCGAGATTCGCGGAAACAGGGTCATGCCGGCGCCGCTCCATCATCATCCAGCCTGTCGCGCAGCAGAAAGCGGCGCTGGCGCACATGCTTTGTGCCTCGCCCCTTGGCAAAGCTGAGCCAGGCGACCAGTCCGATCACACCAAGCGGCACAACCCACTGGACGATATTCATGGCCGGGTCATCCTGAGCGGCAGATTGAACCGAAAGCTGGACAATCACCAGGGTCAGCGCGCCAGCTGTCGCAAAGGAAATCCGCCGGCTATACCCACGTCGGGAGAAATCGCCGCCGACAACGGCCATGATCGCGATCATCGCCATGGCAATGTTCAGCAAGGGCGTGGTCAGGCGTGCATGCGCTTCGGCCAGGAAGTTGTCCGCATTCTGTACCTCAAGATAATTCTTCCGATCGACAAAGAACAGCTCGTGCAGATACCGGTCGGAGCTTTTAAGCGTCACCTCGCCCTGCTCGGCCATAAAAGGCGCGAGATCAAAGGTGTACTGTTCGAAATCGAGGATGGAGAGGGAATCATTCTCGTCCAGATCATGGATCTGGCCCTTGCGCATCACGATTGCGGGCGTGCCATCGACACGGATCACCGTGCCCTCCTGGGCGAGATAATCCACCCGCCGTGCGGGGTCTCGCGCATCCGAAATCAGGATACCGCGCAGGTCTTCGCCGGTGGATTCCCGGGCATAGAAGGTCAGCTTGTCTTCGGCCTGGGTGAACTGCCCCGGCTGGATCAGCGCGGTGGCAAGGTCGCGGCGGATATCAGCGACATTCTCGCGCAATGTGCGCTGGGCCGCCGGCTGGACCCAGAGATTGATGGTGAGATGGGCCACAGCCGCCACAGCCGCCAGCCGGATAATCGGCGAAGCAATCTGCCAGCGCGTCATGCCGGCCGCCTGAGCCACCACAATCTCGCTGTCACGGTGGATCCGGTTCAGCGACCAGACCGCCGCGATGAACAGGGCGAGCGGCGTCAGCAGGGCAATGATTTGCGGCGCGCCGAGCATCACGATCCAGAAATAGGTCACTGCTGACTGGCGGTTCTCAATGATGAGATCGGTCTGCGACAGCCCCTGCGCCAGCAGCGCGAGCAGGGCCAGGCCGCCGACAATGATCACCACTGTGCGCAACACGGCAAGGAACAGGTAACGCTGGATGCGTGTCATCAGGCTCTGTCTGGTTCGGCTGGCGCGCGGTAAAGCGCGGTGAAATTGCGACTTTCCCCACCTAGCGAGTTGCGCCGCTCCCGTCGATGGCTAGGTATCAGTCAAGCAGGAGTTCTTACAGATGAAAATCAGTTTCAAGTCCCAATCCGACGCAGATATCCAAGCCTTCATCATTGACGAAAACGGCGCACTGCCCAGCGCAGCCGCCGAGCTGGACGAAATCAGTGGGGGTTTGCTGACCGAAGCGCTGGCGGTAGAGCGCTTTTCTGGCAAGCTTGGCCAGCACGCCATTGTCGTGATGCCGAAATCCGCCGAAGCGCGCCGTGTGGTCCTTATGGGTGGCGGCAAATCAAAAGATCGCGGCACCCTCGCGCATGAGCGTATTGGCGCAGAGCTTGTTCGAGGCCAGGCCATGAGCGGCTTCAAATCGCTCGCCATCACGGTCGAGGATACTGAAGGTGCTGCTGCAGTGGCCGCTGGAGCAAAACTCGCCGCCTATCGCTTCGACACCTATTTCACCAAGCTGAAAGCCGAGCAGAAGCCCAGCGTGAAAACGCTGACCGTGGTGACCGAAGACGACAAGGGTGCAAAAGCCGCGTTCAAATCCGCCGACGCGGAAACCGACGGCACATGCCTGGCCCGCGACCTGATGAATGAGCCGCCGAATGTGCTCTACCCGGAAAGCTTTGCCGCGCGCGCAAAAGAGCTGGAAAAGCACGGCCTGGAAGTTGAAATCCTCGGCGAGAAGGAGATGGAAAAGCTTGGCATGGGCGGCCTTCTGGGTGTGGGTCAGGGCTCGATCCGCGAGAGCAAGCTTGCCGTGATGAAATGGATGGGCGGCAAAGCTGGGGACGATCCGGTCTGCCTGGTGGGCAAGGGCGTGTGTTTCGACACGGGCGGTATCTCGCTGAAGCCGGGCGCGGCCATGCAGGACATGAAGGGCGATATGGGCGGCGCGGCCGCCGTCACGGGCACAATGCTGGCGCTGGCCAAACGCAAGGCCAAGGCGAATGTCATCGGCCTGATTGGCCTGGTCGAGAATATGCCGGACGGAAACGCCATCCGCCCTGGCGACATTCTCACTTCCATGTCAGGCCAGACAATTGAAGTGCAAAATACCGATGCCGAAGGCCGGCTCGTGCTGTGCGATGTGCTGTGGTATGCTCAGGAACAATACGCTCCCAAGGCCATCGTCAATCTCGCTACGCTGACCGGCGCGATCATCATCTCGCTCGGCCATGAGAATGCCGGGCTTTTCTCCAATGATGATGATCTCGCCGAAGCGCTCACCGCCGCAGGCAAGACCTCGGGCGAGACAGTCTGGCGCCTGCCGCTGGGCGAGGCGTATGATGGGCTGCTGAAGTCGAAATTTGCAGATATGCGCAATATTGGCGGGCGCGCGGCGGGCTCGATCACAGCCGCGCAATTCCTGAAGCGCTTCATCAAGGAAGGCCAGGCCTGGGCACATCTCGACATTGCCGGGGTGGCCTGGAGAGAAGGCAAGAAAGACGCCACCGATCCCAGCTGGCCCTCCGGCTTCGGCCCACGGCTGCTGAGCCAGTGGATCGCGGACAAGTATGAGGACTGAGTGTTCGGGATAGTGCCCCCTTCGACCTTCGCCTGCGGCGAAGCCCACTTCCCCCGCAGGCGGGGGAAGATCGCGAAACGACAGAGCGGTCTAAATCTTCCCCC
>JALEGE010000172.1 GCA_022760335.1 Hyphomonadaceae bacterium
CGAGTCCGACAATCTGCAGGCTGCCCCGCTTGGTCGTGTGGCACTTAGCGAACTGGCCGAAGATGCCGTGGCTCGCATTGAAGCCACCGAAGTTGGCCAACCTACGGAAATGTTCGAAGCGAGCACTGGCCTTGCTGTCATGTATGTCTGTGAACGGGCAGACAATCTCGACAATCTGCCCTCGCCCATTCAGGTTGAGAACCAGCTGTTTGGACGCCAGCTGAACATGATTTCAGACCGCGAGCTGCGCAATCTGCGCCGCGAGGCAACGATCATCCAGCGCGACAGCTAGCGCGCGGGACCTCTGGCCAAGGCCTGCCGCCGGTGGCAAATGAGGGCAGATGACAAGCCCCCTTCCCCTTGCCTTGACTTTGGGCGACCCAGCCGGCTGCGGCCCACATATCGCCGAGTTGGCCTGGACGCAGAGTGTGGGTCGAAAAGGCGCGCCATTCTATATCATCACACCGTCTCATCTCTTGCCAGGCAATGTGCCCGTGCGCACGATCAAGCACCCGTCTGAAACCGCAGAGGTGTTCCCGACCGCCCTGCCCGTTTTTCCTTTGGACATGGACCTACAGGCTCCGCCGCCGGGACAGCCAGATGTTTCAACCGCGCCGGCAATCATGGCCTCGATCACGACGGCAGTGGAACACACACTTGATGGTCAGGCGCGCGCAGTGGTGACCAATCCGATTTCCAAGAGCCTGCTCTATGAAGCCGGGTTCCGCTTTCCCGGGCATACCGAGTTCCTGGCGCATTTGGCCGAGAGACATGGCGGGGGCAAATGCCAACCGATCATGATGCTTGTTGGCGGTGGTCTGCGCGTCGCACTAGCCACCATCCACATGCCCCTGCGCGAAGCCGTGGATGCGCTCAGCGCGCACGGCCTGGTCGAGATTGGAGAGATCGTCGCGAAGGCGCTGAAACAGGATTTTGGCCTGCCTGCCCCGAAGCTCGCCTTCACAGGCCTCAACCCGCATGCCGGCGAGGAGGGCGCCCTGGGCCGCGAAGAGATCGAGATCATCAATCCTGCTGCGCAGGCCTTGCGCGCGCGCGGCGTGGAGATGTCCGATGCGCGCCCGGCCGACACCGTGTTCGCCGAAGCCTTGTCTGGCCGCTTTGATGCCGTCATCGCCATGACCCACGATCAAGGTCTCATTCCGGTCAAGACGCTGGACATGTGGGGTGGGGTAAACACGACGCTTGGCCTGCCCTTCGTGCGCACCAGCCCCGATCATGGTACCGCATACGAGGCCACGGCCTCTGGACAACTTCGCCCAGACAGCCTGATCGCCGCGCTTGCGCTTGCCGCCCGCATGGCAGAGGCCCGCCATGGATGAAATCCCGCCGCTCAGTCAGGCCCCTGCGCGCAAGGCGCTGGGCCAGCATTTCCTCTTCGATCCCGATATACTCCACCGCACGGCCACCGCCGCAGGCTCCCCAGAGGGCCGCACGGTCATCGAAATCGGCCCCGGTCCTGGCGGGTTAACCCGCGCCCTGCTTGCAGCCGGGACTGAGAAACTGATCGTGGTAGAGGCCGATCCGCGCTTCGCCGCGGCCTTGCGCGACTGGCCGGAGATGACTTCCGGGCGCCTCGTGGTGATCGAAGGCGATGCGAGAAAGGTCGATCTGGCAGAGGAACTCGCGCAAGTGGGCGCAGCGCTTCCTGCCATGATCGTCGCCAACCTGCCCTATAATGTTGGAACACCCCTGCTGGTGGACTGGCTGAAGGCCAATGACTGGCGCGGCGAGATGGCGCTGATGTTTCAAAAGGAAGTCGCCCAGCGGATCTGCGCCGCCCCGGGCTCTACCCATTATGGTCGCCTTGCCGTGCTCTCCCAGGCAGTCTGTGCCTGCCATATCGCATTCACCCTACCACCAGGCGCCTTTCGCCCGCCGCCCAAGGTGGATAGCGCGGTTGCCGTGCTGCGCCCCTTGCCGGCGGAAGATTGCTTTGAGGATCTCACCAGCCTGGAAGCTGTCACCGCAGCGGCCTTTGGCCAGCGGCGCAAAATGTTGCGGGCGTCTCTAAAATCCCTGGCGAAAACGAGAGGGCTCAGCGCAGAGGCCTGGCTTGAAGGCGCCAGCATAGATCCCACTGCACGTGCGGAAACGATTGACCAGGCCGGCTTTCGCCGTCTCGCCCTGCACTGGGCAAATTCAGGCGGCTGACCAGGACCAGGCACCCGTTAGTTGCACCGCATCACCTTGCGCACGCGCGCGGAATGCCTCCAGGGCTTCAGTCTGGATACAGCTGAGACGGGGTTCACTGGGGCCTGAGACGCGGGGCACAAACTGGATGGCGTTCGCGCCGGTCTTCGCCACCACGAGACACGCGATGTCGAGAATGGTGTTCTCATCAAGGCTGATCTCATCACGACGCGCCTGATCAACAATCGCGCGGGCAAATTCCACGGCATCACGCGCACGCAGGACTGTCGGATCTCCACAGCCAAGCGTACGCCATCGTTGCGAAAGCCGCGTTTCAGGCAAATCCAGTTCTATGACACGGTCGTTAAAGAGAAATAACATCGGCCCGTCCCCAAAATATGGGTAATCTTTTGTCGCGGCTCGGTTAACGATAGATTACGGGTTGGTCATTCTGTTTCGCCTGCCAATTCAACAGGTTCGACCAGGAAGTGCCGGCCTTCACGATCTTCGATCTCGATGACCCAGAGATCGCTGTCACGGTCTCGCGCACGGGCAATGTAGGCATCGATCTCTGCTTCGCTCTCGCCAATGCCGCGCAGGGCGAGGTCGGAAAAAATCCGCACGCCGGACTCCATGTCAAAACCGGGAACATAGGCGCGGGCCGTTCCATCCAGGCGCGCAACCTTCACCAACACATCCCCACGCGCGCCATCCCCGCGTTGCAGGATGAATCCGGCAGCGCCGCCAATCTGGGCCCGGCGCACAAGCGCAGATACCCAAAGTTCGGTTGGCAGGCGTTCCCCCATCATGGGCAAATCCTATTGTGCGGCATGGTCGAACTCTGCGAGATCGGCCGGGTCTGCAGCCTTGAAGGTCACCGTGACACAAGTGCCCTGCCCCTTTTCGGTATCGATGCGCACCTGACCGTCATGTAGATCCACAAACTGCTTCACCATGGCCAGGCCCAGGCCGGTGCCGATACGCCCAGAGGAGTTCTTGCCCTGCGCGAAAGGCGTGGCGACCCGCTCCAGATCAGCAGCGTCCATGCCCGCGCCCTCATCCTTGACGCTAAGACTGGCGCTGTCTCCACTGGCCCCTGCCTGCAGGGTGACGGTTCCGCCTTGCTCGGAATATTTGATCGCATTGGAAATCAGGTTTTGCCAGATCTGCCGTACCGCGCGCGCATCGGCATGGGCCCAGGCTTCCCCTGCACTGTCGAGGACCAGTGTGACGCCCGTGCGCTCCGCCTGAGCGCTGAACTGGCGCATCACCGAAGCACCGCTGGCGATCAGATCCACCGGCTCGAAATCCAGCCGCAAGGCTCTGGCATCAGCTTTTGCCAGATCGAGCAAATCCTCGACCAGCAAGAGCAGATCCTGCCCGCTTTCATGAATGATCTGGGTATAATCCTGATAGGCCTCGGGCAGTTTCCCGCGCACACCTGAGCGCATCATGTCCGCAAAGCCGATAATCGCATTCAGGGGCGTTTTCAGATCATGACCAAGGGAGGCGAAAAAGGTTGTACGCTCGCGTAGCGCGGCCTCACCCTCTTCCCGCAGGTTCTGAATGGCCGCTTCAGAGGCTGTATCCGGCACAGTCGCCAGCAGGATGCGCCCGTCTTCCGTATTGCGACCGACCAGGCGCACGGCCAGGCCCTGCCCAGTCTTGGCCTCCACAGGTTCGCCTCGGGATAGTGCTGCCATATCCAAACCGGGATAGAGCGCCGGCAGGGCATCGCTCGCCAAAACGCCCAACCTGACGGGTCCCAGCAGGCTGCGATTGCCCGCCACAGCGCGGATCCGCCCTTCAGGTGTGATCGCGATGACAGCCAGCTGAAGATCCTCCGGCAAGGAGAGTCCCCCCCGCATCTGCGAGGCTGGGACACGCGGATCAGCACCAGTCGGAACCACCAACCGAGCCTCCGCAATCGCCCTGCGCCGCGTCGACACAATCGCCGCAGCGCAGAGCAACCCAACCTCAATTATCGCCGCCAAAGCCAGCGCAGAGACAAAAGTCTGCAAGCTTGGCGGCACATCGAGCGGTAAAAGCCAACGAGAAAGGCTCCATAGGAAAAAAAATCCGATGGCCGAAAACGCTGCAGATTCCAATGCCAGTCGCCTGCTTCCAATCGCCAAGCTCGTGAGTGGCCCAAAAGCCAGGAACATGGTTAGCGGCGAACGGATACCGCCGGTAAACATTACCGTAACCAGCCCAATCACTGTCCATCCAAGCACCTGAAAAGCCTCGGATTCACGCTGCCAGGCCGCAGGCACAAAAGCCCATAAGACTGGTAACCATAGTATTGCCACGGCGCCCGTCACGAGCCCGAACGGCGCGCCTGAAGCCCAGCCGATCAAGCCGGCCAGGGCACTTGCAATCAGCCAGAAAACCCCTGGCGCGCGGCTGGAAGTGAACGAAATCACACGAAGAATTTAACCCCTCCAAAAGGTGTTTGACCACATGTCAGCATTGTAATGCTCTGAAGCTGTTTTCGCTGCAAATTTTATGCGCGCTTGCGACTTTAGGTATGGGACAACTTCAGGCATGGTGCCCGAGTAAGTGTGAGAGGGGAGCCTTATGAAACTCACAAAGCGTCTTTTCGCAGTCGTTGCGGCAAGTATCCTGGGCAGTATTGCCCTGCCTGCCGCGGCCGACGTTCCGGCTGAGAATGCAGCCATCAACAATGTCACGGAAGATGTGATCGCTGAAAGCGCCGCAGTTTATGCGACCTATCAGTCGGATGTCTCTGATGTGCGTCAAAATCCTCTCAGCTCGGCGGATGACATTGCCAGCTCATTGGACAATCTGGGCGGCCACAATTCCCAGCAGCTTTCGAATGGCTTCATCGCCTACTCCGCGCTGGTGGCCTCACAAAACCCTGAATTCCGCGCCGCCGTGCGTGACATTGAAGGCTTTTACGGCCGCGATAGCCTGATGCTCGGCCTGCGCAACGATGTGCGTTATGCGCGCACGCTCGGCGGCGGCAACGCTGCGGTGACTTCTTCGCTGGCTGCCATTGAGGCCGATGCCGACCGCCTTCGTGGTGCTGGTGCTTTCGTGAAAGAACAAGCCTATTCGCTTCAGGCTGCCGGCTGGGCAAAAGCTGTGATCCCGAGCTCCGATGCAATGATCCAACGCATTCAGTCCAGCGCAAGCGCCGGTCGTCCGGTGCGTGCTGATCTGCGCGTTGCTTTCACCTCTAGCGAGATCGACACCGTTCTGGCCCAGGCCGGTCAAAGCGGCGCACCCTCGCTTTGGGAGAATGTGAACAGCGCTGCCAGCGCCGTCCGCTTCCCTTCGCTCGACATGGTCTATTCCGGCCGCTCGGCGCGCATTCGTGCCGGCAAGGAGCCGATCGCTGACCGCATTGCCACTCTGGCGGCCTATCGCGTGCTCGGAACCGAAGCAGCGCCCGCCCAGGAAGTGCGCACCGCCATGCGTGAAACCACCACACGCAACTGCATCAACATGGCACAACTGAACCTTCAGCAGTGCGTTGCTGCAGCCCATAAACAGTACGAAGTGCCTTTCTGCATTGGCGAACACGCCCTGACCGATGTCGGCGACTGTATCGGCGACGTCACGCAATAATCCCCATAAATCAGCATTCCAACAGCGTGCGGGGGCTTCCAAATCGGAGGCCCCCGTACCACATTTGAAGTATGGCGATTGAAGATGCAGCGCGTGAGCTTCGTGATGAGTTCTCCTTCCTTGAGGAATGGGAGGCGCGCTACGAGCACATTATCGATCTCGGCAAGAGCAATCCGGACCTTCTGCCTGAGGAGCGCAATGAGAAATCCCGCGTACGCGGATGTGCTTCACAGGTCTGGCTTGTCACCCGTCTGGAAAAGGACGGCACCATGACGATCCGGGCCGAATCCGATGCGGTTCTCGTTTCCGGCCTTATCGCAATCCTGCTCCGCCTGTTCAGCGGCCAGACCCCAGATGAGATCGAGACTTTCGATGCCAAAAGCCTGTTCAAGGATATCGGCGTTAGCGATACGCTGACAGCCCAGCGCTCCAACGGCCTGGCCTCAATGTTGGCTCGGATTAAGGCAGATGCAGCGGCTGCGCGTGGTTGAAACGCTTTAAGCGGTACCAACAGAGAGCTTGTAAGCACGCGCTAGAGCCATCAGGCGCTGGGCCAGGCCCAGTTGAAGCTTTCGCCCGGATTGGCCAAGATTTGCGCCCAAGGCTGCAAGGCTCCGTTCCTGCACCACCAATTGATACAACAGATCAAGATCTGCCCGGCCGAGGCAAGCTTCCACTTGCGCCAGGCGCCGATTGGCGCGCACAGCACCCGCCATGCGCCCTCCCGTCCGGCTCCCGCCAACACCGTCCACATGCAGGCTGGGGTCCCAGTTCTGGGTCACTTTTTGGCCAGACAGGGCTTGCTCCAGGTCGCCAAGCAAACGCGAGACGGCTGCCTTGGCCAGAGCCTTGTCCTCAGGCGCCTCTATGACGGAGAGCACGATGAGCAAGGGCGAACGTCGTGGTGCGCGTGACTGCCCAGCCGGCAATGGCGTTTTCAGATTGCGCGTCTCCTCGCACCGCGCCATCTGCCCGGTCCAGACCAGCACCTCACCCTCTTCGCCCAGACGACCAACATCGCCGGCAAGCTGAAGCGTCTCGATCGCCATGTCGCTCAACTGACCTATACAGCTTCCCCGACGGTCGCGCCCACGCCAGACGCCCCAAGCGCCCTGATAGGGCGCAGCACATCCTCCGCGTCGCAAGGCCTGTAACAATCTTTCCGACATGGCGCTCAGGCAGCGTGGCTGGCATGCAGTGAGGCAACACTGCGCAGACCATCCTCCAACTGCTCGATCCAGAGGTCAAAATCGGGGTCCTCGCGGCGATCTTCCACTTGGTGGCAACCATGCGCCACAGTCGATCGATCCTTCTCGAACGCTCGGGCAATTCTGGCGAGGCTCATGCCTAGCGCCACATGGCACAGATACATGGCCACATGCCGTGCAAATGAGACCGGCGGCCTGCCGCGCCCCGATGCCATAACCTCCTCAACACGCTGGCCAAGTGCGAAAGCCGCCAGGCTCGCCGCAAACCGCGCATTGTCTTCATCAATATATTTCTGCTGTCCGTCCACACCATGCTCCCTCGACGCATTCAACAAGCCTATCGCAGGGGAGAGGGTGTAGGATATTATTCCTATAAAAGGGATAATATCCCGCGTTTATGCGGCAATTGACTGCTTCTCAACATGGATAGCGCCATGGACAAGTTCATCTTCCTGCCCATCCGTCTCCACAAGAACATCATCGTGGCAGAGCACATAGCGCAGCTCACCGGCACCATCGGCCAGGGGCAAACGTAGCCAAGCCTGACTGGAACCGTCCTGAGTCAGGCTGACAACGCCGCCAACCGGCAGCCGGTTGACAAGGATAGGCTCAAGCCCGAGCGAGAAAATATCACCATGGGGCGCCGGCAAATCAGCCGGGCTAAGTCCCGTGGGATCCATGCCGATCATTGCCGACAATCGCGAGCCCGACAAGCGGAAGCGCGGCGCATCACCAGCCTTGAGATCAAGAAGAGAGATTCGCGACAAATGCCGCCGCAGAAGTCCCGGATCGAGATCCTGCTTGCTCGGAAGACCGCAACGGGCTTCTGCCAGTCGCGACCAAACCGCTATCAATTCTTTTTGGGCATCGGTGACGCCCATATAATGGTTGACTCTCATATTCAGCCACCCCGACTGATTCGCTTTACACAGTTGTGAATCAATTTGGAGGGGAGAATCAAGTCCAAGCAGGCGAATAAATGAACAAAAATCGAGGTTTTATTTACTTAAAAAAATAAGTTTATTAACCTTCTGTTTACTTTTTGCTCTGCCCAAGACCCATTTCTTTTGCCAGACGAGAGCGCTCACGCGCATAGGCAGGTGCAACCATCGGATAGTCATGCGGGAGATTCCACTTCTCCCTGTATTCCTCGGGAGACATGTCATACTTTGAACGCAAGTGCCGCTTCAGACTTTTGAACTTCTTTCCGTCCTCAAGACAGATCAGATAGTCATCCGTGATGGACTTGCGGACAGAAACCGCAGGCTTCTGTTCTTCTACAACAGGTACTGCTTCAGCCAGTTTGTTCAATGACTCATGAACATTTCGAATAAGGCTTGGTAATTCAGTACTCTGAACAGGATTATTGCCCACATAGGCAGACACAATCTCTGCCGTCAGATCAATCATGATTTTCTTTTCAAAACTAACGCTGCCGTCACCCGACATAAGCCTCACCTCCAGCCTGTTTATATACACGCCTAATATACGTCGCGGCGGTATGTAAACTAGGCAAATGCAGTGCACGGAGCACTGAAGCAAGCAAGGTTGAATATTATAAACAGTCTTTACTGGACAGTGAGGAAAGAAAGCAACATCGCCATACCAAGCAGAGCCGCAGCCCAAATGGCCATTCCACCCGTAAGCGGGCCCCTGGAAAGTTGTCCACGCGGGCTGAACGCCGCTTCGATCCGGTCATAGCCCCGCCCTGCCAGCAAGCCCGCAATATGGGTCATGGCGGGGCCGGCCTTGCCCCACACCGTGCCGGCCCAGTTGGCAAAGCCAAAACCAAGCCGGCGATAAGTCCAGTCCGCATCCAGGATCGTGCCGGGCTTCTCAGGCGGATAAAGCCCGAACCGTTTCAGCAGAATGAAGGCAAGAATTGCCAGCATCAGCAACTGCATCTGGGTCAGGATATGATCCAAAGTGAAGGGCTGATAGTGATTGGCGACATCCGGATATGGCAAGAGGTCATAGAGCCAGCCATACCCCAAGCCGAAGAAGCTCGGCAGGCCAATAAGGATACAGATCGCCGAGGCAAGCCCCATGGCAAGCAGCATGTTGAACGGCGCCTCCTTGACGCGCTTGCCGCTGTCATGGCCGAAAAAGGCGAAATACGGGATCTTGATGCCCGAATGCTCCAGCACACCGGCCGAGGCGAACAGCAGCATCAGCCAGGCCACGACATAGCCCTCATAGGCCACCGCGCTCATGGTGAGTGACTTTGCGACAAAGCCGGAAAAGAGCGGGAAGGCCGAGATCGAGGCCGCGCCAATCAGGCAGAAGACGGTGGTCAAAGGCATGGACTTGTAGAGTCCGCCCAATTCGTTGGCTTTTGTTGTGCCTGTTCTGTAAAGCACCGCGCCCATGCTCATGAACAAGAGCGCCTTGTACATGATATGGGCAAAGGCATGCGCGGCCGCACCGTTCAGCGCCAGCGGCGTGCCGACGCCAATGGCGCAGATCATGAAACCGACCTGGTTATTCAGAGAATAAGCCAGCACCTTGCGCAGATCGTTCTCGATCACAGCAAAGAAGACCGGGAAGATCGTCATGACCGCACCGATCCAGATCAGGATCTCGAACCCGGGAAACAGCCGCGCGCAGGTGAGCACCGCGAGCTTGGTGGTGAAGGCCGAAAGCACCACCGCACCAACGACGGTGGCCTTGGGATAAGAGTCCTGCAGCCAGTTGTGCAGGAAGGGAAACGCTGCCTTGATGCCGACAGCGAAGAAAATGAGCATCGCGCCAGGATCATCCAGGCTTGTAAAGGCGGCCAGCGTTACCTCTCCATTGGCCTGATAGACATAGGTAATACCGGCCAGCAGCAGCACGCCTGAGAGGATCTGGATGGCCAGATACCGCATGGAGGCGAAATAGGCCGCGCGCGTACCGGCCCGCAGGATCAGGAAGACAGAGCTGACAGCCGTAAGCTCCCAGAACACGAACAGCGTCAGCAGGTCGCCGGCAAAGGCTGCAGCAACAGCGGCGCCGGCATAGGCCATGGCCATGCCGTCTTGCAGCTGATCATCACTGTGCAGCGCATAAATGGCATTCAGAAAGGCCGCGATCAGGAAAGCGAGCCCGAAAATGAAATTCAGACTGTCGACCCGGTAGAGCACAAGATCAAGTCCAAGGAGCTCTGCCGTGGCAAGATCCATGGACTGGTTGGCCTGGCTGAGCATGAAAATGCCGATCAGCGGCGCGGCCACCATCAGCCCCTGGCGTACGCGCCGAGCCGGAATCAAACACCCCACAACGCCGGCCAGGACCAGGACGAAACCGGGATTGAGCGTCTCAAGAAACGCCATCATGCCTCGTCCTCCACGCCAGCATCTTGCGGTGTCGCATCGCCTTCGCCATAAAAATCCTCATCTCGGCGCAACAGTCGGCCCAGCGGCCAGCCTGACAAGACAGCCAGAGCAAAAGCGCCAAAACCCCAGATACCGTAAAAGCCATTGAACTCGGCAAAGTGCAGATACTCGTGGCGATGGATGGCAAGGTCGGCCAGCATCAGGCCGGCGCAGATGATGATCGCTCCCCAGAAGAAAAGGCCTGGGGTCGACTTGGCGGAGACCCAGCCGAAGAGAAGCTTGGCAATCGGGTGCATCTGGTCGTCACCAACCGGCGCTTGGGTGGGCGTTTCCGTCTTCACGAAACGACCGGAGGAATCCCGGCCTGGAGGGGAAGTATCGCTCATCCGTCGCTCCCTGTTGCAAGGCCCACTTCAAACTGAGCCAACGTGTCCATCGCGGGCGCCAGGAAATCCGCGACCGGGCCGATGGCGAAAAACAGCACGAGGCAGAGAATGGCGGTGAACACCGGCGCCGCCACGGTAAAGAATGGCGCGCCACCCGGGCGCTTATAGGGCGCAGGCTCCGGCGTGCCAGGTGGCGGCATCAACGCCAGGATCGGGATTGGCAGCAGATAGGCCACATTGAGCAGCGAAGAGACGATCAGAACCATGGAGACATAATCATGGCCCGAAGCCGTCGCCCCCTGCATCAGTTCGAATTTCGGCCATCCCCCCGCCAGGGGCGGCACGCCAATAATCGAGAGAGAGCCCACGAAGAAGGCGATGAAGACCAACGGCATGCGCTTTCCCAGGCCACGCATATCCGAGATATTGGTCAGGCCCGTGGCGACATAGATGGCTCCGGCGCACATGAACAGTGTGATCTTGCCCGAGGCATGCGCCGCGATCTGAAGCGCGCCGCCCATGAAGCCAGTGGAGGTCGCCAGCATGGCCGCCGCTGTACAATAGGAGAGTTGGGCAATGGTGGAATAGGCCAGCCGCGCCTTGAGATTATCCTTTGTCATGGCGATCAGCGAGGCCACCACAATAGTGAAACACGCCACGGCCAAGATGAACTCATGTGAGGGCGTATTTGCCAACAGATCCTCGCCGAAAATATAAAGCGAGACCTTCAGCACGGTGAACACACCAGCCTTCACGACCGCCACGGCGTGCAACAAGGCCGAAACCGGCGTTGGCGCGACCATGGCATTGGGCAGCCAGAAATGGAACGGCATCAGCGCCGCCTTGCCGATACCAAAAGCAAACAGGATGAGCAGTACCGAACAGACCAGAGGGGTGGCATCGGGCTTGCCGGCGAGCAGGCCACCCTGGACAAAATCCAGGCTGCCGCCAGCCACCACATAGGTCGCAATGATCGCCGGCAGGAGAAGCCCAATAGATGTGCCGAGCAGTGTCATCAAATAGATGCGCCCGCCGCGCTCGGCCGCCGCATCGCCCTTGTGCGCGACAAGGGGATAGGTCGATAAGGTCAGCACTTCATAAAAAACGAACAGGGTGAACAGGTTGGCAGACATGGCCACACCCATGGCGCCAAAAATGGCAATCGCGAAACAGATATAGAAACGCGTCTGATTGCGCTCTCTGTTCCCGCGCATATAGCCGATGGAATAGAAGGAATTCACAATCCACAGGCCACTGGCCACCACGGCAAAGAGCGCACCCAGCGGTTCCAGCTTGAACGCGAAGGAAAGCCCGTCAACCGCCTCCCACAGCTCGACTTCAGGGCGGGCGCCCTGGGCAACCTGGGCCACCAGCGACACCACCACCACAAACAGCAGGGTAGCGCCCGTCAGGGTCACCCCCTCGCGCAGGTTCGGCACCTTGCCGGTGAGTGCGATGCCTGCAGCAATCAGGAGCGGCAGGCCCAGCGACAGAAGGATCAGCATGTCAGAACTCATTGCCCGCCTCCCGCGCCGATCACGGCATCAGCAGCGCTTTGCGCAAGTCCGTATGGGAAACTCGCATCCAAACCGATCCACAGATTGGCCAACGCCATGACCCAGAGCGGTATCAAGAGAAGCATCGGTGCCTCTTTGCGAACCTTGCGTGGATTTTCCGGCGCCTTGAAGAACACCGCCTCCAGGATACGCCCCATATAGATCACCGCCAGCACGCTGGAGAAGACGATCACGCAGGCCGCCCACCACCAGCCGGAATCGAATGCCGCCTGCAGCAGCATGATCTTGGACTGGAATCCGGCCGTCAGCGGCACACCGATCAGCGACAGGGCACAGATGGCAAAGGCAGTCATGGTCCATGGCGCTGAGCGTCCAAGGCCGGCAAAATCGCGCAGCGTGGTGCCCTGATAGGTCAGCACAACACCGGCTACGGCCATGAACAGGCCACCCTTCATCAGAGCATGGTTGACCAGATGCAACAGCCCCGCCGACACGCCTAGTGCGGTGGCCAGAGACACGCCCAACAACATGTAACCAACCTGCGCGACCGAGGAATAGGCCAGCGTGCGTCGCACATCGGTCTGGAACACAGCCTGGAAGGAGCAAGCGACCATGGCAGCAATGGCAAGCGGCGCGATCAGCCATTCAAAGCTCGCCATCTCGAAGGAATAGGCCGGGGAAAACACCGTGAAGAGGAAACGGATCAGCGCATAAAGCGCCACCTTGGTCGCCGTGGCGGCCAGGAATGTGGTCACGAAGCTGGGCGCATAGGCATAGGCATTGGGCAGCCATTGGTGCAGCGGCCACATCGCCGCCTTCAGGCCGAGCCCGATAATGATGAACGCAAAACCGGCCTGCACCGCGCGATTGCCTGCCAGCTCTGGCAGCATGACGGTATAGTCAGCCATGTTCAGCGTGCCGGTGGCCGCAAACAGGAAGCCAACGCCGATCACATAAAAGGTCGCCCCGATCGTGCCCATGACGAGATAGTTGAAGGCCGCCGGCAACGCGCGACGATCCCGCCCCGCCCCTAGCGCGACGAGCACATAGGTCGAGATGGAGGAGATCTCCAGGAACACGAACAGGTTGAAGGCATCCCCGGTAATCGCCACGCCAGCAAGTCCGGCCAGGCAGACCAGATAGGCGGCATAGAAGAGGTTCTGCTTTTCGCTGCGCACCTCGGCATTCACGGTTGGCCAGGAAAAGATCGAGGCCAGCACGCCGATAAAGGCGACCAGCAACAAGATCATCGCATTCAGCGCATCCACGCGAAACTCAATACCCGCCGGCGGCATCCATCCCCCCAGCGCATAGGAGACGAGACCAGGCTCTGTGAGATTGGTCTCCACTCCAGCCGTGGACAGCGCGGTCCAGGTGGCCGTATCGGCCTGTACGAGGCCAAGCAGGACCAGCGCGAAAAACAATGAGGCCAGGCTCGCCAGGATCGATGCCAGCCAGGCTAGCCGTCCGCTAGGAACAAATACGAGCAGCGTCGCCGTGATCATCGGCACGACTACCAGCAAAGGCGCGGCATGCGTCACCGCCCAGCCGGGCGCCAGATAGGTCAGAATGGACTCAATCACGCGGCGGCCTCCGCTGCTTCTTCTTCAGCCTCTTCTTCGAGGGCCACGTCGATATCGATCGCGCGCACTTCATCGGCCTCGATCGTGCCATAGGCTTCACGAATGCGGACAATGATGGCGAGCCCCACCGCGAGCGTCGCCACACCGACCACAATGGCGGTGAGAATCAGAACATGCGGCAGCGGGTTGGAGTAAACCGTGTGCAGGCTGGACTCAGCAGAGTGCAGGGCATCACCCAAATCCGGCCCTGAGAGGACATAATCGCTGGTTTCCGTCACGCCGTCTTCGAGGTTCTCCCCCAGCAGGCTGGCATCCTCGCCCTCCAGCGGCGGCGCGCCCTCGACCGCCTCCCCTGCCCCGTGCAGCGCCTCGGTCTCGTCATGCGGGAGGATTTCATCGGCTGGCGCATGATCTGCCTCAGGCACATCATGAGGCTCGGCCACAGCGCCATGGGCGGCTTCAGAGGCCCCGTGCGCCTCATCTTCATGGACCTCACCATGCCCGCCGCCATGATGACCCGCGAGATCTTCACCTATGAGGATTGGCGCGGTCCCGCCCGCCACCTTGCCAAGGGTGATGTAGAACAGGAAAACCGAGGTTTGGAACACCGAAAGGCCAACCAGGCGCTTGATCAGGTTCTGCGCGGAAAACGAGATATAAAGGCCCGTCATCATCAAGGCGACGATGACCCAGTAATTACCGCGCGCGAGAATGAATTCCAGCATCGGCCCTACCACTGCTCGTCGGAGATTTCGGCCACGCGGCCGGCAAAGGCGTAGAAAATGGTCAGCATAGAGCCGGCCACGCCGAACAGCACGCCGAGCTCAATGACGATGATACCGATGTGCTGGCCCAGATGGCCGCCCTCGGGCTCATCCACCAGCGCGCTATAGTCGAGAAAATTGCCGCCGCCAAACAGGGCCCATATTCCAACACCGGCATAGAGCAGCACCCCAGTCGCCGCCAGGCCGCGCGTAAACATGGGCGGAACCATGCGCAGGGCAGAAGACACTCCGAAGATCAGGGCATACAAAATCACGCCAACCGCGAAGATCACGCCGGCCTGGAAACCGCCGCCCGGCGAATAGTCGCCATGGAACTGCACATAGAAGGCATAAAGCGTGATCAGCGGGATCAGGGTCTTGGAGACGACCCGCAGAATAATGTGATGATCGGGGTTCACTTGCGCCCTCCCTTGCGGATGGATTCTGCCAGGGAACGCTCGCCAAAGCCGAGCAACAGGGCCACGGCCAGACCCGCAGTGAACACCACCGCTGTCTCGCCAAGCGTATCAAAGCCCCGATAGCTGGCCAGGATGGAGGTCACTACATTGGGAAAGCCCATATCGCCATAATGGCGCTCCAGATATTCCTTGCCGACGCCTGTATTCACAGGCGAGTCCGGGTCGCCAAGCGCCGGGAGATCGACGCTGGCATAGATCAGGATCGCGCCGACAACGACCACGACCAGGAATGGCGCAAGGCGCGAAAACGGCTTTTCCGCCTTGGCCGTGCGCGCCGTCAGCAACATGCCGCCGAGCAGGAGCGCTGTGGAAAGCCCCGCGCCGACCGCCGCTTCAGTGAAGGCCACATCCACGGCATCCAGCAGGACAAACCATGTCGCCGAAACCAGCGAATAGACGCCCGACAGCATGACGATGGCAAACAGGCTGCGCAGGCGCGCAATCGCAATGCCTACGACAAAGAGTATGGTCAGCAGAACGATATTGGCGAGGGCGAGCCCTACATCGCTGACGGCAACCGCTTCCATTATGCCTCCTCCCCGCTTGCAGGATCGACCTCACCGCGGCCCAAGCGCCCGATCAGAGGCTCAAGGCCCGCCACATGGGCAGCATTGGCAATCGCATGACTGGCTGTCGGGCTGGTCAGGAAGAGGAACACCCAGATTGCGGCCACCTTGGCCACCACGACCCAGCCCGGGGCCATTAGCCCCATACCGATCAACAGCGCCGTCGCGCCGGCTGTATCCGTGATGCTGGCGGCATGGAGGCGGGTATAGAAATCTGGAAAACGCAACACGCCCGCCGTGCCAATCACGGTCAGGACAGCACCAAGGAGGCAAAATGCTCCGCCCAGCCAGGGGCGCACCAGATGGAAAAACTCAATCGCGTCGGTCAGCATGATCAGCTCCCCTCCTTGGGCGCCGGCGCGCGACGGGACAGGGACACCTGGAAAGAGCGGTAGCGGAAGAATTTCAAGATCGCGATGGTCGAGACGAAATTGATCAGCGCATAGAGCAGTGCAATGTCGAGAAAATCTGGCCGGCCCATGGCAAAGCCAAGCAGGCCAAGCAGCAAAACAGTCTTGGTGCCGAAGGAATTGACCGCCAGCACGCGGTCATACAGCGTCGGCCCCATCAGGGCACGAATGAGAAGCAGGACGATTCCCAAAAGCAGGGCCACCGTCGCACTGGCAAGCAGAAGATTCATGCGCCACCACCATCAGATGCCCAGGCCGAACGGCGGTCCATCTCGTCAAATGCGCCCGGCTCGGCATCTTCCTCATAGAGGGCGTGGACAAGCAGTTTGTCGCCCTCGACTGAGACCGTAACGGTTCCTGGTGTCAATGTGATCGAATTGGCAAAGGTCGTCTTGGCAAGATCGGAGCGGCACACCGTCTTGACCTTCACCAGCGCCGGATTGATGTCGAGATCGGCCTTCACACAGGCGCGGATGACCCGCCAGTTTGCCTTGAGGATCTCCACGAACAGCCAGACCCAGTAGAGCAGGAACTGCACGATCCGCCCATAGGGTGAGCTGTCCTTGTCGACGATCTTTAGCCGCCAGGACAACACCATGGTAAGCACCACCGATACCGCGCCAAGCGACAGGATCAGCGGTTTGTTCATGCCAGACATGGTGTACCAGAACACCACAAGCGTGATCAGAAGTCCGATAAAGTAACCCAAGCCCCGGCGCTCCGCCCTTTGCTTAAACTCAGCTTTGCGGAGGACTAAATTGCGGAATCGGTTTTGACCAGACCCGCACGGAGAAATGTGGCGAGTTACCGCCCCCCGAACAACAAGGCGGCGGTTTTTCGGGCGGCGGAATAGTTGCCTTCCTGCGGACCATCTTCTTCATCCACCATACCCGACGTCGGCGAATAAGCGGAAGACAGCGACCAGTTCCAGTAGCGCAAAACCGTTTGCGCCTTTGCTACGGAGAGGATTTGGTAACAGTGCAGAACACGGCGGAACCATGGGTCCGGTTCGCCAGCCTCGCCTTCCACGGGCCGTCGCAGGGATTTCCAGAGAAGTTTCAGATAGGCCGTTTTCAGGCCTGTCGCCTTGCACAGCACCGCGATGCCCTCTCCGCCTTTGTCGGACAACAATTTGGCTATCGTGATAGGCTTCACACCTGCAAGAAAGCCAACTTCCTGGGCCAGGCGCGCATTCATGCCTTCTTTCGCTGCGGTTTCGACCGCGTGCTCGAGATTGACGAACTGGCTTTTCTCGATCGCGTCACGATTGCGCTGGCGCCGCTCGATCAGCTGCATGGCCTTCCGGGCATGCGGATCCCGCCACCCCTCGGCGGCCATCATCGGGAAAACATCCGAACACACCGCAATCAGTTCCATCCGCTCGGCGGCATGGCGGGTGAGGATGACACGGCGCACATCGGGATCGGCCCACCAGAACAGGACCATGGCATGGGCCGGGGTCAGTTCCGGCCTGTCCAGCAACAACCGGCAAAGGTCAGGCTCTTCACGCGAGATCTCAAGAACCGCATCAAGCCCCATATCGGAAAGCGACGCACCGCGATTTTTCAGCAGCGGCGTAATAACATGCGGTTCGCGATAATCTATCAGTACATCAGACAGCATGGCGCTGACCTGCTTGCGCTGGGCAATCAGAAGCCGGTGCTCCGGCGTTCCAACCCCCGCGACATGGGCAAGATCGGAATCCTCGATGCCGTCATTCCCTTCCAGGACATGGCGCGCAATGTCGATCGGAGCCGAGGCCAGGAAACGAAGCAGCCTGCGCGGCGCTTCGGACTTGTCGGCCAGGCGCCGCGCGCAGAGGGCGAGATCTTCCTGGCTTGCACCGAACAAGAGCTCCAACAGGATATCACTGCCCATGGAGCGATCTTGCGGCGGAACATTCGAAGAGGGTAGCGCGAGAACATCAATCAGACGTCGGACCAGAGCATCCCGCGCGCGGCCAATCTCCGGCGCGCCCTCCATCAGGTCTTCCGCGACATTACTCATGGTCACTCCGGATCGTCTCTCAATCCGTATGACTTACACGCCTGCGGTTAACGGGCCGTGGACACAATTCAGCGGTCCTCACGTCCTGGATGGATGATCGCCAAGAGCAAGCTGACCACCAGCGTGGCGATCGCCAACATGAACAACGCGCCGCCATCCGTTGGCGCGCCTGCCTCCAGTGAGGTTGGCACTTCCCGGCCCAGCCAGGGCGAGAGATGAAAGCCAACCGCACCTGCCAGGATGAAGAAGGACATGACCGCCCCGAACCTGCGCGTGATTGGCAACAGGAGTAACAAAGCCGCAATCAATTCAAGCACTGCGACA
>JALEGE010000173.1 GCA_022760335.1 Hyphomonadaceae bacterium
ATGAAATCCCCGCCACCGGCGGCCAGATAGGGCGCCAGGATGCGCGAATACCAGCCGCCGCCAGGCCATAGCTCGATCACGGTGTCATCTCCCTCAACGCCGAAAAAGGTCAGCGTTTCGGCTGGGTGGCGGGCACTGTCGCGCGCGGCGTCTTCCCCGCGCCAATCCCCTGCCAGGGCCCAGTCGAGACTTCCAGTCTCTGGTGCGGGGGTCTCTGCCGCCGGATCTCCGGCATCGGCTGGGGGCGGTGCTTCACCACCGCAGGCAGACAGAATGAGGGCAAGAGCGGCGCTTCCGCCGAGGATCAGATGACGCATGTCGAGACTCCCTGGGAGATTCTTGAAACTGAACTCATGCCTCCCACATAACCTTTGTCGCGGCGCTGCCAAGCGGGTCGCGGCCGGAATGCGTGCCAACGCCGATGTCGGGTTGGGGTGTCGCGCAAGCCGAAAACTGCAAGACCGGCGTGCATGTCGCGCGCGGGTTCAGTTGCTTGAAAGAGGACTGTGATGAACACGATCGACCTTTCCCCCCTTTACCGTACCATGGTTGGCTTTGACCGTATGGCCTCCATGATTGATTCCGCCTCGCGCCTTGATGGCGCGCAGGGCTATCCTCCGTACAATATTGAACGCGTCGGCGAAGATCGCTTCGCCATTGAGATCGCGGTCGCCGGCTTTGGCGAGGACGACCTAGATATTGAGCTGAAGGAAAACCTGCTCACCGTGGCCGGCAAGAAAGCTCAGCCCGAAGACAGTGAAGCCCGGGACTTCCTTCATCGCGGCATTGCCGAGCGCGGCTTCATTCGCCGCTTCCAACTGGCCGACCATGTAGTCGTGACCGGCGCGGATCTGGTCAACGGCCTGCTGCGCATCGATCTGCGTCGCGAACTGCCCGAGGCGGCCAAGCCGCGCAAGATTGCGATTGGCCAATCCGTAACTCAGGAAAAGCCGCAGCTGATCAGCGACAATGACGCCTCGGCGGCATAAGGCAGATCAGATCTGATTTATGGGATCGGCGGGGCTTTCGGGCGCCGCCGTTTTCCTTTTCGGGACGAAACAGCTAGACTCGGTTGCCCTTAGCTTGAGCCACGCTCAGCCTCATGGTGAGCGGAGACGAACCATGGGGCGCGCAGCAGAGATCCGCGCTTGGTTGCCCGCCCTCGTCCTTCGTCTCCGCTCAGGATGAGGGCTGTGATGGCGCAAGCGAAAAACAACCGGCTCTAAGCGTCCGGCCAGCTATTGGCGGCGTCTTCGAAGCTTTGCTGGGTCGGGTTTCCAACCGCGGAGATGGCGGTGATGATAGCCAGTGCGATAAGGCCGATGAGCAGACAGTATTCCACTACGGTTGCTCCGCTTTCTTCCTTCAGGAACCGGGCTGTCAGTCTCGTGAGTGTTTTCATCTTCACAATGCCTGTTTTGCCGCCAGAAGGTTGAACAGCGGTATGTCCGCCGGCGGTGCGGGATAGTCTGAAAGTCGATCGGGCGGCACCCATTCCAGGGCTTGTCCTTCCGCGCCAACCGGGTCTCCCTCCCAGTGCCGACAGGCGAAAAGTGGCATCAAAAGGTGAAAATTCTCATAAGTATGCGAGGCGAATGTGATCGGAATCAGAGCCTTGGGGTCAACCATGATGGCGAGTTCTTCATAGAGTTCGCGGGCAAGGGCCATTTCGGGCGTTTCCTGCGGGTCGACCTTGCCGCCGGGAAATTCCCAGAGCCCTTCAAGGGTTTTGCCCTTCGGGCGCTGGGCAAGCAAAATCTCGCCCTGCCCATTATAAAGCGCGGCGGCGACCACCAATACCAGCTTCATGTCCGGTAGGCCCCGTTGATATCGATATAGGCGTGGGTCAGATCGCAGGTATAGACCACCGCCTCGCCATCCCCGACGCCGAGATTTACGGTGATGTCCACTTCGCGCGCGGCGCAGACAGCGCTTGCGCGCGCCTCGTCATAATCTTCCGCGCGCCCGCCATGTTCAGCCACCTGATGGTCGCCGAACCATATGGCGAGCTTGTCCGGGTCGACCGGCTCCATTGCCTTGCCGACGGCCATGACGATCCGGCCCCAATTGGCATCGCCCGCCGCCAGTGCTGTTTTCACCAGCGGGGAGTTGGCAATCGCGGCGGCGACAATCCGCGCCGATGCATCGCTGACCGCGCCATTCACGCGGATGGAGATGAATTTCTGCGCGCCTTCGCCATCCTTCACGATCTGGTGGGCGAGCTTCAGCGAGACGCGTAACAGCGCTTCCTCCACGGTCCGGAAGCGCGGGTCCTCTTCAGTTTCAATTATGGCCATGCCGCTGGCGCCAGTGGCGAAGATCATGAATGTGTCGGAGGTGGAGGTGTCGCTGTCCACAGTGATGGCATTGAAGGTGGCATCGGCGATACGCGCGGTCAGTGATTGTAACAGGCTTGGTGCGATCGCGGCATCGGTGAAGACATAGGCCAGCATGGTGGCCATGTTCGGCGCGATCATGCCGGAGCCCTTGGTGATGCCAGCGAAACTCACTTCCACGCCAGCCACCGTGCGCTGCGTGCCCGCGGCCTTTGGGAAGGTGTCGGTGGTCATGAAGGCGCGCGTGCAGGCTTCCCAGTCTGGCGCGGTAAGGCGGCCCGCCAGTTCCGGCACGATGGCGCCGACATAATTGGGATCGGGCAGGGGCTCGCCGATCACGCCGGTCGCGGCGAGGAAGCAGGCGGTGCGTGGCACATCCAGCGCGCCTGTCATGGCCGCCAGCGTGGCGTCATTCTTCAACACGCCCTTCGCCCCGGTAAAGGCATTTGAATTGCCCGAATTGGCAACCAGGGCGCGCGCGGCGCCCTGCCCGGCGGCCAACGCCTCCCGGCACCACAGTACATCAGCCGAGGCGGTCGCCGAGCGCGTGAACACGCCGCCGACATGCGTGCCCTCATCGAAGACGAAGAGAAAAACATCATCGCGCTCCAGGCCGCGCTTTGCATAAAAGCCGCGCGAGCCTGTGGCCGCGCGCACGCCTTTTATCGTCGGAAGTTCGGGGAAATGCTCGGGCGCAAAGGGCGAAGGCGTCAGGTTCACAGCGTATCATCCGGGCGGGAAGTGGCGGGCAGGTCGTCTGGCGACAGGGTTGGTACGCCATTGCCCGGTTCGATCACGGCTTCCGCGCGCAAGGTCTTCAGGATCTGGCTGATTTCCGCATAGGTCAGGAAGGTCACGATTTCCGGGCGCATTTCCTCCAATGTCTTGGGCGGTGGCGTGCGCCGGTCCTCGACCTTGATCAGGTGCCAGCCGGTGTCGCTCTCGAACGGTTCAGAGACATCGCCGACAGAGGTGTCGCCAATGGCGCTGGCAAAGGGTTCGCCCATCAGATTGGGCTGGACATAGCCCAACGCGCCACCTTCCAGGCGTGTCGCTGTGTCCAGGCTGACTTCGAAGGCGACGACATTGAATTCTTCGCCCGTGGTGACCCGCTGGCGCACCTCTTCGGCCTCTTCCTCGGTTTCCACCAGGATCATCGAGATCCGCACTTCATCATCGATCTGCTGCAGGCCGACCTGCTGGGAATACATTTGCCGGATTTTTTCATCAGTGACATGGGCTGCCACCAGGCTCTCCACCAGAATGTTACCAAGCACGCGCTCGCGGGCCGCCTCCAGCCGGCGCGGGGCAGTACCCTCGCGATTGAGGCCCTTGGCCAGCGCTTCCTGGGCCATCAGGCGCTGGTCGATCAGCTGGTCGAGTACAGTCTGATAGGCCGGATGCCCAATACCAAAGGCTTCACCGGGCTCGATCAGGCCCTGCGAGGCCGCTTCCAGTTCAATGTCAGCGAGATAGACCGGGTCGCCATTGACCACAGCAGCAACCGCGCCATCCACGCGGACCCGGGCGGCCGGGCTTTCTTCGCGGGGGGTGCAGGCCGCCATGGGCAGGCTGATCAGAAGGGCAATGAGGACAAGGCGCAAGGCACTTGGCATGGTCGGCTCCGCGGTTATGGTGGCAGTACACCCGATTGACACGCTATGGGGGCGTTCTTAAGTGTCCGGCTGGCAATGGTCGAGAGGGTTTGACCATCGCAGCTTCCCTGCCACACAAGGTTGCCAAACCTTCCTGGCGAAGGGCAGGTTCGATCTGACCCTCAAGCGTATTGGTATTTGAAATGCTCTCTATCGCCCGAAAGATCTTTGGCTCAGTCAATGACCGCAAACTGAAGCCGCTGCGGGCGAGGGTCAATCGCATCAATTCCATGGAACCGATGATGCAGGCGCTCTCAGACGCCTCGCTGCAGGCCAAGACGGCCGAGTTCCGCCAGCGCCTGGAAAATGGCGCCACCCTTGATGATCTCCTGGAAGAGGCTTTTGCGGTCGTCCGCGAGGCCTCGGTGCGTGCGCTTGGTATGCGTCATTTCGACGTACAGTTGATCGGCGGCATGGTGCTGCATTCCGGTGCGATCGCTGAGATGAAGACCGGTGAGGGCAAGACCCTCGTCGCCACGCTGGCAACCTATCTCAATGCTTTGGCTGGTAAGGGCGTACATGTCGTTACGGTCAATGACTATCTCGCCCGGCGTGATGCGGAATGGATGGGCCAGCTATATGGCTTCCTCGGCATGACCACGGGTGTTGTTGTGCATGGTGTGGATGATGCCGGACGCAAGGCCGCCTATCAGGCCGACATCACTTACGGCACGAACAACGAATTCGGCTTCGACTATCTGCGCGACAATATGAAATATGCGCTCGATCAGATGTGCCAGCGTGGTCATGCCTTCGCGATCATCGATGAGGTCGACTCCATTCTGATTGATGAGGCGCGCACGCCGCTGATCATTTCCGGGCCGACCGATGACCGCTCTGATCTTTATCGCTCGGTCGATGCCCTCATCCCCCAGTTGGATGAAGAAGACTATGAGCTTGATGAGAAGCACCGTTCGGTGACCTTCTCGGAAACGGGCACCGAAAAGATGGAAGGCATGCTGTTGGAGGCCGGCCTGCTGGAAGGCTCGCTCTGGGAGCCGACGAATATTTCCATCGTCCACCATGCCAACCAGGCCCTGCGCGCCCACAAGCTCTATCACCGCGACAAGGATTATATCGTCAAGGACAGCCAGGTGATGCTGATTGACGAATTCACCGGCCGGATGATGGAAGGCCGCCGCCTTTCCGAAGGCCTGCACCAGGCCATTGAGGCGAAGGAAAAGGTCGATATCAAGCCGGAAAACCAAACCCTGGCTTCGATCACCTTCCAGAACTATTTCCGTCTTTATGACAAGCTCGCCGGGATGACCGGCACGGCCATGACCGAGGCGGGCGAGTTTGCCGATATCTACAAGCTGGAAGCGGTGGAACTGCCGACAAACCGGCCAATCGCGCGGATTGACGAGGATGATGTCGTCTACCGTACAGCACAGGCGAAGTATAAAGAGATCATCGAAGAGGTGCGCGACTGCCGCGAGCGTGGTCAGCCCGTCCTGCTCGGCACGGCATCCATCGAGAAATCCGAGATCATCTCCGCGCTGCTGACCCAGGCGAGCATCCCCCACAAGGTGCTGAACGCGCGCCATCACGAGCAGGAAGCCCAGATCGTGGCCGATGCTGGCATCCCCGGCGCCATCACGGTGGCGACAAACATGGCCGGTCGCGGCACCGACATCCAGCTCGGCGGCAACCCCACCATGCGGCTGGAAAAGGAACGTGCGGCCCAGGAGGCCAAGCTCGGCCGGCCCATGACCGAAGGTGAGGTGGCCACAATGCTCGCCCAGATCAAGGCCGAGGTTGAGGTGAAGAAGAAAGAGGCCCTTGATGCCGGCGGGCTCTATGTGCTCGGCACCGAGCGCCACGAGAGTCGTCGCATCGACAATCAGCTGCGCGGTCGGACGGGCCGTCAGGGCGATCCGGGCCGCTCCAAATTCTTCATCTCCGTCGAAGATGATCTGATGCGGATCTTCGCCGCTGACCGGCTCGACAATGTCATGCGCAAGCTCGGCATCAAGGAAGATGAGGGCATCACCCATCCCTGGATGAATAAGGCGATGGAGACTTCCCAGCGCAAGGTCGAGCAGCGCAATTTCGAGATGCGCAAGAATGTTCTGAAATATGACGATGTCATCAATGATCAGCGCAAGGTGATCTTCGAACAGCGCCGCGAATTCATGGAAGCCGACACGGTCACCGATGTGATCGAGGATATGCGCGTGGATGTGATCGACCACATGGTCGCCTACACCATGCCGGAGAAGGCCTATGCCGAGCAGTGGGATGTAGAAGGGCTCAAAGCCCAGCTGATGGACACGCTGCATCTCGACCTGCCCATTCATGATTGGGCCCAGGAAGAGGGTGTAGCCAATGAAGAAATACATGAGCGCATCCTGGCCGCAGCCGATGCGGCTTATGCACAAAAGCGCCAGTTTGCCGGCGATGCGCAGGTCAATTACGTTGAAAAGCAGATCCTGCTGCAGGTCCTGGACCTGCAATGGCGCCAGCATTTGCAACAGCTGGATCAGCTGCGCAGCGTGATTCATCTACGCGGCTATGGCCAGCGTGATCCGCTGAATGAGTTCAAGGAAGAGGCGTTCAAACTGTTCCACGCCATGCTGGGCGACTTGCGCATGATGGTCACGCGCGCCCTGATGGGCCTGCGCATCGAAGGCACACCCCAGCCGGCACCGCAGCCTGTCCCGCCGGCGCAGATGCGGGAAACTCATCTCGATCCCGATACCGGCGTGAACGAAATGGCGCCCGATGAGCCGTCCCAGAGCGTTCCCCAAGCCGAGGACGACTGGTCGCGTACGCCGCGCAATGCGGCCTGTCCCTGTGGTTCAGGCAAGAAGTACAAGCATTGTCACGGCGCCATAGCGACCGAACAGGTCTGATTAAGCGCAGCGCCCCGACTTGCAAGATCCGGTGCGGCACGGATAGGTCGCAGATATGAGTGCATTTGTGCAAGCTGCTCTTCAGGCAGCGACCTCTCACATGTCTCAAGGCCGGCCGGCGGAAGCGCTTCAGGAGCTTGAGGCGGCGCTTGAGCGCGCGGTCGATCATCCAGATCTCTTGCAGATGCTTGCGGCCATTGCCTGGCAGGTGGGCGATCGATACCGCGCCGATGACGCGTTGAAAAAGCTTGTCGAAGCCCAGGGCGGGCCGACACCGCAGACAGATCTGATGGTCGCACAAGTGGCGCTGGATCTGCGAGAGTTCGAGCGCTGTCGCGCTGCTCTCAATAGGCTGCTCTCTGGTGGGGATATCAGCGCAAGAACCGTGTCAATTGCCGCGCGGCTCTATACGTGGGAAGGCGCGGATGTTGAGGCTGCGATCTTGATAGAAAAGGCCTTGTCGCGCCAACCCGAGGATCCTGAACTTCTCGGTCTTGCCATGGCCCATGCTTCACTGACGACGGCTGAAATCGTCGCGCGTACCGGGAAGATCGCCGATAAGCTGGCAGTGACCGATGTAAAGAAGTCTGCCCTCTATTTCGCCTTGGCCAAGTATCATGACCGCATGGGCGAGATTGAAGAGGCTTGGCAAATGGCGAGAATGGCCAATGCGCTTTCCGCGCAGCGCTCTGGTGCCATCTTCAATCCTGAAACACGCAAGGCCTTCACAGCTCAGCTGGTCGCCCGCGGACGCGCGGCTTTGAGCTGGACAGAGCGCCTTGCGCCTGCTCCGGCCCAGACCGAGCCTGCGCAGATCTTCCTGATCGGTGCGCCAAGGACGGGTGGATCATTGCTGCAATCCATCCTGACAGCGGGAGAAGGTCGGCAAAGCTCTGGCGAACGTGGTGCGCTGCTGCCTTATCTGAACGGTTTGTGCGATGCCCAAGGTGTTGCGCCGCCCGCAGGATATCTCACGCAATTGCAAGCGGCTGACCTATCTGGCATGGCCCGCGCCAAGCTTACCGCGCCCTTGATCATCGATAAGACAACGCACAATTTCTATGTCGCGCCATTGATCGCGGCGATCCATCCTGGCGCGAGATTTGTGAACAATCGGCGCCAAGCTCGTGATGTCGCGCTCTCGATGTTCTTTTTGGATTTTCCGCCTGCATTTCCGGAGGCTTGCGATCTTGGCGCGGTGGTGGCCATGCTTGAGGCGCGCAAGCGTTTGACCAGCATATATGCGCAAGCAGGATTTGAGATGTTCGATGTGGACTTTGACAGTTTCGCAGAAGACCCACGCCGCAATGGCGCGGAGCTGGCTCGCTCACTTTCGCTCGACTGGGATGAGGCCGTTCTGGAACCTGCCAACCGGCCGGCGATTGTTCCCACTTTCAGTCACGAGCAGGTCCGCAAGCCGATCAGGCCAGCCCCGGGCGCGCGCTGGACGCGGTATATGGAATTTGTGCCATCCGAGATCGCCGAGGCCTTCATGGCTCTCGATGACAGTTTAGTCTAATTTGCGAGGGCGTAGGTGCTACGTACACCGGGAATTTCATCCGGCGTGGTGACCCGCCCATCCTTCACCATCTGCATCATATGACCCAGTACGGAATGACAGGCGGCCGGATGCAGCTTCTTGTCGACCGCGGCATAAATGGTCGTCACCATTTCCGGAATGGTCTCGTCGCCTGCCGTAAGACGCTCCAGGATTGCGGCTTCGCGCGCTTTTCTGTGGTCAATATAGGCTTGGATGAAACCGGATGGATCTTCTGTGACAGGCGGACCATGGGTTGGCCAAATAGTTGAAAACCCGCGATCGCGAACCTTTTCCAGACTGGCGAGATAGTCTCCCATGTCACCGTCAGGCGGGGAAATCACCGTGGTTGACCACCCCATGACATGATCTCCGGAAAAGAGCGCGTTCTCTTCCTTGAGCGCATAGCAGACATGGTTGGATGTATGGCCTGGGGTCTCGATCGCTTCCAGCGTCCAGCCTGGGCCTTGCGCGGTCCAGCCATCGGCGATGGTTTCGTCCGGGCGGAAGGTGAGATCGTCACCGGCCTCCATGCGCACTTCCGACTCGGTGGGAATTGCCGGACCTTTCGCATAGACCTTGCAGCCGGCCCATGCGGCCAGGGGATGGGCCAGCGGGCTATGATCCATATGGCTGTGGGTGACGACGACATGGGAGATGGTCTCACCGTCCAGCGCCCGCTTTAAGGCCTCGAAATGATCTTCCTGCATCGGGCCGGGGTCAATCACCGCAACCGTGCCCTTGCCGATAATGTAAACGCCAGTGCCCGTATAAGTGAAGGCGCCAGGATTGTTGGCAATCACGCGCCGGATCAGGGGTGAGACCTGATCCACGCGGCCATACTCAACATCGATTTTCTTGACGAACGGAATTGCCATGGGGACGGTCTGCTTGCCTTTCCGAGATCTGCCAACCCTACTGGACCAGCTGATCAGTTTGGTTTCGTCAGCGCCGGCGCGGGGCCAGCCGAGCCGCAAAGGCCCGTGCCATTTGCCGGGTGGCGCGCAGCTTGTAGCCAAGCTTGAGCGCCACCGGCGGACCCATGTCAGTCTTGTTCGCATCGACTGCATAGATTCGCCCTGTTTCGCGATCCCGTAGGACGTCGACCCCGCCCCAGTCCAGACCCAATTCGGAACAAAAGGCACGGATCACGTCAATTTCATCGGCTGTGTAGCAATTAGACGGCTGGTCGATCAGAACTTCGGCATTCTCGTTCAGGAAGCGTCGCGCCAGGGGGCGGCGCTTGCGGAAGGTGATGGTCGGCTCTCCGCCGACAATGCAGCAGCGCAGATCTTCCACCAGGCCACCCTCAATCTCATTGTCGATCAGACGCTGATAGGTCTTGCCCGGGAGCGGGTCCATCGGACCTTCAATGATCCGGCCATCATGGGCGGCATTGAGCTCGGACTTTTCCACCATGCGGCCTGTATGGGTGCGCGGATCGACCGCCAGATCATAGCCGGCCACCTTGGCCCAGGCCTCCGCCACGCGGGTCTTGGAGACATCGTCGCATGCAAAGTTCACCAGGGTTGCACCCGGCTTGGTCTGCGGCACGGGATTGGCGGTCTGGGTGGTGTCTTCGAAGTGGAAGACGATATCGGCCTGGCTGGTATCGTCGATCAGCTTGGCGCCTGCCACGTGCATGACGGGCCAGATGAAATACCAGGGGCGGGGTTTGTCAGGATAAAATGCAATGGTCGGCCGGCGATGGCCTGTCAGGAAGCGCCAGGTGCGCCACGACTCGGCAAAGAAATAGAAAGACAGCCAGGTGAAGACATCATGGACCAATCCGAGTGTAGCGGGCACGCGGTGGCCGGTTTTCTTCACGAGTATCGCGCCGTCTCGATACGCGAAGTCATTCAGCCAGAAGCGGTTCGACATGCAAGGCTCTCCTTAAGCCAGGATTGGCTTGTTTTTGGGCCGCGCTGCCCCTTCGCATGGCCGGCGATGGTGTTCAAGCGTGGGAGTGTGTCCAAAATGTGTTCGCGTGAGTGTTCGCTCACAACAGGCTGCGCAAACTGGACAGATCATAGCCGGCCCCGGCCCCGGCCTGGATGATCTCATCGGCCATGCCCTGGCCGCCATGGACCAGTGCCCAGGCCGTGATCGAGCGTGTTCCCGTGCGGCAATAGGCCAGGATCGGGGTCTCGGCCTCCGACAAAATCTGATTGGTGCGCTCGACAATTTCCGGCGTTGGTGCGCCGGAAAAGGGCAGGGCGACAAATGTCAGTCCAAACTGCTCTGCGCGCGCGCGGATCTGTCCCATGCGCGGCTGGCTCAGCCCGCCTTCGCCATCAGGGCGGTTGGCGATGATGGTTTTGAAGCCAGCTGCGGCAATTTCGTCCACATCATCTGGCCCGATCTGTGGGGCCACGGCAAAACTGTCAGTTACGGTACGAATTTCGGCCATGATAAGAGGGGTGTCCTGCGTCGAGCGATTGACAAGGCGTTACGCATTGGAAAGCTAAGGGGTGAGAGCGGTGCTGCCAACCGGTAGGACCTTAAGTTTTCCGTGAGAGTTGTTTGAACGCGCAGGTCACATGCTGAATCGAATACTTGCGCGCATCCCCGCTGCCTATGTGCTGCGACGACTTCTGATCGCCATTCCCACTATGCTGGCGATCATCACCGTGGCCTTTTTCATGATGCGCGCGGCGCCGGGCGGGCCCTTTTCGTCAGATCGCAAGTTGCCGGTCGAAACCGAGCGCGCGATTGCCGCTAAGTATGGTCTCGATGACCCGCTGCACATCCAGTATCTGAAATATCTCGGCGATGTGGTGCAGGGTGATTTCGGGCCGAGCTTCAAGTTCAAGGACAAGGATGTCAGCGAAATCATCGCAGACGGTCTGCCGATCAGTCTGACCATCGGGGGATGCTCCATGCTGCTGGCCATAATCGTCGGCGGCGGGCTCGGCATTCTGGCTGGGTTGCGGCAAAACACGGCGGCAGATTATTCCGTGATGGGCATCTCCATGGCGGGAATATCCATCCCGACCTTCGTTACGGGGCCGCTGCTGCTGCTTGTCTTCGCTCTGGGATTCGGTTTTTTCTCTGCTGGTGGGCTTACCCCGCCATTGCGCCTCAGTCCGCACAATCTCACCTTGCCGGTGATCACCCTGGCCCTGCCGCAGATCGCCATCATCTCTCGGCTTATGCGCGCCTCAATGATCGAGACCATGCGTATGCCGCATATCCGCACCGCACGCTCAAAGGGATTGGGTGAGCTGAAGGTCATCATCAGTCACGCGATGCCCTCGGCGGTTTTGCCATTGGTCTCGTATGTTGGCCCTGCCACGGCGCGTGTCCTGACGGGGTCGGTGGTGGTGGAAATGGTGTTCGGGCTACCTGGTATGGGCAAATACTTTGTCGAGGGTGCAATCAACCGCGACTACACGCTCGTGATGGGCGCGATCATCATCTATGCCGGCTTGATCATCGTGCTGAACCTAATCGCCGATGTTCTCTATGCCCTGCTGGATCCGAAGGTGAAATACGACTGATGGCCAGCTCGGCGGACGATCTCCACAATATCGAAACGCCTGTGACTGAGGCGATCATTGCCGGTCGTTCGCTATGGGATGATGCGCGGCGGCGCCTGATGCGCAACCGCGCGGCGGTAGTGTCCATCTGGGTGCTCGGAATCCTCTGCTTCATCGCCGCATTCGGGCCAATGCTCTGGGTGCATGATAGTGAAACCCAGTCGGAGTTGATCAAGATCGCACCAACCCTGGAGAACTGGCACCTGTTGGGGACAGACTATGTAGGGCGGGACTATCTGGCGCGGCTCATGATCGCCTTGCGCATTTCCCTGCTGGTGGGCCTGATCGCGACCCTGGTGTCGCTCGTTATCGGTGTGACCTGGGGCGCCACGGCGGGCTTTCTCGGCGGGCGTGTGGACAATGTGATGATGCGCATCGTCGACGTGCTTTATGCGCTGCCCTTCATCTTCTTCGTGATCCTGCTCATCACCGTGTTCGGGCAGAACATCTTCCTGATCTTCGCAGCTATCGGTGCCATTGAGTGGCTGACCATGGCGCGGATCGTTCGCGGCCAGACCCTCGCCATCAAGAACCGGGAATTTATCGAGGCGGCGCGCGCGGCCGGGGTCAGCCAGGTGGACATGATCCGGCGCCATGTGCTGCCGAATGTAATCGGCCCGGTGGCGGTGTATGTGACGCTGACAATACCCGTCGTGATCCTGGCCGAGAGCTTCCTCTCTTTCCTCGGCCTTGGTGTGAACGAGCCGCTCACTTCGCTCGGCGTGCTGATCAGCCAGGGCGAGGACGAGATGCGCGACCGGCCCTGGATGCTGCTCATCCCGGCCGCGACCATGGCGATCACATTACTGGCGCTGAATTTTCTCGGTGATGGGTTGCGCGACGCGCTCGACCCGAAAGAGCGGTAAAGACGTTACTCCACGCGCCGCACGCGGATCGCACGGGAGCCATCCAGCTTCATCATATAGCTGCCAAGGGCGGCGCGCTTGATCAAAGCCGCTTCAGGATTGCGGGGTGTCCGTCCACTGTCGGTCTGGCGCCAGACCTGGCCGTTCTCAAGCGTGACAATCACCTTGCCATAGGCGTCGCGATCAACATCCGTGATGGCGTAGGTGATCTCGTCGATCTGACCATCTTCGCTCTCACCGCCCAGGCGCGGCATGGCGATGGAGGGCAGAGAGGGCATGGAGAAGCCGAAGGTGTCGCGCTGTACATTCTCAACCTGCTCGCGGGTCACGGTTG
>JALEGE010000174.1 GCA_022760335.1 Hyphomonadaceae bacterium
AGGCTGACGGTGGCCTTTTGATCGAGAGACGCCCATCCAGTGTCGAACCCATTTGGACCGCTGACATTGAAGCGATACTCCCCACCGGAAGTTTCTGCCTTAATCCGAAGGCGAGCATTTTCGTCAGCCGACCGGGCTGTAAAGTCGAGCTGAGCTGCCAATCCTCCAGACGTTGAGACAGAGCCACGAGCTGCCTTTCGCTGCCCCTTCTCGACGCTCCAATCCCGGCTCTCGCTAAAGATTGCAGCGCCTCTGGCTACGGCTGTCATCGGATCGGTCTTATGGTCCGCCGGAATGCCAAGTTCCCGGCTGACAAGATCACGGATCACGGGCGTCTTTGACGGTCCACCGATGAAAACAATGCGATCAATGTCGTCATTCGAAAGTCCGTTATCTTGGAGCATTTTCCGAGAGATTTCGACCGTTTCGAGGATCCTGTCCTTGATCAGTTCCTCATATCGCATGCGTGAAATCTCCACATCGACATAGACATCATTGCCATCAAGATCTTGGGCGCGCGCGTCGTCTTCACTCAGGTAGATGACCGCTGTTTCTCGCGTGGAAAGCTCGATCTTTGCCACTTCCGCCTTCATTCGAACGACCGCAAAAAGACGCTTGAACCGGCTATCGCGAGAAGGGTTCTCGGGCAGCTTGAAGTTTTCAGCGAGCCACGGGCGGACAACGCTATCGATAATCGTCCGGTCGAAATCCCGTCCACCCAACATCTTGATACCTTCGTGGGCGATGACGTTCACCGCGCCCCCGCTTGCCTCGACCAACGCGAGATCAAAAGTTCCCCCGCCAAGGTCATATATGAGAAATCGCCCATCTCGGCGCGTTGCCCCTTCAAGGGCCGCCATCGCCGCCGCAACAGGCTCCTGCAGCAATCCAACTTTGGACAAGCCCGCAGCATGTGCGGCACGAATTGTCGCCTCAGACTGCATCTGATCAAACGCAGCCGGGATCGTAATGATAGCACCGGCAAATTCGCCGGTCCCTGTCTCCGACTCCACTTGGCGGAGGAGCTGCCGGATAATTTCGGAGCTTGCTTCTTCAGGGGTGAGAGACTTGTCCGCCCCCTCAAGATCAATCGTGCTGGATGTGCCCATCAAGCGCTTGAAGCCTTGCGCCACATTATCGGGTGACAACTCGGCTTGAGCCTGAGCTCTGGTGCCGATTGTCATATGTCCTCTGCGATCGAAGTAAATCACGCTTGCAAGGACATCCTTGCCATCGTCGGTCTTGAAGAGCCGTAGGCCGCTATCATCGACGCCTACGACAGCCGAGTTCGAGGTTCCAAGGTCAATTCCCAGATTCATTGACTTCACTCTCCTTCAGCGTCACCTGCGCATTCTGAACCACCTTGCCGTGCATGATAACGGCCGGTTCGATTGCGGATTCAACCAATAAGTTTTCGGCATTTCCAAAATCATCAGCGTTGACCGCAATCGCTGGCAATTCTGGCCCAAACTGCACGCCCTCGAATGTTAGGAGTTCAATCCCTAGCGCATCAAGGTGGTTCTCCAAACGGCTTGCGGAGAAGCGAACCTGTGCGCCAGCTCGCTTCCGCCGGTCTTCAGGCAGTGACTTCACCAGGCGCTCGCAAACCTTCAGCAACTTCCAATAGTCCACCGCAAGTTCCGCTGCTGTCGAATGCTCGATCTCGTTGTTGTCAGTATTCATCGCGCTCACCGTAGGGATTCAGAGGATCCGCTGCTTCATCGGCCTCGCTGCTTTCGCTGCTGAGGCCGTAGCCATCCGATGTGTCACTGTTGCCGGTTCCAACGCCGGGATACGTTGGCTGTCGATAGCTGGGTGTTGCACCGCGAGGGCCGACGATTGCCGCCGCTTCCGCATTCAACTGTTCTCGCACTTGGTCAATTTCCGACCGGACAGTCGCCATATCTCGATGGTCGTATTGAAAACTACCACAGCGTGTATTGTAGTCGGTAACTGCCGCGTTGAACTTAGACTGCTGCTGATAGCTATAAACCATCGAGCGCGCAGCATCCATTCGTTCGCCTTGCCGAATGCAGTATCTCAGTTGAGGAAGGGACAGGGAGCCACCGCCATAGGGCGGGGCCACTTCTTCTTGCGTATCTGCCGGAATGTCTGTTTCGGTTGACGGAAGCGACGGGGCCGCCACCGCGCTATCGGCTGGCATCTCGACAGAGTCCGACATCGAATCGTAGCTGTAGTCGGGATTGTAATCTGAGGGCTTGTCATCGCTAAATACGAGAAATCCAATCACCAAGGCGGCGATGCCACCCCAAACAAATTGAGACGTCCTACGCGAACGGATTTTCTCTTCGATGATCTGGTTGATATTTTGCAGATCGGAGACTTCAAGCCCCGACGCAAGCGCGAGCAATTCTGAGCAAATCCCCTTCGCTCTTTTCCATTCACCGCCCTTCATGGCGCTTTGCAAGTGCTGCATTCCAAGATTCTTTGCCAGTTCCCGGTCATCGGCTGCGATCTGCGCATTCACCTCATGTGAAAACCAGCGGCCATCCGAGGCCAAATATGCGGTGAGGGACTTTGCGTTGAGAATGTCTTGACGCTCGTTGAAAAGCTCCACCGCCAACCCGCGCAGGATTCGTGCACCATCGTCACGCAGCTCAATGGGAAGGTCAGGCGTCAGGAGGCTTTCGAAACTCCTTCGGATTTTTCCGATTGGGTCAGGGGCGCTGGTCACGAAACCGTGCGTCGTCAGGTGCTGGCTCGTCCAGAACAAATCCTCTCGTGCTTCAGCTATCGCTTCGGTAAGGGGAGCCAAGACCTGGGTCTTTGCACTATGCTCCAGAATTTCATCGAGAGTTTCGGAATCCTGGCGAAGTTGGCTTTGCGCAGAAGGAAGCTCCGCAAAAATGCTTTCCGCGAGGCGGGTTATTCGAGCAGCATCGGAATGGCGGGCCTCGTCATTGGCAAGTGTCAATGCGTGCGAACGAACTTTCTCGTAAAGTTCTTGAGAATGAGGTTCGTCCGCACCTTTGGTTTGGCTGGCCAATTGCAGGGGCTGCGCCAGCCTATCCCAATCTGCGAGGTCATTTTCGAAGTCCCTGAAAGCTTGGTCGGAACCAGAACGAACGAAATCCTGAAGGCACTCCAGACTGCGATCTGCCGCTTTGGCAAGCGCGCCGCTCGTACGCTGGGCGTAGGACGTAACTAAAGCGGATGCGAATTTTTCCCGGACCCGATCGTTTGGAATAATCTCGGCTTCGAGGAGGTCGGTAAAGACGGCGGGGAGGTCCGAGTTGCCTTCAAGATGTGCGATCGCTTTCTCCGCGTGAGCATGGCGGAGTCGGTCGAGGCCTCGCCTAATGTCTGCCTCCGCTATACTGCCGAAATCGGAAATCGAACGGGCTTCGCTCACTTGCTGCCATATCTCTTTCGGATTGATCCCACTCCAGCAGTCCAACAGATTCAGAGTAAGTGATCGGCATGCATCAGTTTGCGTACAGCTGCTCATTGCCTCCGCGAGCGCGTTCGCTCTTGCGACACCTTGCGTCGATTCCGCAACCTCAACCCAATGCTCGAACGCCTTCGACGTCAGAGCCTTACGCGCATCTGACGGGCGTAGCTCAAGAAGGTAGCCAAGTTCTGCTGTCACTCTCTCGTTGGGAGTGAAGAGAGCCTGCCTGGCGAGATTCAGGCGTCGTTCGTCGTTTACGTCACGAGCGTCGAGCAAGGCATCTTCGAACGCCTCATTGACATCCGCCTTCGTTGACCGGGGTGTCAC
>JALEGE010000175.1 GCA_022760335.1 Hyphomonadaceae bacterium
CAGCCTGGACACGAATGTTCGTCTGCGGATCAATCTTGAGACATGGCATCGGGCCTTGTGGGAAGGGGCTTTCCACAGCCGGCGATCTGTGGTCACTGGCCCCACCGGTGCCTGGCGCGCGCGTGGAATGTTTCTTGCTGCGTGGGGTGGCAATCATGCGGGTGCAAGGCCCGGTGCGTAAGAGGGATGGCATGTCGAAGATTTATCCGGTGATCATGGCGGGCGGTTCTGGCACGCGGCTCTGGCCAGTTTCGCGCGCTCATCACCCCAAGCAGTTCCAAAAAATGCTGGGTGAGCGGTCCATGTTTCAGGAGACGGTGCTGCGGGTGCGTGGCGCGGCTGGGCACCATGAATTTGCTGCGCCTTCGGTGATTGGGGGCGAGCGCTTTGCGGAATTGATCTCCACGCAGTTGGCCGAGATCGATGAGCGCCCGGCGAAGATCATTCTTGAGCCTTTCGGCAAGAACACTGCTGCGGTTGCCGCCATGGCGGCTGCTGTGCCGGAGGAGGAGGACGCGCTTGTCCTGTTGCTGCCATCGGATCATTTCATTTCCGAACCACAGGCTTTCCGTGATGCTATCGGCGCGGCGGCCGACACCGCTGAAAAAGGCTATCTGACGACGTTTGGCATCGCTGCGCGCACGCCGGAAACCGGCTATGGTTATATCCATCAGGGTGCGGAAATCGCTCCTGACACCTATGCCTTCAAGGCGTTCAAGGAAAAACCCGAGCTTGAGGTTGCCAAACAATACGTCGCTGATGGCGGCTTTACCTGGAATGCTGGCATCTTCCTGTTCCCCGCCAAGACCATGGCTGCGGAGCTGGCCGAACATGCCAGCGAGATCCAGGCGCGTACGCTTGCCGCGCTCGAAGCCGGCAAACCGGTTGGTGAAGCGATTGTGCTCGATCCGGAGATTTTCGACACGGTTGATGACGATTCCATCGATTATGCCGTGATGGAAAAGACAAAGTGCGGTGCGGTCTATGGCCCGCTGGAATGCGGCTGGAGCGATATCGGCTCCTGGAGTGCGATTGCAGACCTGTCCGAAACCGACACGCTGGGCGATGTCATCAGCGTGGACACCGAGGGCTGTTATATCCGCAGCGATGACGACACTCTGCTGGCCGTAATCGGCGTAAAGGACCTCCTGGTCGTGGCCCATGAGGGCGCGGTGCTGATCGCGCCCAGGGATCGGGCACAGGATGTGAAAACCATCGTCAACACGTTGAAAAAGGCCGAGCGCAAAGACCGGCTCTAGCCATGCCGTACCAGCTCTGGCCCATGGCTTGAAACAAGATGCAGGCTGCTGTCTTAATTGAATGATCCATAAGGGGACTTGAATCCATGATGCCCAAACCGCGCGCGGATATTGCGCCCAACACGCTTGAGTTTGAAATTCTGCCGCTGGTGAAGCCGACCGGCTTTCGCGAATATGATGCGCGCTGGTGGTTCAATGGCATCGGCCATGAGAAGGCGCCGGAGCTGAATCTGGAGGGCGTGAAGGCGCTCGGCCTCGGCATGGCGACGCTGTTTCATGAGCTGGGCGTGGAGCCGAAAGTGGTGGTGGGCCATGATTTCCGCTCCATTTCCGGCGGCATCAAGAATGCGCTGATCCTGGGCCTGGTGCAGGGCGGGGCGGAAGTGCTCGATATTGGCCTGGCGCTGAGCCCGATGGTCTATTGGGCGCAATTCGAGCTGGACGCGCCCTGCTGCGGCATGGTCACAGCCTCGCACAATGAAAATGGCTGGACCGGCGTGAAAATGGGCGCTGACAAGCCGCTCACCTTCGGCCCGGATGAGATGGGCCGGCTGAAAGAGATCGTCCTCAGTGGTGCCTTCCAGCCGCGCGATGGCGGGGGGCATTTCCGCGTCGACGGCATGATCGACCGCTATATTGAGTTCGTCGCCAAGGATGTGAAGATCGAACGTCCGCTGAAGGTGATCGCGGCCTGCGGCAATGGCACTGCTGGCGTGTTCGCGCCGAAAGCCCTGCGCGCCATGGGCGTCGATGTCATCGAGATGGATTGCGAGCTCGACTGGACCTTCCCGAAATACAATCCGAACCCGGAAGATAGCGAAATGCTGCACGCCATGGCGGCGGCGGTGAAGGAATATGGCGCCGATGTCGCGCTCGGCTTTGACGGCGATGGCGACCGGTGCGGTGTGGTTGACAATACCGGCGAGGAAATCTTCGCTGACAAGATCGGCCTGATGCTGGCGCGTGATCTGTCGAAGGAGTATCCCGGCGCGAAATTCGTCGTGGATGTGAAATCCACCGGCCTTTACAAGACCGACCCGGTGTTGAAGGAAAACGGCTCGACGGTGGATTATTACAAGACCGGCCACTCCTATATCAAACGCCGCACGACGGATCTCGATGCCCTGGCGGGCTTTGAGAAATCCGGCCATTTCTTCTTCCGCCAGCCCATCGGGCTTGGCTATGATTGCGGGCTGACGGCGGCCAAGGCCGTGCTGGAAATGCTCGACCGCAATCCGGACAAGACCATGGCCGACCTCAAAGGCGAGCTGGAAGTGGCCTACACTTCGCTCACCATGAGCCCGCATTGTGCCGATGAGATCAAATATGAGGTGCTCGATCGTATCGTCGCCGAATATCAGGCGATGGAAGGCGGGGAAATCCTCGGCCGCAAGATTGTCGACATCAATACGGTGAACGGCGTGCGCACCACTCTGGAGGATGGCTCCTGGGTGCTGGTGCGCGCCAGCTCCAACAAGCCTGAACTCGTGGTCGTGGTCGAGAGCATGGAAAGCGAAGACGATATGCGTGCGCTGTTCCGGCAAGAAGTGAAACCCCGCCTCGCCAAATATGACGAGATCGGCGCCTACAATCAGGAAATCTGATCCCAAGTGGGTCAGCCCATGAGCAAGCGCGCAGGGCAGTGGGCCTGCGCGCCTGTTCTGGCGTGAAGTTCGGCCAATCTGCCGAGGATTCAGGCATTGTGACCCATTCCGGCAGACCTTGACGGTTTTTGCTGATCGAAAAAATTCACAGGAAATATAGTTTCGTCATCGGCGAGTGCTTAACCGGACCGGAGATTGCTATGCGCTCTCGATATCGGTGCGACTTGGCACAAGTTCGAAAGCGCTATCGATCTTGCCACCTGATCTCTGAATAGAGCGCCAAAAGCCATGCCCAACTCTCTGCCGACTTTGACTGTACCTGCAAATCTGGTCCTGCCAGATGGCGCCACGAATTACCTGGTCACCGGCTTGTCGGTTGCCGATGCCGATGATGACATTCTAACGGTCAGTCTCTCGCTTTCGGGATTTCTCACACTGGGCGTCACTGATGGCCTGATCTTCCTGCTGGGCGACGGGTTTGACGACACCCATATGGTGTTCAGCGGCACCGTGGCTGACATCAATGCGGCGCTGGCCTCGCTGACATATACCGACACGGGAGCGCCCGGCGATCTGGAAATCACTGTCAGCGATGCGGGCACGGCGCCGGTCAATTTCTCGCTCGCACCCGTCCTGTATCTGCGCCAATACGATGAAAAAACAGGATTTGTTCTTGAGGGGACGGATTCAGAAGACCTGGCCGGGCGCGATGTCGAACTGATCGGCGATGTGAATGATGATGGCATCGCGGACATTCTGATCAGCGCCATTGGCGGCGATGACAATGGCGCCGATTCCGGCGAGGCCTATGTCGTGTTCGGCACCGCGCTGGGTTTCCCGGAGACATTCCAGCTCTCTTCGCTGGATGGTACGAACGGTTTCAAGATCCGCGGCGCCGCCACGACCGATGCGCTGGGCCGCACGATTGCCGGCATTGGCGACATCAATAATGATGGCATTGAGGATTTCGCGGTCGGGGCGCGCTTTGCCGATCCGGGCGGGCGGGCGGATGCCGGCGCAGCCTATATCATTTTCGGGACCGATGCCGGTTTCCCGAGTGCACTTGAAGTCACCGACCTTGATGGCACGAACGGCTTTGTCGTTGAGGGCGTCACGGCCGGAGACCGCACCGGGCGCAGCCTGGCCGCGGCAGGTGATGTCAATGGCGATGGCATTGACGATTTCATTGTCGGCGCTCCCTTTGCAGATCCCAATGGCGGGGATTCTGGCGCGGCCTATGTGATTTATGGCAAGGCCACCGCCTTCAGCGCGACATTCGACCCGGCCACTCTGGATGGCACCAATGGCTTTTCGATCTTCGGTGAAAACTCCGGCGATACGGCAGGCCTGTCTATCTCGAGCGCAAGCGACATCAATGATGACGGCTTTGCCGATATTGTGATCGGCGCGCCGGGCGGCGACCCGGCTGCGGGTCTGGAAGGCGGCGAGGCTTATGTCGTTTATGGCGGTGATCCGCTGACGCCGGCCAACGTCTTCCTCTCCAATATTTCCTCTGAAATCGAAGGCAATGTCGGCTTCAAGATGAGCGGCCTGGCGGCAGGCGATCAGCTTGGTTTCGATGTCTCAATTGCTGGGGATTTCAATGGCGATGGGATCGACGACATCGTCATCACGGCGCCGTTCGCAGAAACCCTGGGCGTTCCCAATTCCGGCAGCGCCTATGTCATTTTCGGCACCGATGCAGGTTTCCCGGATGAAACCGTGGACCTTTCGGCGTTGGACGGCACCGATGGTTTCGTCCTCATCGGGCGCAGCGGTAACGGCAATACCGGGACATCGGTCCACAATGCCGGGGACATCAATAATGACGGGATCGATGATCTGATCATCGGGACGCCGGGCATTGATGGCGCAGAGCCCGGGGCCGGCCAGACCTATATTGTTTTCGGCTCCGCGGATGGGTTCAGCGGAACCCTGCGGTTTAGCCAGATTGATGAGACTGAGGGCTTCACCATTGCCGGCCTCAATCTTCAGGATGCCAGCGGATTTGCAGTTGGCGGCGACCGCGATGTCAATGGCGACGGCATTGATGATATCATCATCGGTGCTGGCGGGGCTGACCCGAACGGCAGTGCGTCGGGCGAAGCCTATGTCATCTTTGGCGGCTCGGACATCCAGACCCGCTATGTTTCGGAAAGCATTTCGGTCACGCTTGAAAATTTCGCGCCTGTTGCGACAGATGACATGCTGTTTGCCGCTGAGGATGGCCCGGCCACCACAGGCAATGTCATGGGCAATAATGGCAATGGCAATGACAGCGATGCCAATAATGACGTTCTGACGGTTGTTGAGCTGAACGGGTTTGCGGCGAATGTCGGCCAGCAGATCACGCTGGCCTCTGGCGCCCTGCTGACCGTGAATTCCGATGGCACTTTCAGCTATGATGCCAATGGTGCCTTCGAGGCGCTTGGCACTGGCCAGACCGATACGGACAGTTTCACCTATACGATCAGCGATGGGCAGGGTGAAACCGCCACAGCGACTGCCACCGTGACCATATCCGGGGCCAGCGATCCCACCACCATCACGCTGCCCGGCGATCCAGACCTGATCAGCACCGGCGTGGTCGCGATTTCCGGCTTCTCGCTTGCCGATCCGGACCAGGGCGATCTGACGGTCCTGTTCTCGGCGGCCGGCACGATCACACTGGCGCAGACAACAGGTCTTGTCTTCCTTCAGGGCGATGGCAGCGATGACACTGTGCTGGAATTCACCGGCACGCTGGCCGACATCAATGCCGCGATCGCAACGATCGATTACACGCCGCCTCTTGGTGATGTCGTAGACACGATCTCGCTGCAGTCCGGCGGAACCCAGGCCTCGATAATCTTCGGCACCGGCACGGGCGAGACCCTTACCGGCAGCGCCGATGATGCCGATATTTACGGCTTTGAGGGCGATGATGAGTTGAATGGCGGGGCTGGCGATGAATTGCTCGTCGGTGGCCTTGGCGCCGATACGCTGCTCGGCGGCGATGGCGACGATACGCTTGTCTTAGACGATGATGACATCCGCAGCGATATCAATGGCGCCATCAATCTCGGCGGTGTTGGCACCGATACGCTGGTGATGGAGGCTGGCAGCCAGTTCATCACCAATACGCTGGCCAGTTACGGTTTTGAGATCTTCCGCGGCGCCGATGGCAATGACCGCGTGCGCGGCAATCTCAATTCGGTCGACTATGATCTCGATGGCGGGGCCGGTGATGATGAACTTACCGGCAATGGCGGCAATGATATCCTGCGTGGTTGCCTGGGCAGCGACCTGATGCGCGGCAATGACGGTAACGACACGATCTATCTCGACAGCGACGATATTCGCAGCGACGAGAGTGGCGCGATCGATCTTGGCGGGGCTGGCTATGATATGCTGGTCATGGAGGCCGGCTCGCAATTCGTCACCAATGGGCTGGGTGCGTATGGTTTCGAGGCCTTTGTCGGCGCCGATGGCAATGACCGTGTGCGCGGCAATGTCGGCTCTGTGGACTATGAACTGAATGGTGGGGCTGGCGATGACACGCTGACAGGCAATCGTGGCCGCGACATCCTGATGGGCGGTGAGGGCAATGACCTGCTTGATGGCTCCGGCGGACGTGACACCATGTTCGGCGGTGCCGGCGACGACACCATCATTCTCAGCAATGCTGACTTTATCCGCGACAGCGAAGGCGCTGCGCTGGATATGGGGAATGAGGGGCGGGACACGCTGGTCATGGCCAATGGCAGCCGTTTCATCACGAATGGCCTCAGTGTCTATGGCTTCGAAGTCTTCATCGGCGCCAACCGTGATGATCGCGTGCGGGGTAACCTGGCGAATGTGGAGTATGATCTCGACGGCCAGGGCGGCGATGACACGCTGACCGGAAATAATGGCGCTGATAGGCTGACCGGCGGTACTGGAAATGACACGCTGGATGGTGCCGGGGGGCTCGATCGCTTTGTGTTTGATGCCAGTCATGTCGGTACTGACACCGTTGCGTCCTTCTTCCTTGGCGAAACCGTGGAACTGACCGGCTTTGGCTATGTCAGTGCAGCAGAGGCCGCGGCGGATTTCACCCAGGATGGCGGCAATGTCGTATTCAGCAATGGCGGTGTCGTGGTGACCTTCCTCAGTGCGCTGCTATCTGATGTTGTTGCGGGCATAGAAATTGATGGTGAGCCGGTGCCGCCAGCGCCGAGCGCGAGTCTTGTGGATGCCTTGTTGGGCCCCTTGGATGCGTTGCTCGATAACCTGTTCGAGTTTGGCGGCTTGGGCGAATCTCCGAATCCAGACGGCAGTGACGCATACGACGCGATGGAGTTTCTGGCCCCGAAAGCCCAGTACAGTGATACTGTGCTACGCCAGGAACATCATGACCATATTGATCAGCCGGATCTCATGATTGATGCACAGGACTGGCTTCCCAATGACCCGACAGATGCGTTCAGCTTCATCAGCTAAATTCATTGGCTGAGGAAGACTTTCAGATCTCGTAGCCAAACACGGCGTAGTCGCGCGCATAATATCGAGCGACAAAGTCGGCGACTGTGGGGGCGATCGAGCCCAAGCTAAAGCTCGATTGGTTTTGACGTGGCAGTGGGCGGGGTGACAGGCCGATCAAGTCACAGACCTTGTCAAAGGCATCAGGAAGATCTTCATGCCGAAAGACATGATCGACCAGTTGCGTCTCGCCGCTATGGGTCCATTCACATTGCGCCATTACGCGCGCCGGGCTGCGGATCACTTCCATGTCGCCGCGCTCCACGGCCTCTGCATAGGCTTCCAGACTTTCGATAGGCGCCATTTCCGGGAATTGCCGTGGCCGTGATTTAAGATAGCGGAAATGCGAGACGAACCGCGCCAGCGGGTGGCGCACAAAGGCGAAGGAGGTGTATTCGCACGCGAGTTGCTCGCCATGGCGTTCCACGAAGGCCGGGTAAGTTTCGTGCTTGGTGGTCAGGCAGAGCGGGTGCGTCTTGCGCCCTTCCGGCGCCAGGGCAGACATGACGCTCGTGCCGGCCGTTTTCGGGATATGCACGAAAATGAATTTTTGCGCGTCGGAAATGACCACACCACCGCCCGGGACCTGCCAATCTACATCCTGGCAGAATGGGGGCGCGATGCGCGCAGTTCGATCCCCTTAAATAAGGGGGTCAGTTGGCGGGTTCAGCTTCCAGAAGAATGCGCTCAAACGCGGTCTGGTCTCGCGCATCGGCGGCAAAGGTCCATTTCGGCTCGGTCAGCAGGATGACCAGATAGTCCGGCTCGGTCTCCTCCACGATCCGGTCGAGCATGCCGTGCTGGAGGCGCAGGAAAGAGGCGTGGAAGCGATAGGCGGTCTCGAAATGGCGAGAATAATAGGGCCAGAACTTGCTGGTGAAGGAATCTCCCACAAGTACGCCAGTGCCTGATTGTTGACCGCCCTCTGTCATCAACAGTGTGCGCAGAGCCGCGTCATTTCTGAAAATATCCTGGAAATCTTCCTGACGCTGCGGTGGCAGATCCAGGCCCGTGAGCGTGCGCTCGGGCGGTTCGCGCAGGGCATTGTCCATAACAATGATGTCCAATGGCGCAACGCCAAGATCAGAGGCATTGTCGATCTCTTCAGGACGCTCGCGCGCAGGGCCAAGCAGGGCCAATCTTCGGTCGCCTTTCAGCAGCCCGTCTTCCACCAGATAGGTCAGATAGTTGATCGCGCCGGGGCGGTGCCAGTGGAAGGCGCGAGGGTCATAGATCTCGCCAGGTTCGAACCGGCGGAACCATTCAAGATCATAGGCCACGCGCCCGACATCGCCCGCCTGGGCCAGCGCTCTCTGGAGGGTCGTTTGATCGGTATCACAGCGTTCACGCATGGGTTGGGGCAGGTGGTCGGCATAGATGCTTGTCGTCATGGGCACGATGACGAGATAGGTTTTCACGCCAAGCGTGGCCGCCCTCTCCTCGAATGCCTTGTAGCTGCGCAGCATTTCGACGGAGCGTTGCACATCAGGCCCGGATGGTGCGGCGCAGGCAAGGCGATGGAAACTCGGAGTCGCAAGCTGGAACCAGAAATTGCCGCGTCCGATCTTGATCTCGTCATGGGTGGAGTGGGCGAATGTGTTGATCAGCACAGAATTGACCTGGCGGGTGACATCGCCGCGATAGGCCAGCTGGTCCTTGAACGCTTCGCCGAAAGCCGGGCCGGCATTGATCAGGTCCACCTCGCCGCGGGAGATGTCTCGCGACAGGGCCGAGACGGTAGCCAGGCGGCGGCGCTCTGTATCGCTGCGGTTTTCTTCCCCGCCGGTGGTGATCTTCATGACTGTGACGATGCCCGGCCCGGCAATCGCGGCGGCGAAGACAAAAAGGAAGAGAAGGCCTGAGATAATCCGCATGCGCCTAGAACCTGAAATAAATGAAGGCTGTATAGCTGCCCGAGACGACAAGTCCCAGCGCCACGGCCAGCAATAAGAGCGCGCCGATATTCAGCACCGCTTCGCGCGAGCCGGATTGTTCCTTGCCGAACAGGGCGGCGATCCAGCGCCCGCGCTCCGGTGAAATCAGCGACCAGATGATCGCCACGCCAAGGACAAGCAGGGTCCAGCCATCGAGATAATAGAGCGGGTGGGCCAGTACGCTGGTGGTCTCGGTCAGCGGCTTCCAGGTGAACATGGCCTGCACCACGGCGATGGCATCGGGAAACTCCTCCAGCCGGAAGAAGACCCAGCCGATCATCACCACCAGCAGCAAATAGATCCGCTGTAGCAGGAAGGGCATGGCGTCGAGCACGCCGCCAATCCGCTTTGAGCGCTCGATGACGATGAAAAAGCCATGGAACAGGCCCCAGAACACGAAATTCCAGCTCGCCCCGTGCCAGATGCCGGTGGTGAAGAAGACGATCAGCAGGTTGCGATAGGTCGCGATTTCCCCACCCCGGCTGCCGCCCAGTGGGATATAAAGATAGTCGCGAAACCAGCTGGACAGCGAGATATGCCAGCGCCGCCAGAACTCGCGGATCGAGCGCGAGATGTAAGGCTGGTCGAAGTTCAGCGGGAAAGTGAAGCCGAACACCCGCCCAAGGCCCAGCGCCATGATCGAATAACCGGCGAAATCGAAGAAGATCTGCAGCGTGTAGCAGGTGGTGAACAGCCAGGCCATCGGCGTGGAAAAGTCCTGCACATCATTGTGCAGCACCGAATAATCAACAATGCGCGCCATGGTGTCGGCGATCACGGCTTTCTGGAAGAGGCCGACACAGAAGAGGCGCAGGCCCGAAACCATGCCCTCAAAGGTCGCCTTGCGGCCCTGGATCTCCGCCTGCACCAGCTCATAGCGCACGATCGGGCCAGCGATCAGCTGTGGGAACATGGAGATATAGAGGCCGAGATCGAACGGGTTTTTCTGCACGGGGAAATGCCCGCGTTTCAGGTCAACCAGATAGCTGATCGCCTGGAAGGTGAAGAAGGAAATCCCGATTGGCAGGTGCACCGGCGCGGCGCTCACCTCCGCGCCGAACAGGCCGGCGAGGGCATTGGCGTTTTCAACGAGGAAGCCGAAATATTTGTAATAGGTCAGCGTCAGAATATTGGCCGCCACGCCAAGGCCCAGCATCAGGGCCTGCATCCGCCCGCGCGTGGCGCCTATGGCCAGCCCGAACAGATAATTGCCCAGGATCGAGGCGAGCATCAGGAAGACATAATACGCCTCGCCATAGGCATAGAAAACGAGGCTGGCGAAAAGCAGGAACAGATTCTGCGGCGTACGCAGGCGCAGCGTGCCGAGAAGCCTGTCGACGCCAATACACAGCGGCAGAAACAGGAACAGAAATATACTGCTGGAAAAAACCATACAAAGTCCCCTCGCGCGAACTTATGGAGGCTTCACGATAGGGAGACAATAGCCATCCGGCAGTCTGCCGCGAGAACCTGTCCGACAGGGCCTGTCTTATCACTTGGAGCCCGCACCAGATGAGACTTTGATCTCGTCCCCGAGTGAGGCAATCGGCGTTCTGAGACGATTTCCTACCCCGATTCAAGGGGATTGCTGCCGGCTGAGACCGCCGTCAGCTTTTCGGCTCGTAACCAGGGAGCACTGCTCTGGGTGTTGAGCCATGCGGGTAGAGTATATTGCAGTTGTATCCGGCCTGATGGATGTTGCCAGCTTCCTGGCCGCAAGCGCGCGCCATGGCGCCGGAGTCGCGCCAGATCGTATTGTCCTGGCCCTGTTCGGGCGGGAGGTGTCTCTGCCGGAGGCCCTCCAGACCGAGTTCTCCGAGATTGTCGCACGCGCCTTCCCGCAGGCAGAACTCGTCATTGTGCCGCCCCATCGTGTCGAGCTGAAAACTTTCGTTTCGGAAGGCTATGACGTGCCGGCTCTTGCCCGCAATGCCGACAGGCGCGTGGTCTTTAGCGCGGCGTTGCAATCGCGGTTTACGCGCAGTTTCCTGTCCTGGCTCTCGCCCGACGAACTTGTTTTCTTCGACAATGGACTTTCAAGCTATGCGGACTGGCATGCTAACACGCTCGATCATGTCATCTCTGCGGGTGTGCCGCGGCCAAGCGCAGCCTATCTCAGCTTGCATCCCACCCTCGATGTGCCCGCCTATTTGCGGGACGTTCCCGTAGAGGTCTTGCGCAAGAAGGATTTCGCTCATGCTTTCAAACGCTTGCGCGCCGGCGGGACAGAGCGGCCGCCGGGCACCTGGCTGCCGGGCCAAGTCATTGTCGGCACCAGTCTGTTTCGCACTGGGCGGATCAGTTGGGAGGCTGAGCGCGCGCTCTATCTGCGCCTGATCACGCGGCTGAAGCGGTCGGGGGAAACCGATATCCTCTTCAAGGCTCATCCGCGCGCGCTAACCCAGCCGCTGATCACTCCCGAGGATGGTGTCGCGGTCTTCGCCTCTACGGTGCCGTTGGAGGCCTATGTTCGCCCGAACAGTGTCGGTACAGTCTATAGTATTTCTTCCTCCGCGCTGATCACCATGCCGCAGTTTTATGGCTGGCAGGCCAGGCGGCTTTCCGATCCCGACACGCGCAAATTGTTTGAACAACAACGCGCCATCAAGGGCCTGGAATGCGCGGGTGCGATGACCTGGATGAAAGATGTTTGGCTCGGGCCGGCCACCATGAAAGGCATCAGACCTATCGGTCGATCAGAACGGGCGCAGACGGATATCTGGCATCAGTGATCTGCGGCTGACAAATGGCGCGCGCCCCGCTAAGCAGCAGCACTTCTGCCTTCGCTGCCCCGTGGACTTTGCCTTGCCCTTTTTCTCCGTCGTCATCGTCAATTATAATGGCGGGAGTTATCTGCAGGGGGCAGTCGACAGTCTGAAGGCGCAAACCGATCAGGATTTCGAACTGTTCGTGGTCGACAATGCCTCCAGCGATGGCTCGGCCGAGACGCTGGACCTTTCGGGCCTGCCCGCCGCCCGCCTGATGGTGCAGGATGACAATCTCGGCTTTGCCGAAGGCAACAATGTCGCCGCGCGCATGGCCGGTGGGGACTGGCTGGTGCTGCTTAACCCGGATGCCGTAGCCGCGCCGGACTGGCTGGCGAGGCTGCGCGAAGCAACCCAGCATTATCCCGAGACCGCCATGTTCGCCTCGGCCCAGATCGCGCTGGAAGATGACGGCCTGCTGGATGGGGCGGGCGATTGCTATCTCGGCGTCGGCATTCCCTGGCGCGGGGGGTTTGGCCTGCCGGTGGCGCGTTTACCGGCCGATGAAGGCGAAGTGTTCAGTCCCTGCGGGGCGAGCGCGGCCTACCGGCTTGACTGTTTTCTTGGCGCGGGCGGGTTTGACGAGAGTTTTTTCTGCTTCTGCGAAGATGTGGACCTTGCCTTCCGCCTGCGCCTTGAGGGTCATCGCTGCATCTTCCTGCCCGGCGCGGTGGTGCACCATGCCGGCGGGGCGATTTCCGGGCGCGCGAGCGCGTTTTCGGTGCATCTCGGGGCGCGTAACCGCATCTGGACCTATGTGAAAAACACTCCGCCGCAGCTCTTATGGCTAACCCTGCCGGGCGCTGTGTTCATGAACCTCGCCATCCTCGCGCGCGGCCTGCAGACCGGGCGTTTCGGGCCGACCTGGGCCGGGTTGAGAGATGCCTTTGCCGATTTGCCGCGCGTGCTGAAGCAGCGGCGCGAAATCCAGGCCGGCCGGCGCGCAAGCTTCAGCCAGGTGACGCGCGCGATGAGCTGGAACCCGCTGAAAATGCTCCGCCGCAGGCCGCATCTGGTGCGGTTGCGTTAACAGAATACGATCTGGCTGATCTGTGTTTCCGGGGCCAGCGGTGTCAGCTCCAGCATGCCCGCCTTGCCGCGTGGCCAGCTGAAGGGCAGGGCCATGTCCGGCGCGGCCTCGCCAAGCTCCATGCCATCGCAGGCCACGCGAACGGACGCCGTCCCGGTGATAGTGAGCGTAGTGATATCGCGATCATAAAGTATGAAAGGCGCGCGCACCGCGGTTTCAAACGGGTGCTCTGTGTAGAAATAGCCGGTCATGGCAGGTGTGATGGCCGGCGCTTCGCCCTGGCGGCTCGCCCGGTGATAGCGCCAGACGCCGATCAGGGATTTCAGCGCGGTAAGACTGCCCTCAGTGCGCCGCACGAGACCGGCGATTTCCAGTGCGCGGCGCGTGTTGAATTGCGCGGTCTTGGTGCCTGCATCCATGACGACGCCGGACAGCGCGGCCTCCAGGCTGGCAAAGCGCGCGCCGGCCAGATGCAGGCGCACCCAGAGGTCCCAGTCCATGGTGTAGTGTAGCCCGGTATTCAGCCAGCCCACCTCTGCCAGCGCGTCGCGGCGAACGAAAGTCGAGGGCTGGGAAATCGTGTTGCTGCGCAGGAGAAGCGCGGAGGGCGGCGCGACGCTGGGATGGGCGCCGAGATGGTGAAACTCCGGCGTGACGAGGATGCTCTGGCCGGTGACGGCAGCGCAGTCCGGGCTCGCTTCGAAGGTTGCAGCGACGCGGGCGAGTGCGTCGGGGAAGAGGAAATCATCCACGTTCAGCCAGCCATAAACCTCGCCTTCCACCGCGTCCCAGCCTTCCTGAATGGCGGCGGCCTGCCCGGCATCTGGCCCGGTGCGGTGATAGGCGGTGAGCGGCTGCAGCGGCGCGAGCGCCTCGGCCATGCGCGCATCGCCGGAGGCATCCAGCAGGGCGAGGCGGAGGTCTACATCCTGCGCCAGCAGCGAGGCCACGGCGGAGGGCAGGGCCGGGTTCCACGCCCCGATTGGGACGGAAAGGACGAAGCTCGGCCCGGCCATGGGCCTAGACCTTTCCGCCCCAGAGCTGGGTCGGCTGGCCGGTATGTGCGGTCTTGTAGACGAAGAGATTGCCCGAGCGCGGGGCGGCCTGGAGCTGGTCTTCGGAGAGCTCAGCGCGCGCGGTGGTGACGGCCAGAATGTCGAGCTCCGGCCCGCCGAAGCAGGGGCAGGTGACATGCGGGGCCGGGATGTCGATCTTTCCGAGCGGCGCGCCATCCTCGGCGAAAACAGAGACGCAGGACCCGCCCCAGACCGCGCTCCAATAGAGCCCCGCCGCATCGCACACCGCGCCATCCGGCCCGCCTGTGAGGTGCTCCTTGCCGATGAAATTCGCCGGCTCGCCTAGCACGCCGCTTGCCGCATCGAACGGATAAGCCTTCACCCGCAGTTTCGGGCTGTCGGCATGGTAGAGCCGGGTGGCATCCGGGCTCCAGCAGAGGCCATTGGAGATGTGGATGCCGGAAAAATGCTGGCGCAGGCCGCCATCCTTGTCGAGGCTGTAAAGCGCGCCCTTGTCCGTGCCGCCAGCGGCCTCGGCATCTTCCACCATGGTGCCGACCCAGAAGCGGCCATCCGGGCCGGTGCGGCCATCATTGAAGCGCTCGCCGGGGGAAAGGTCGGGCTGGTGCAGCCAGCTCAGCGCGCCGCTCTCAATATTGTATGCGGCGATGCCCTTATCGAAGGCGGCGATGATGATGCCCGGATCACGTGTCAGCGACAGGCTGCAGAGCCTGTGCGGCACATCCCGCGTCTCAAGGCGCGCGCCGTCCAGCGTCCAGACATGCAGGCGACGCCCCAGAATATCGGCCCAGATGAACGCCCCGCGCCGCGCATCCCAGACAATCCCCTCGCCGAGCGTATCGCCTGTTTCAACTTCGGCTATCAGTTCGGCGGTGATCATTCTGGTCCTCCCTGCGCCAGCGCGTCAGGTGCGCCCGGCATCGATCACGAATCCCTGGCCCGTGATCATGCGCGCAAGGGGGCTGGCAAGGAAGAGTGCGAGATGGGCGACATCTTCCGGCAGCAAATCATCCTTCAGCGCGCACATGGCCTTCCACTCGGCTTCGGCCTCGGGCGTGAGCCAGAGCTGGCGCTGTTTCTCGGTCACCACCCAGCCGGGGATGATGGCGTTCACGCGGATACGGTCAGGCCCCAGCGCCTCGGCGAGCGACTTTGTCAGGCCAATAATGCCCGCCTTGGCGGTGGTGTAGGTGATCAGATCGGCCGGGCCGAGCAGGGCGTTGAGCGAGCTGAAATTCACGATCGCCCCCCCGCCCGCCGCTTTCAGATGGGGCGTGGCGGCCTTTGAGGCGAAGATGACCGGGTCGAGATTGATGGCGAGATTGCTCCGCCAGGTCTCCGGCGTGATGTCATCTATCGTTTCGCGCTGGTCATTGGCGACATTGTTGATCAGCGCGTCGAGCCCGCCGAGTTGGCCTGCGCCATCATCCACACTGTCCTGCAGCGCGCCGGCATCGCTGGCATCGGCCTTGAGGAACAGGATGGGCGCGGCGGCGCTTTGTGAAAGTCGCGCTGCCAGGGCTTCGCCGGCGCTCTCATTGATATCGTTGAACGCCACGCCCGCACCGAGGGCGGCGAACTGGCAGACGAGTTCCGCGCCGATGCCGGTCGCGCCGCCCGTGATGAAGACGCGCTTGCCGGTGAAATCGAGCTGCGGCGCTGTCATGTCTTATCCGTTCAGGAAACCGGCGATTTTCTCGATGGCGAGATTGGAGACCTTGCGCACCGCATCCACCGTGTTGGAGCCATTATGGGTGCCGAAAATCGTATTGTTGAACTGGCGCAGCGGATTGTCGGGGGCGAGCGGTTCAACCTCGAACACATCCAGGCCCGCCGCGCCGACCGTGCCGTCTTGCATGGCTTTTACCAGCGCGGTCTCGTCAATGATCGGGCCGCGCGAGACATTTACCAGGCGCACGCCGGGCTTCAGGCGCGGGAGAAGCTCATGATTGAACATGTGCTTGGTCTGCGGGGTGAGCGGGCAGGTGAAGATCAGGAAATCGGCCTCTTCCAGCCGGTTCGGCCAGGTTTCCGGCTCCACATCTATGCCGTCTGCCGGTTTGAAGAAGGGATCATAGGCGATGACCTTCATGTCCGTGGCGCGCAGGCGTTTTGCCGTCGCGCGGCCGATATCGCCGAAGCCGACCAGGGCGGCGGTCTTGTTCCAGAGCGAAATGCCCGGCGGTTTCGGCCATTTATTCTCATTTCGCACGGCGCGGTCGATCTCGAACAGGTGACGCGTCAGGCCGAGCACATAGCCCATGGCGACATCGGCGACTTCCTGGCCGAACACACCCGGCGTGTTGGTGATCGGAATGCCGAGATCCTTGCAGGCTTCGAAGTCGACATTGTCGGTGCCGACGCCCCATTTCACCGCCGCTTTGAGTTTGCCGGCCTTGCCAGCCTCAAAGACGCGGCGTGTGGCCGGATCGTCGCCGATAATCCAGCCATCATAATCGGGCAGGACTTCGACCAGCTCGTCCTGGGTCATCACCTGGGTGACCTGTGCGGGTACGCCTTCAAGCCCGAATTTCGGGAAGATGGGCAGGAATTCTTCGATCAGGCCCAGCATGGGCGGGCAGGTGACCAGGACTTTCATCGGGCAGGGCCTTCTTGAAGTGGGATTATTCGGGAAGGGTTTCGCCGGCGGCCACGCGCATGAGCAGCGATTCGGCCATGAACCAGTCTTCCGGCTCATCAATATCGACCGATTCCAGCGGCGGGGTGACGAAGAGCTGCGGTTTCACGCCGATGCGCGCCTCGGTCTTGGCGAAGCTGTCGGCGGAGAAGACATAGCCGACGGAATTTTCTTCCATATAGGGCGGCAGGTCCTGGGTGCGGATGAGATTGGCCGGGTCGTGATTGATCGGCGCGCCCTCGGGCGTGTAATAGCGCGTATGGTGCTTGTTGACGGTGAACACGCTGTCGGCGCTGCCGCTGGAAAGCCCGGTGAGATACGCCTCATACATGGCGCGGATGGTTTTCGGGCTGAGCAGCGGATTGGTCGTGTGCGTCATGAAATACGCGTCGGAGGCGACATTTGCGACATCATCGGCCAGCACCAGGTTCATCGAGACGAAATCGCCGCAGATTTCCGGCTTGCGGTCGCGGATCATGACGCGGCCATCGCCATCGCCGTCATTCAGACCATTTTCGGCGAGGATCTCGCGCGCATCCGTGTTGATGACCACCTTATCGATGGCTTCGACCTCAAGCATCGTGTCGAGAATCCAGCGGAAGAGGGGCTTGCCCGCGATTTGGCGGAAATTCTTCGATTTCACCCGCGCGCTATGGGCCTTCATTGGCAGCAGCGCGACCAGTTTATAGCTGTTTTCAGGCATGATGAGGAACTCCAGGGGCGCAGGTGGCCAGCGCGGTGCGCCCGAAACAGGTCGAAGATGATTTCAGGTGAGCGTATGCGAAAATCTGCCTGCGCTGTCCAGCAAGCACCCCGCGACAAAGACTATCGGAAACGCGCTTAAGCCGCGCGGCGCTGGACCACTTCACGCTCGCGCAGCATGGCCGGCTCGGTACGTGGCCCATGCTGTTTCGGAAGCTGGGGATAGAAATAGGCTTCCTTCTGGGCGCGCGACAGGCGGCGATGCTCGTTATGGCCGCGATACGTGCCCAGATACTGCATGAAGCGGAAGCCGAAAATCTCCCGGAAACGGCGCAGGAACTGTTTCTGGCGCTTGGCCGCGAGAAGATCGAAGAAGACCCCGGCGGAGAAATAACGCACCGCATCAAACCGCGTCACATGCACTTCCGGCATGATGTCGCGCAGCACCAGCGCTTCGCGATAATAGCGCTTCTGCGTCTGGGCGAGGGTCTCTTCGTGAATATGCGTCACGGCGGCTGAAGCGACATAGCCGACGCGCCCGCCGCCTTCCACGACCTGCCGGCCGAGCACCATGTCTTCCAGGCCGGTCACATCCTCGTCGAAACGGTATTTTTCCCAGGTCGAGCGCTCAACGGCAGCATTGGCATTATTACAGAAGAAGCCTCTTTGCGGCACCGCATCGAATTCCGGGAAATATTTGGCGAACAGACGGTGCTCGGAGAATTTTGACACCTCATGGCCGAGCTGGCGCCCATAGGTGTATTGTGCGGTGCCGTCGATCAGCGGCTGGATCAAGTCCTGCAGCCAACGATCATGGGTCGGCACGCAATGCGCAGAGATGAAGACCAGATACTTGCCATTGGCCGCCTCGCAGCCCCAGTTCAGGGAGCGTCCGAAGGTAAATTGTGACTTGGGAATGTGAACAATGCGGCAGTCATGGGATTCGGCAATCTCGATTGTGCGGTCTGTAGATCCGGAATCCACCAGCACAATCTCATAGTCCAGATTATCCAGTTTCTGCGAGCGGCAGGCGGTAAGAGCATCATCGAACCACTTCTCTTCGTTCAGCGCCCTGAACACTACGCTCACGTCCACCATGGGGAAGTCTCCACTTGACCTGCCGGCTGGTTATCACAGCTGTGCGACCGATTTGCAAACCCTTGCTGTCCCCTAATGAGAGATTTTTAACCTCTTTGCGTCGAGACCGCCCGCAGGCGCCTTGAAATGCGGCAATCGGGTGTGGCGCAGGGGTAACACTGTGTCTTCACTTGCAGCCGGAATGCGCGATTAATCCTTGTGCGCCTTTGATTCGAGCATCGGATTTCGTCTTTGGCGCGAATTGGACATTACACAGTGCGGCCTTGTCAAAGCAGTTGATTTAGGCCGCGTGATTGACTAGGCCCGCCCCAGTCTGAGCTAGTCGAAGTGGGACATCATTCATGGCAAAAAAGGCGCTTATCACCGGCGTGACCGGGCAGGACGGGGCGTATCTCGCGCGCTTGTTGCTGAAAAAGGGCTATGAAGTACACGGCGTGAAGCGTCGTTCGTCGAGCTTCAATACCCAGCGCGTGGATGGCATTTACCAGGATCCGCATGAGGCAGACCCGCACTTCTTCCTGCATTATGGCGACCTGACGGATTCGACCAATCTCATCCGGCTTGTCCAGGATGTGCAGCCCGATGAGATTTACAATCTCGGCGCGCAAAGCCATGTGCAGGTCAGCTTCGAAACCCCTGAATATACAGCGCAGTCTGACGCGATTGGCACCTTGCGGCTGCTGGAGGCGATCCGCATTCTGGGGCTGACAGACAAGACGAAATTCTATCAGGCCTCGACCTCGGAACTTTATGGCCTGGTCCAGGAAGTGCCCCAAAGCGAAACCACGCCCTTCTATCCACGCTCGCCCTATGGCGCGGCCAAGCTTTATGGCTACTGGATCACGGTGAACTACCGGGAATCCTATAATATTTTCGCCTCCAACGGCATTCTCTTCAATCATGAAAGCCCGCTGCGCGGCGAGACTTTCGTGACGCGCAAGATCACGCGCGCCGTGGCGGCCATCAAGCTCGGCTTCCAGGACACCCTCTATCTGGGGAATCTGGATGCCCAGCGCGACTGGGGGCATGCGCGCGATTATGTCGAGGGCATGTGGCGCATGCTGCAGCACGACAAACCGGATGATTTCGTGCTCGGCACCGGGGAAATGCACTCTGTGCGCGAGTTTACCGAACTCGCCTTCCGCGAGATTGGCGAGGCCATTGAGTGGCAGGGCGAGGGCGTCGATGAGGTCGGCGTTTCGAAGGAAACCGGCAAGACGCTGGTGAAGATCGACCCGCGCTATTTCCGCCCGGCCGAGGTGGAGCAGCTGCTTGCGAACCCGGCCAAGGCCAAGCGGGATCTCGGCTGGGAATTCACCACCAGCTTCCCGGATCTGGTGAAGGAAATGGTGGCCGCAGACCTTGAGACGGTGGCGCTGGAAGAACACCGCCAGGACCGTCATGGCTGAGCTCGGCGCGCCCTATAGCCTGGAAGGCAAACGCGTCTGGGTCGCCGGCCATCGCGGCATGGTGGGGTCCGGGTGCGTGCGCCGGCTCGGCTCTGAGAATTGCGAGGCGATTCTCACCGCCACACGCGCGGAAGTGGACCTGATGGATCAGGGCCAGGTGGCGCAGTTCTATGGTGACAACAAGATTGATGCGGTGATTGTCGCGGCGGCAAAAGTGGGCGGCATTCTCGCCAATGACACCTATCCGGCTGACTTTCTCTACGACAATCTGATGATCGAGGCGAATGTCATCCACGCCGCTGCCAAGGCGGATGTGGAGAAGCTGATGTTCCTCGGCTCCTCCTGCATCTATCCGAAATTTGCCGAGCAGCCGATCCAGGAGGATTCCCTCCTCACCGGCCCGCTGGAGCCCACCAATGAGTGGTATGCCATCGCCAAGATTGCCGGCATCAAGCTGTGCGAGGCGTATCGCAAGCAGCATGGCCTGGATTTCATTTCCGCCATGCCGACCAATCTTTATGGCCCGAACGATAATTTCGACCTGCAGTCCAGCCATGTCCTGCCCGCGCTGATCCGCAAGGCGCATGCGGCCAAACTGGCCGGTGAGGATGGCATCGAGATCTGGGGCACGGGCACGCCGCGCCGGGAATTCCTGCATGTCGACGATCTCGCCGATGCGCTGATCCATGTCATGAAGGTCTATTCCGAGGCCCAGCATATCAATGTTGGCTCGGGAGAGGATGTCACGATTGCCGAGCTTGCCCGCACGGTGATGGATGTGGTCGGCCTTGAAGGCGAACTGCGCCATGACCGCACCAAGCCCGATGGCACGCCACGCAAGCTGATGGCGGCCGACAAGCTGCGCGCCCTGGGCTGGGAACCGAAAATCGGCCTGCGCGAGGGAATCGAGCAGACCTATGCCTGGTTCCTGGACTCCAAATGGATGGCAGAGGCGTAAGGCGAGCTGTTTGTAAGGTTCCTTGGGGGGCGGGTCGCTGGAATGCGTAGAAGTGTTGGCAGTTCCCAGGCACTTGGCTAACACTTAACGCCATGCAGGGGCGTCGTAGTAAAGTTCAGGACGGCTTGATGACGAATCTTCTTCAGGGCCTCACCATCCCTCCCGGACTTCAAAAGAAGGCCGAAACTGTCTCGCGCATTACCGGCCGGTCACCAGAAGATATTCTGGAAGATGCCATTGAGCGCGCAGTCGCCGCGCATTTCCGCCCGCTTTTGCTGGTCTTGCAGATGGGCAAGGTGGCCTCCACAGCGATCGCTGAAGCACTGGATACGACCCGGCTATGGGATGTGGTCCATATTCATCATCTTGATGCAGGCCGACTGGAGACCATGGAAACTCGTAATGCCGAGCGTGGGGTCGAAAATGCGCCGAACTTGGTGCGTTCTCGCGCGGTGCTGGATTGGCTCGCCCAGGATCCGGGCCAGGTTCAGATTGTTAGCGCTGTGCGGGATCCGGTGGCGCGAAACCTGTCAGCCTTCTTTCAGAATGCAACGAGTTTTCTGTCCATTGAAGAGGGTAAAGTTCGAAACCCCGCAGAGGAAGTGGCCGATATTTTCGTGCGCCGGTATCGCCATTCCAATTCGCTGGACTGGTTTGACCGAAACATCCGGCGCGTGTTCCGACTGAATGTCTATACCAAGCCGTTTGATCATGAACGTAAGTGCCTTGTTGGGGAAAATCGGCAATGCCGCTTGATTGTGGTGCGCGCGGAAGATTCCGATGAGATCAAATCCCAGGCCCTTTGCCGGCATCTCGGTTTGAAATCGCTTGAGATCAGTCGCGCGAATGTGGGGCGCGAGAAGATGTATTCTGATACTTATGAAGCGGTGCGCACCATTCTGAAAATGCCCGAGGCAATCCTGGACGAGCTGTACTCCTCTCAGCTGGCGCAGCATTTTTACACTGGTGCTGAGCTGGAGCAGTTCCGCGCGGGTTGGCTGAGGGCCAGCCCGGAAGATGCAGGTTTATCGGTCGCGGGAGGCTTTGGGCAATGAGTGATGCAGGTGTTACGGAGGAGGTGCCTCGCAAACCCGCTGCCGTGCCTGCGCCACGTAGCAACCGGCCGACAGTTCATGCCACCCGCCATCGCGCTGGATTCATTCGTGCCAATGCCCGGTTACTGAAAGATGTCTGGGTCTTTCGGCGACAGATTTTCATGGTTTTCTGGCGCGATTTCAACGCTCCGCATATGCGCAGTGTGCTGGGTACGGCCTGGGCCTATATCATGCCGATGCTGCCGGTGAGTGCCTATCTATTGCTGCGCACAGTGATCAAGGTGCCCGATGAGGCCGACACGCAACTGATCGATCCGGTGATTTTTACAACCATGGGCGTGACGCTTTGGATGTTATTGCGCGATGGTGTGATGACCCCAAGTGCGTCGATCCGGAAGTACCGCAACCTCGTCGCTGGCGCACGTTTTCCGATGATTGGGGCCATTGTGGTCGGCTTCGGCCAGGTCGCGTTGGAGACCCTGATTCGCGCGGCGCTTTGTGCTGCCGCGATCATTGCCCTGGGGTCTTATAGCCTTGCGGGCCTGCTTCCGGCCGCAGGTATTCTGGCTTGTGCCATGGTGTTGACCTTCTCGGTCGGTGTTATCCTGGTGCCGATCATTTCGGCCGTCCCGGATGTCCAGAACCTGCTACAGATCCTGTTTCGCTATCTGATCTTCTTCAGTGGCGCGATCTGGCCGGTGCCAACACTATTCGGGTCTGATGCCTTGTATCGCTACAATCCGTTTTCGCTGTTCCTTGGGCAAACGCGGGAAGCGGTGGTCCTCGGTACAATGAGTGACTTCCAGCTTATTCTGCCGTTTCTCATCGCGACCCCGATCGTGCTGTTGATTGCGGGGCGGATTTTTTACGCCCTACAGCCACAGATCAAGGAATCGGTTTCCGGGTAGACTCATATGGCTAATCCTCCACTGCTGCATCTTGACCATGCCTGGAAGAAGTTCGGGCGCACCGTGGCATCGAACCGGCGTCGCCTGTCACGTTCGATGCTGAAGGGCAGCCTGTTCCTCAACCCTGGGCACGACACACTGCGGCGCGATGAATTCTGGTCTCTTCGAGATATGTCGCTGACCCTGCGAAAGGGCGAAGCTGTTGGCCTGATCGGGCGAAACGGCGCTGGAAAGTCGACCCTTTTGCGTCTGCTCGGCGGGCATATGTTGCCCGACAAAGGGCGGCTCTCGGTGAATGGCCGGCTTTCGGAACTGATCAATCTCACGGCCGGTTATCAGCCTCTTCTGAGCGGGCGGGAAAATATCAAGTTTGGCGCGATCATTCGCGGCCTGTCGGGCAAGCAGGCGCGCGCGATTATGGATCAGGTGATCGAGTTTTCCGAAATCGGCGATTTCATCGATGCACCCTTCGGCGCCTATAGCCAGGGCATGAAGCTGCGTCTGGCCTTTTCCGTTGCTGTACACGTTTCCCCGGAAATCCTGCTGATCGATGAAGTGATTGGCGTTGGCGATTACGGCTTCCGGCAAAAATGCATGGCGCAACTGCAAAGTATGCGGGAGTCCTGTGGAATCGTCATGTGTACCCACAATACGGGGCATTTGGCGAAGTTTTGTGATCGTGTGATCGTCCTGGAAGCGGGCGAAGCCGTATTTGAAGGCGATCCTTCGAAGGCTGTGGCCTTCTATCTCGACAAGTTCGGCGCAGCTGCAGAACCAATCATCGATGAGGACACTGGCGAGGTCATTGACCTGACTGGCCGCGGACGGGAACTGGGCCCGGTTCATCATGATACGGCGTTACTTCCCGGCTTGGATACCGCCTGGGTGAATGCGGAAGGAGAAGCGGTAGAGAGCTTTTTGCCGCGCCAGGCGGTTTCGCTTCAGATCAGCTTGGAGTTTTCAGATCAATTATGCGGTGAGGAGGTACGTGCAATCCTCTTCCTCTATGACGAGGCAGCCCAACCGCTGGCGCGGCAAGCACATACTTTTACGGTTCCAGCAGAGGCTCGGCAAACGCTTAAGGTCTCCATGCCACCTCAAGCGCTCACGAGATCAAAATATCGCGCTGTCCTGCGCGTTGTGCATGAGCGCGGCTCGCTATTTCGCAATGCCATCCCAAACCTGGTGATCGACCAGAAATCCGATCGCTGGGGCCAGGTAAAACTGGAGATGAACTTTGAGGAGATGAAGTCTCTCGAGGGGACTGACCTCTAAGGTTGCTTAAGCCTCAGCATCCTCCGCGGTGGCGATATCTTCAGCAGCCTTGACTGGAACGTCTTCGGGCAGAGTGAAATCACCAAAAGCGGCCTCGGCGGCGGCTTTTTCTTCCGGCGTCGCGATTTCGTCAAACCGGCCCTTTTGACCGACATTGAAATTACCAATTTCCTTCTCGCCCTGTTGATAGGCGGCGACGATTTTCCTGACCGGCACTTTCAGTTTCAGGTGGCGGGCAATAGTGCGCACGGCCTCAAGTGGCTCCTCGCTGAGGCGGGTATAGGAAATCGGCTTCACGCGGCCTTGATTGGTCCAGGCCTCAATGCGAGGCAGGGATTTTGCCATATGCTCAACCGCCATGGTCAGGGTTTCCGCCTCGCCGAACTTGCCCTCAATACCTTTTTCGCGATTGCGCTGACCGTGTTCATAGAGTGAGAGCGCAGCGTCGCGCGGATCGCGGAATGTGGCAAAGCCAACAGCCTGTTTCGCGCGAAACTGGGCCTTGATCTTGGGCGTGAGATTGCCATGGGTCTTGATGGCAATTGGGGCTTCATCCGCGCCGATTTTCGCAAGAAGCTGGTCGATATTTTCCGCACGCGTGGAACGCAGGCCCGTCGTCATCGCTCCAGACACGCCTTCCAGGTAGGCTGCACGGCGCTCACGCTGTTCGTATCCTGCGGCCTCCAATACATCGCAGACCAGTTGAAAGCAGAAGCTGCTTGCAGATTTTTGCTGCCCGTAAACCCATACGATCATATTCGTCTCCTGGAGATCGCCCCTCGGCGCGTGTGGTGGTTGGCCCAGCTTACCCGGAAGCAGGCATATCGAATTCTTGGCTTGCCCATTTTCTGCGCATGCCCTGGATTTCCTCATCAGTGTAGAAATGCGAGACGAGGCGGCTGTTCAACACGCTGTCGACAAGTTTTTGTGATGGGTTGAACAGGTGTTTGAATTTTTCATATTCCGGGCCGAATTTGCCCGACCCCACATTATCCTCCGTGAAAGTCACCGTGTCGACTTCCAGGAAATCGCAAATCGCGGCGCATTTCTCTTCGTCGCTGTCCTCAACGCGCAGCACCAGAACAGAGATGCCATCCTTTTGAATGACCAGGCGCTTTTTCTCATGACTGAACGGTGTGTTGAAAATCGTGAAGCCGAACACATCGCGGATTTCTTCGGAGAACCAATGGACAGGGATCTTGTGATCATAAGCGGCAAAACGCTCAAGCAGTTCTTCAGCCTTGGCATCCTCGCGCGCCGCCTTGCTGCGGAAGCCAAAGGAATCGAGATTATTGAAAAAGGCTGAGACATTGCGCGCCATTGGTTCGCGCACCAGTGAGATGATCTTGATCTTGGGTTCCAGGCCCAGAACTGTCGAGATGACCTCGAAGCTGTCATAGACGTGGTTTGGCATCTTCAGCCGGCCATTGCGCCGGCGTGTGACATATTGGTGTAATTTCTGACGATTCAGAATGTGCGTGTGATAGGTGCGATACTCCGGCAAATCCTTGACGGCGTTGTAAATGGATGTCGACCCAACGCGGCCCATTTGGTGGATAAGCAGGGGTACCATACCGTTTCCTCTCAATCAGAACTCTACAGTGTTGTATTCAAGGCCAATTGAAATCAGAGCTCAAAGGGCTGTGAAATAACTTCGATGGCCTCTATTCAGCATGCTCTTACGGCATTAACCAGTTATCGTATGTTCACTGAAAATGCGAAACACTCAATCGTCATTGACACGTCTTCCGACATCGTTTTCGCGCAGCGAAACAAACAAGATTTTAGATGGGGCGAAGATTGATTTCGGTGATCACCGCGCGCGCATCGGTGCGTGAGACGCATTTGAACCCAATGCGGCTAACCTCGCCCTGCGCCCGAAAGCGTGTTTCATAAAGATCAACTTCCTCGGCCGTAAGGATGGCCTGCCCGTTGGCGGTGACCTGCAATTTTCCGACAATATCGGCAACGGCGATGCCGACATAATAGAGCTGTCCGGCTTCTGTCGCGAGATCGATATACGCCAGATCCTCTGGCCCACCGCCATTGCGTGAAATCGACAGGATCGACAGCCAGCGAGCCGCTTGTGGACCTGCAGATCCCCAATGGTCCGCCGTCACATCTCCGGCACCGATCGGCAGAAGGGTTGTGGAGCTACGATCAGGGTTGAGCGCTACAACTTTGTCGGATGGCATGTTGGCAGACGGTGCAGCACTAGGCGCAGGTGTCTCTGCCACTTTGAGATCGTCGGTTGTGTTTCCGCGTCCAAAAATTCCCATTTCAATCCCCTCATTTTGGAAGTGAAGTCCTATTGGCCCCGTTCAGAGCGTACTTTCGCAGTCTGCAAGTGTCGGGTCGACGCTTATCTCGCCAATCGTCAGGCCCGACGGTGTTGAGCAGGCTGCAAATGAATACACTGTACCTGCCCAAAATCTCTCACGTAACCCCTGCCCGATGGAGGCGCTGCGCAGTGGGCGCGCGCGGGGCCCGCTCCCGACCAACTCCCCATCCACAAAAAGGGCGCTGCCATCAAGTGTTGTGACCATTTTGACATGGGTCATTTCGCTCGGCGTGCCGGCTCTAAAGTCAAGATTTTCACCCTCATTCGGTTTGATCACGAGGAGATAGGTCTCATCCTGAAGAAAAACCGCGAGGCCAGGGCTGTTGAAAGGCATGGCGGGGGAGACATCGGAAAAGGCCTCAGTCGGCTGGCCATCATCGCTCTTCAGCACGAGTTCAATCGTGTGCAAACGGATTTGAGGATCGAAATCGATCACGCGCGACTGCGTACCGTCGAAATACTCCCCTGCAGGTTCCGGATCCGGTGCGGCTGCAACGACGATATCCAGATCCTCTGCAGCTTCTTCAGCACTATCGGACGGGCCAGGCGCGCCGCATGCAGACAGCACGAGCGCGACCAAGCCAATCCATGACAGGCGAAGAGTAAGCATCAAATTCCCTCTTTCGTTAACATGACCATCTATCAACAATTGCCATCGGATCAATCTCCGATTCTGTTGTCAGCACTGGAACTGACAAATGGTTGCATTTAGCTCACAAAGTGTCGCGCTTTAGGCAGTCTTGAGCGCTCTTGCCAGCTCTGTGAGGCGGGCATCGGCGAGGGTGAATTTGGCGCGGTAGGAATCAACCCCTTTCAGATCGATCCGCATCGTATTGGTCTTGGCGGTAACCTTGACCGAGACATCACGGGCTTCGCTCATATCGACAGCCACCTGTCCGTCGACGAGCACCACCAGGCGCGGATCAATTTCGTTGATTGTCAGCGCCAGTTCATATTCCGCGCCGCGCTCAACGGAAACGATCGTGAAGAACTGATCCTTGTGGCTGCCATCATTGCGGTCGATCTCATAGCCATGTTTGCCATTCTTGACCTGGACCTTGTCTCCAACACACCAGCCGCGCTTTGGATCCGCGCTGATGCCGAGTGAGACCAGATCAATTGGCTCTGCCGGACCCCGCGAAGGCTCGCTGCGCAGGGCGGATGCACCGCGATCAAAGAACAGGCCAATCCGACCGATCCGATCGCGCGCATGCTTGCGCACGGCCTGCGTCGCGGAGTTGGCTTCTGAAACCTTGGTGACTTTTTCAGCCTCTTTCGGCGCCTTGGCTGGGCGGGCTTCCTTGCGGGTGGACGGCGCAGCTGCAGTCAAAACGTCATTGAGAATGGCCGGGCGGTTGGATTGGCGGACGGCAAAATTCCGCACACCCAGAACATGTTCACTGTCGCCTGTGTAGCGCGCAGTCCCGCCGGCGGTTTCGCGCATGACAAGCTGCGCCATCAGGGCCTGATCGGTGTTGATCTGATCTACCGACAGCCAGACATGATATCTTCCTGGGCCGCTTGCGGTTTCTTCCAGCGCGGCGATGCCGCCAAAGGCCTCGCCATCAATCAGGGTGGAGTTCGTTCCGGCCTTGACCGCCTTGCCCATCTCCAGATCGAAAGTTGCCTCTGCGAGCATCTTGTTCTTGCGATCCGTCAGCCAGATCGAGACATAGCGTTGGCCGGTGGCTTTCACGTCCAGTTCGGCGCATACAGGCTCGCCTACGCTGGGCTTGAACTTCAGGAAAGCGCGGTGGACGCGCAGTTCGTCGGTTTCCTTGATGGTGGTGAACTGGTCTGGCTCGATCTCGCCAGCGGCCAGGCCCGCCAATTCCCAGACCTTCCCACCCGGTGTTGCCGCGCTTGCAAGCAGGCTGGCTTTTTCGGCCGGTTCAGCCTGGGCCCATAGCCGCGCCGCAATGGCTTCGGAAGAACGCACCTCACGGTATTCAACATGTGTGCAGGCGGCGTTCAGCGCGGCTTTCAGCTCAGGAACCGGCCGAGGCTCAGCCAGGGCGATCAGCATGCAGTCCGTGCTGGGGCGTGATGGGCAATATGGCGCCAGCGTGATTCGCCGCAGCGGCTTGGTGTCACCCACCCGACGGGGGTGCCAGTATTCGGCGACCAGTACCTGATAGCCGCGCTGGGTGAACCAGTTGACCAGTTCCAGTGTTTTTTCTGCCGGGCGGTCATAGCTGTCGGTCAAGATTCCCAGACAGGAAATTGCAGGCCGGGTATATTCGATCCAGCTTGGCACTGTATCAGCCATGCCGGGCATATAGTCCCGGATAATCAGGCCAACATTGCTCTCCGGCGGAATGTGATCGAGCGTTTCGACAAGCGTGTAGACTTCGCGACGGTGATTGCGTTCACCGCTCATGCCGGCTCCCGGGCGCACATCTTCCAGTTTCCAGGCGCCTTCGGGCAGTTTCGCCACGGCATCGATCACCGCGCCATAGGCCATCGGATCGCTTTCCAGCGCCGTGCCGGTGCAATTGTCTTCAGCCGCCTCGATCAACGCCTGGGCCTTGTCGATGCCGCTGAGGACAAGCTGTTTTGTCGTGTTATCGCTCATCAGGCTACGTGCCAGGGCGATTGCATCGAGCCGCGCATCTGCCGATGGCGGGGCCTGGCCGATCAGCGGCAAGGCGGACTCGCGCAAGGTTTCAGCATATTCCTGCTGCGGCTCTGACCAGTAGACTTGGTTGTCGCTCTGCGTGCCCGAAAGGATCTGCTCGCCGAGCCCAACCCAGGAATTGCTGGCAAAATAGGATTTTGCCGCCTGGGTCATGTCAATCTCGCCGCGCTTGACCTGTAAGATCGTATCATAAACGGCGCGGGCGATATGCTCGCCTTCGGGAATGTTCACAACACGGCCGAAGCCATGCTCGGTCGCGCATTCGGCCAGCCATGTGCCGCCCAGGGCGACGACTGGCGTTCCGGCATAAAGTGCATCAATCAGGAGGCCTGATGTGCGGTCGGCAAAATCCGGTGGCAGATAGGGCAAGACCACAACATCGGCGGTGCGCAGAACCTCGATGAAGTCGGCTTCCTCGATATGTCCGGCCAGCACCTTGTAGTCGCCGAGGGCTTCGCGCTGCTCCTCCGTGGCGTTTTCGTCCAGCGGGTCTGTCCGGAAGACCACGCGGTAATTCTCCCCGCGCAGCATGGAGGCCAGTTTCGAGGCGGTGTCGAACAAAAGCTCCGAGCCTTTTTCCACCCGGTTGGCGGAGGGGAAGAAAATGCGCACCTGGTCGACCTGTTCCGGCGCGGGCGTCGCGATGGTAGCGCGGGCCTGATCATCATTGATCAGCGGGCTGGGATGGGGCGCGACCGGCACCACATGGCCCGTGCGGGCCTGCAGCGCGCGCATCTGGTGGGGCGTCATCGCGGTCGCAAAGATGCGCCGGTCATGCTGCAGCTCTTCCAGCAGCCAGGCATATTTAGAGGCAAAGCGCGGCGACCAGACATCGGCGGTTTTCAGCCAGAAGAAGTTCACCACAATCCGGATATCGGGCCGGTCGCGCGAGATCTGGTAAAGAATGTTCAGGTGCTCAAGGCTGCCGGTATACATATAGACAATCACCTCGCCCGGCGCGGCCGCGCGCACACGGTCAATCGCGCGCTCGAATTCGGCATGGACGGCGGCCTCGACATCCTCGAACTTGTCGGTGCGGTTGCCGATCCGGTTGGCGAGCGTCCAGCTATTGGTGCTCAGGCACGGATCGACCGTGATGCCGTCAATCGTGACGGTGCCATCATCGGCGATCTCGCTGATCATGTCCGAGCCAAGTTGCGAATTGGCGGCCACACGATATTCGCAGCCGCGGTCCTGGATGATCGGCGCCAGCTTGGCTTCATAGTTCCAATAGTGGCCGATCTTGTCGACAAGGTCGGGGTTCAGCGAGAGCACCGTGACCGGCGCATCGCGCTCGGCATAGCGCGGCTGGCGCAGCGGTTCGGCCGCGCCGCGCCGCCGAAGGGCCGGGACGAAGGAGGCGGTTGCGCCCGTCACCTCGCCGCCGCGCGCCTCATATTTGCGGCACATCTCCTCCACCTGGTCGCAGTGCTTTGAATAATAATCATTATAGCTGATATTGAAGAAGCCGGGATGGGCCACTTTGATATCGGCCATCTTGTCATTGAACTGCGAGCCCTTGTGGTGGCCCCAGAAATACTGGTCCTCGTGCAGCGGGCGGCCGTCGCAGCCGGAGATCGTCATCTTGTCATAACAGCTTGCCCCGACCGGCATCATCAGCAGGGTCAGCACATTGGGCAGCGGCGCGACGTGGAAATCCTTCTTCAGGTCGAGATTGAACTCGCCTTTTTCATAGGGCAGCGCGATGACCCGGTGGTGAAACGCGTGCGGGATATAGTGAAGGTGCACGAAATAATCGCGCATGGGCACGAACAGGGTGAAGTCATATTCGTGCATCCGCTTGACCAGTTCTTCGCGGAAAGCAGCGGCATAGGAAGACGGGCCGGCATGGAAAATCGGGTCGGCCGCGCAGATCACCTTCGGGTTCAGCTTGGCCATCAGCTCTTCATTGGCCACGAAGGAATTACAGGTGATGACATCGCCATCGCTGAAATCCATCCCGTCGACCTGCGAGAGCGAGGGACCGGTGCCGAAGACATGGCATTTATCGCGTGTGATTGTTTCCGTGAAAGCGAGGAATTTCGCATGGCTGTCGGCGATCACCTGGCTGATATCGCCCACCAGGCCCAATGCCGCGCTCAGCAACAGCGAGGCCTCGGTCGCGCGCGCGGTGCGGTCAGCAAGTACCAGCTTGATCTTTTCAGGCAGGGCAGCGCGTAATTCCGGCTGGCTTGAGAATACCTCATCCGGCCCGGTTTCATCATGCTCGCCAGGAATCTTCCAGACGATCACGATATCCGATTGCTTGAGATGTTCGGTCCAACTGGTGGTCTGAAAGTCGAAATGCGCACGGATCTCCAGCTTCTGGAAGAATGTGTCGGGCGCGTTCGATGGGGCCGAGGCAGGGTCGAGATAATAGGGCGCGGAAAGCTGTCTCAGCATGCTCAGGGGCACTGAGGAGACAATGCTGAGGGATGCGATCTGGCTTATATAGGGTGACAGATGCCAGTTGAGTCGGCTCAGCAGATCGGCGGCGTCGGCTTCATTTGTGATAGCGGGATAGACACTAATACGCTTCACGGGGTCTGGCTCCCTGACAACTCTAAAATCTGTCGGCGCATTCTGAAACTCTCAGCTCAGGTGAGCTGTTAACAAATTATTCGCGCGCCTTTTCGGTTATGCCACTTCATGGACCGATCTCAAGCTTTCGAGTGCGTAACATCGCGTTTTCTTTTCTTTGCCCGCAGGCTCGATGGATGCCGTCGCATATCGAGCCCAAAAGGGCAGCAGCGGAGGCAAAACACTGCGAAACGTCTTGTCAAACTGACAAAAACTCTGGAAACACTCCCTTGAAATCGGGCACTTACGGGCTTGTGTAGAGGAACCGAGACCGGGCTATAACCGTTCTATGGCAGATACGTATGATCACGACGCCTTGCAAAGTGCACCGCATCTGGAGGCAGATTATCGCGCGCTCCTGAAGCGTGTGCCGTGGACATCGCCGAATTATCTTCCCACCGACCGTGTGCCGCTCCAGGCCAAGGTGGCTGGCATGGGGCGGGTTGCCGATATCCACAATCAGAAGCTCGACCGGATTTATCGTCCGCAAATGCGCGCACTGCGCAAGCAATATGCTGGGCAGCGACGCTGTTTCATCATCGGCAACGGGCCGAGCCTGAACCGGACCGACCTGTCAAAGCTGAAAGGCGAAGTGACTTTCGCGACCAATGGGTTTTACCTCAAGGGGCGCGAACTGGACTGGTCGCCGACTTTCTATGTCGTTGAGGATCACCTGGTCGCTGAAGATCGCGCCGATGACCTTAATGCCCTGAAAAACACGACCAAGCTTTTCCCAGCCTATCTCGGTTATTGCCTGAAGGAGGATGCCAATACGATCTTCTTCAATCACCGCGCGCGGGTGAGCTATCCTCATGGCTTCGATTTCTCCACAGATGCGGAGAAGGTGACCTATACCGGCTGTACGGTGACCTTCACCTGCATGCAGCTGGCAGCCTATCTCGGCTTTCGGGAGATCTATCTCATCGGCGTCGACGCCGATTATTCCATTCCCGATGATAGCGAGATCGAGGAAACCGGCGCCACGCGGGTCATCGACATGGCCAGCGATGACCCCAATCACTTCCATCCGGACTATTTCGGCAAAGGCTATCGCTGGCACGACCCGCAGGTCGACATGATGATAGAGGCTTATCGCGAGGCGCGCCTTGTCTGCGACCAGATCAGTCAGCCAATCTACAACGCCACCAAGGGCGGCAAGTTGGAGGTTTTCGAGCGCCGCGACTATGATGGGCTCTTCACGCCAAAATCCGCGGTAAATGGTGAGGACAGCAAGGCCGTTCTTCCCGGGGTTGAGGCACCAAGCTTGGCTGCCACACATGAAACACCTTATCCGCGTGTTTTACTGATCGACATGGTTCCCATAGGTGGGGTCTCGGCCACCGGCGCGCTGAAGCGCACGCTGTTTTCCGGCTGGCCATGGGCGCGCCTTATGGAAGTCAACACAGATGGCGCGGACGCCCTGACTGTAGATGGTGGGGCGATCCCGGAAACCCGCGTCCCGCCAATCTATTCCGATCCCAAACCGCTGATCGATCTGTGCGCGGCCTGGGACCCGGATGTTATCGTCTATCGCCCGCTGGATGACCGGCCGGACCTGCATGCCATGGCCATGGCAGTCATCGAGCGCACCGGCGCCCCGCTGATCACCTGGATCATGGATGACTGGTTGGAGCGCCTGGCTGAACGCAACAAGCGCGAATATCGGAAAATGCTCGCCGATACCGCGCAACTGGCACAGGGCGCGCACACAAACTTCGCCATCAGCGAGTCCTTGCGCATTGCCATGGAACAGCGCCTGGGCGCCCCCTTCCATGTCCTGGCCAATGGCATCGATCCGGATATCTGGTCGGCCATTGTGCGCGACCCGCCGGGGCAGGGTGAGGAACTGGTGATCCGATATTCCGGCGGGCTCGCGCGCGACATGTCGCGAGACACTGTGTTTGCACTTGCCCAGGCGGTGGAACAACTTGCAGAGACTCGGGCCATTCGCCTGGAAATCAATACGCGTGAGCACTGGCAGCGCGAGGCAGGTGCCCTGTTCAGTCAGTTCCGCGCCACCTCGATCTCCACAACCGAGCATGATGAGCAAGCCTATTTCGAATGGCTCGCGGATGCCGATGTGCTGGTCGTGGCCTATAATTTCGATGAAGCTTCGGCTCGCTATGTCCGTCATTCCATGGGAAACAAGATTCCCGAAGTGCTGGCGGCAGGGCGTTGTGTTCTGGCGATCGGCCCACTGGATTATGCCTCGATCAACCATCTTCACCGCAGTGGCGGGGCGGTCATCGTAAAAGAGCCAGGCGTGGAGCCGATCCTGACTGTGCTCGATCAGTTTGATCGTGCGCGCTGGCGGTTGCCGGGTGTGGCAGAGGCTGCCCGCGCCTTTGCCTTCCAGAATCACGATATTCGCGAGGAGCGTGAGAAACTCCAGGACGCCCTGCGCGAGGCTGCGCATACGCGCACTCCGCCGACCTTGCCACGCAATTTCCGCCGCCTTGCGGAACTTGTCGAGCAGGGGGATCAAACAGGGGCTTCGACAGGCGAGCGTTCAGTTGAAGGAAGGGAAGATCATATGTCCAGGGGCAGTGTAAGCCCGCCCGCCGTGACGGGTTCAGGGCGGATTGGACGGATCCTGTCCTTCTATCGCAGCTGGCGCGGCCTTCTCGCCTTGCTGGCGATCGCATTGGTTGCATCGCCGGGCGCCTTGCTGGTTTCCAGTCTTGGCATGATGGGGATCGTGCTGTCCGTTCTACCAGCTGGCGCGCTGGCGTTTTGCTTTGCCATGATTGCCTATCTGCACACGGTGATTGTCGATCATCATAATCAGATCGAATACCGCATCCGGCGTGTCGAACGGGCTGGCCGGTCTGGTGGACGCCGGCTTTAGAGACTGAATCTCCGGGCATAGGCGCGGACTTATCCGACCGGGTGTGGCCCGCGCGCACTGTGGATCGCAAACGGTCCACGGAGATGTCCCCAGATGCCTACCGCCACGCCAAGCCTCGGCTTGCCCTATCTTGCCGCCTCCCAGGCGCAGAAACATGTCACGCTGAATGAGAGCCTGCGGGTGCTGGAGGCGCTGGTGCAGCTCAGCGTTGCCAGCGCCACGGACGCCTTGTCGGGCGCGCCCGATGAAGGGCTTTGCCAGATCGTCCCTGTTGGCGCCACGGGCGATGGGGCAGGCCATGACAGCGAAATTGCCGCCTATCTCGACGGCGCCTGGCAGTTCCACAGCCCGCAGGAAGGCTGGCGCGCCTGGGTGCGCGATACCGGCATTGAGATGGTCTATGACGGCGCGGCCTGGGTTGAGGTGCCGAACGCGACAACCAGTTCCCAGCTCGGCATCAATGCCAGCGCGGACGGGACCAACCGCCTTGTGGTGTCGTCCCCAGCCGCGCTGTTCAATCATGACGGCAATGGCCACCAGCTGAAGATCAACAAGGCCAGCGCGGGTGATACGGCCAGCCTCCTCTTTCAGACCGACTTTTCCGGCCGCGCGGAATTCGGCCTCGCTGGTGATGATGCCTTTCGCGTGAAGGTCAGCCCCGATGGCAGCAGCTGGTATGACAGCCTGGCCGCCGATCCCGATAGCGGCCGCATCAGTTTCCCCGCGGGGCTCGCATCCCCGCCGCCTGCGGAAAACCTGCTTTTGAACGGCGATTTCGCGATCAATCAACGCGGCTTTGCGGGCGGATCGCTCGGCGCGACAGTCTATGGCATGGACCGCTGGCGCGGCGGGGCGGGCGGGTGCAGTGTGACGCCGACAGCCGCCGGTGTGCAGCTCGTGTCCGGCAATTTCCAGCAGGTTCTGGAGCTTGATCTTGAGGCCGGCGCCACGCTGGTGGTGAGCTTTGAGTCCGGCGACACATCCAGCCTGACGGTCAGCTGTTTTGGTGCGACGGGCACGCTCCTGTCCACGGGCGGGCGGCACTATGCCGTCTTCACCGTGCCTGGCAGCCCGCCCGCGCGCACCGATCTGACCTTTTCCGGCAGCGGCGACATCGCGAAGGTCAAGCTGGAACACGGCGCCTGGCCGACCCCCTGGGCGCCGCGCGCGCCGGAGCTGGAATTCCTCGCCTGCGCGGCCTATTTCGAGCAGCGAAACACCGGCACGGCGGCCTCCTCGCCCTTTGCCATGGGCGTGGCGAGCGCCAGCGCGCAGTTTTCCACCTTCATTTCCTATCTGCCCAAGCGCGACTTTCCCAGCGTGACCTTCTCAGGCGCCTTTCACCTCTTGGGGCTTGGCATCACCAATGATGATATCGACACGATCAGTGCGTTTGCGCAGACACTCACAGGGATGGAAGTGCGCATCGCCCTGCTGGAAACGCTGACGGTCGGGCAGGCCGGGTTGCTGCGCTCACAAGGCGTTGCGTCGGCCTATATCGCCATCGATGCGGAGTTGCATGGGCTTTAGTGAAAAGAGGATTGGGAGAGCACCGAAAACCGTCGACACCTGCGAAAGCATGTGTCCATGGACCACTCCCTCAATCGGGAGCGCTTGGCCGCATCTTTCGTCCATGGATGCCTGCCTGCGCAGGCATTGGCGGATGTCTGGGCCGGAGCCAAAATTGACGATGCTTCAAGTCGCCGGCTGGAGCGCGGCATAAGCCTCGCTGCGCTTGGGAAACACGGTGAGCTGCCCGCCGACCGTGCCGTCGACAATCTGGCGGCCAGCGGCCTCATAAGCTTTGCGGGCATTGTGATAGGCCTCTTCGGACTGTTTCAGGTCCGGCAGCTGCCAGACATCGCCTTTGGGGAAATAGTCTGAGGTGAAATGATTGGTATCGTCCGCGCGGCGCTGCACCGGCGTATGCGGGGAGAGGCGCGCCTCATGGGTTTCATAATCATAGCTGTGATCGATGCCGAGCAGGGTGACTTTCGACCAGCCGAGCCAATAGGCAAACTGCATGGCGACATAGGTCACCGTGCCGCCGGTCGCCACCGCATCCATGATGCAGGTGCGGAAATCGCGCGCATCCAGCGTGCGCAGGAAGAGCGCATTGTCTGCCCCGCCAAGCGGCGCGCGCGCGGCCCAGCTTGTGACCAGCGTACAGGGCAGCTTGCCGAGATGTTCGGCAGATTGTTCGATCATGGCCGGGTTCACGCAGGCGAGGAAATCCGGCGTGATGCCGAAGTCCTCAAAACCGAGAAACAGCCGGTTGAGGCCAATACAGGGATGCCCGCGCACCTGGGAGAAATCAGTGCCCTTCAGGCTGGGCCCTGTGCCGATGATAAAGCCATGCGCGCCGGCCTGGGAGTTGTGCAGGTCGCGCAGTGTGCGGCGGCTTGCGAGGGCACGCGGTGAGAAGGTCCAGCTTGGGTCACGCAGGGCGCGATAGGTGTGCGAGCGGGCAATACCACCTAACCCCACAGGACTCAACAAACGCTCTAACCGGCTCATCGGCACCACTTTTCGCATTCCATTGCCACAAGACACAAGGCGTTTGGCTGGCCCGGCTGGCGAATGGTCCCCGAAGAGAAAAAGCCATGAGAGCGAGCCGGCGTAAAGCCGTGGCATGTTTTTCTGTACGCTTTGTATACCCCGTTTGGATTTCGTGATGCTTACTCGGCAGGTGTGATTTCACCCGCGATTGGCGCGTTGATCGGAAACCCTATTGCGATTTGCGTCCCCTGGCCGGGGGCGGAATTCAGTGTGAACGCCGCCCCGATTTTGTCGCAGCGCTGGCGCATGGAGGCCATACCCTTGCCCTGGCTGGCGGCGGGGTCCATGCCCTGGCCGTCATCGATGACCGACAGAGCGACCTGCGGCGCCTCGGCCGGGCCGGTCTCCTGCAGGCGGATGGTGAGCGTCTTGGCGCCGGAATGCTGCACAGCATTTGAGCAGGCCTGTTGCAGCACGCGCAGGATCTGCAGCGTCTTTTCCGGGCCGAAATCGAGATGCTGCACAATCGGCGCGACATCCCATTCGAGCGCAATGCCCGCCGCGCGCAATTGCGGCTCCAGCCGGTGGCGGAAGGCGCCGAGCGCAAAGGGCAGGGTGTCCTCGGCCGTGTCGAGACTGTCGACGATGAGGTGCAGCTCCTCCAGTACGCCGGAGAGCGAGTGGCTGATCTCCGGCGGCGTCAGCTCATCGGCGCGCGATTGCACGATCAGCGAGACGAGCTGGCCGCCGATCCCGTCATGCATGTCGCGCATCAGCCGCTGGCGCTCCTCGATCAGGGCGCGCTGGCGGGCGGTTTCCTTTTCGCGCCCGAACACTTCGGCCAGCTGGGCCTCGCGCTCTGTCAGCCGTTCCTGCAGGATGGCGGTGTGATTGACCGCGATGCGCCGGGCGCGCGAAGCCTGCGTGGCGAGCAGGGCGCACAGGCCGAGCGCGAAGATGAGGCCGAACCAGGGCTGGTGATAGGCATGGGTGTAGAGACGGTCATTGAAGGGCAGGGCCTGGTCGAAAATATCCTTGTGCCCATCAATCGCGAGGGCGGTCAGCGCGGCGGCGATGGCCCCCATCTCGACCGGCCCGAACCGGCCCGGTTGGCGCAGATCGGCGACGAGCAGGGTGAAAAGCAGGCCCGCGGCCATGAGCGGCTTGAAATACATCTCCGCCGGATAGCCATAATGTGCGAGATAGTAGAGGCCCTGGCTGCCCGCGATGGCGACGATCACACAGGCCAGCGCGCCCAGCCCCCAGACCGCCATTTGCAACCTGCGGGGCGTGGAAATCCGCGCCAGCACAAAGGCGATGAAGGTGAACATCATCGCGAACTGGCAGACGAAATCCAGCGTCAGCGCGGCTTTCAGCGGCAGGTTCGGCGGCACGCCCAGCCCGACAATATTGCAGATGCTCCAGCTGATCAGCGAGACGGCGGCAATGCGCGACCAGCCGCGATCCTCCTCCGGCCAGGTGACAACGAAGAAGAGCAGGGCGACGAAGAACAGTGCAAAGGCACTGGCGGCGGCGAGGAAGATGTTGAAGACATCCGACCAGTGCACCGAACGCAGGATCGGCTCGGCCGGGCCAATGGTGGTCAGGTGCACCAGCACCGGATTGCCGCCATCGACAATCAGGCCGATCTCATTCTCACCCTCGCGCAGCAAATCCTCCGGCAGGAGGAAGCCAACGGGGGCAAATTCCGTCACGCCGATCCAGGAGCCGAAGCTCGGCCCGGCATAAAGCGGCGTGCCATTCAGCTCGACCCCCTTGAGATATTGCCCGCTGGAAACATGCACGGCGAGCTGCTGTTCCGGCGCGCCTTCGGGCAGGTCGAAGGTCTTGATGTAAAGCCCCGTGGCGCGGTTTTCCGGGATGATCAGCCGATACCCGTCATGGGTTTCCATCTTGTCGACGGTGAAGGGCTCCAGCGCGCCGCGCGCGACATCCTCCACGCCGAGGCCGGCGGGCGGGAGGAGCAGCTCCATGGTCGGCGCTTCATCGAGCTCTGCGGGCTGGGAAAAGTTCAGCGCCATCCAGATCAGCCCATAGGCCACCAGGATACCGGCCAGCAGTTTCGCGACGGACTTCAGGGCGACACTCACGGGAAAGCGGCGCAGATGGTCCAATACCATGTTCATTCTCCCTCCCGCGCCGGATAGTCCGGCAGGCGCCCTTCCGTCAGGGCCCGGGCGACGGCGGCCGCGCGGGTCTTGACCTCGAGTTTCCTGAACACGGTCTTGAGATAGGCCGCCACGGTGTGGGGCGAGACGCCGAGCTGTCGGGCGGTTTCCTTGTCGGTGCTGCCGGCGGCCAGGCAATAGAGCACGTCGCGCTCGCGCGGGGAGAGGCTGACTTCGGTTTCATCCACGCCGTCCTGACCGGATGGGGCCGAGAGCTGGTTGATGACATAGCGCGCCACGGACGGGCTGATCGGGATGTGCCCGTCCAGCGTTTGCAAGATCGCATCGCGCAGTTGGAAACCGGTCGCGCCCTTCAGGAGATAGCCGCTCGCCCCGGCGCGGAAGGCCGTGACGACGGCCTGTTCATCGCCCAGCACGCTGATCACGATCACTTTTGTCTGGCTTGTCTCTGTCAGCTGCGAGATCAGCGCGAAAGCATTGCCATCGGGCAGCATCAGATCGACCAGGGCCGCATCGGGCGGCTGCACGAACAGGGCCTCCGCATCGGCCAGTGTCCCGGCAGACCCGGCCAGCACAAGCTCGGGATCGCGCGCGATCATCTCGCAGAACGCCTTGCGGATGGCCGGATCATCCTCGACCACGACAATACTGCGGCCGGTCGCTGCGCTGGCCATTGCGGACCTCCTCTTCCTGCGGCGCTGCACGCCGCCGTGGTCTTCCTGCCCCAGACGCCTCATGACAGCTCTAAGAGCGGGCTGCCCGAAATCCGTCAATCCCCCGATTTCCGGGTATTGCGGACTCGATTTGACCTGATTTCCAGCGCCAATTCAAAGCCTTTTCCCTCTCGCAACACCCCCATTTGGGCAGAGTGATCCGCCCCGCATGACCAGCGATACCTGACTGCGTTCACGCCCGCACTGGGGGGGCGTTGTCAGGAGTTGAAACGAGATGCCAAACACACCCGAAACTTGGCTCGACGCCAAAATCGCCAACACCACGACTGCCGGCGCGCAATCTGGTTCATCCATCACACAGCTGGACAATGGCAATGTGCTGATCGCCTGGTATGACGCAGCCAGCGGCGACATGCTGGGTCAGATCTTCGATCCGGCTGGCCGCAAGGTCGGTGCGGAAGTCTCCGTCTTCCAGAACACCGGCGGCAGCGCGCTCTCAGATGTAGAAGTCTTTGCGACCACGAATGGCGGTTTCGGGGCCACGGCGATCGCTGATGACGGCACAAATACGCAGATCGTGAAGGCTGGCTATGATGCCAATGGTGCGCTGCAACTGGCCCAGTTTGCCTTCCTGGCTTCCGTCCCCTCCTCGACCAGCACAATCGTCCACCAGGAAGTGACGATTGCCTCCTCGACCTCCGGCCATGTCGTCTGGACCGAGTTTGACGGCACGACTTACACAACCAAGGCGAAGACCTTCGATCCCTCCTCCAACACCTTTGCAGCGGATGTGACCATCGCGGCGGCCACCAGTGCGCCGATGGACATTGGTACGGCCACCCTGTCGGATGGCAATTTTGCTGTCGGCATTCTTGAGCCCAACGGGCCGAGCACGAACTTCACTTCCGCCGTCGTCACCTCGGCGGGCGCGCTCCAGGCTCCAGCGAACACGATCTCTGTCGGCGCGAGTTCCGCGATTGATACCGACATGACGATGGCGGCCTCCAATCTCGGTGGATTTGCCGTGTCCTTCGCCAATGAAGTGCAGGCCGCAACCGTGTTCTTCTCCAATGCAAATGCTCAACAGCCGGGCAATTTCGCCTCGAGCGCGGGAGGTGACATTTCTCTGACCGCCCTGGCCGATGGCAGCTATGTCCTGACCTCCACCGACACTGAGACCGGCACGGCCATCCGGGTCGAGCGGTTCGATACCTCAGGCAATGCGATCGGCACGGTCGCGACCATCGAGACCGGCACGGGCTTTTCCGAACTGGACAGCGTCGCGCTGGAAGATGGCCGCTTCCAGATCAGCTGGACCGACAGTAATGGCGACATCGCAACCGAAATCCTCGATGTACGCGATACAGCCAATGTCACGACCTATGCCGGCCAGGATTACCTGATTGCAACTGCGGGCGGTGGCACATTGGCGGCAAATGTCGATGCCGTGGTGCTGGCCGGCGATGCGGCCGATACGGTCCTGGAATCGCCCTCGACGGGCCTGACCAGCTTTTTCCTTGGCGCAGGCGACGACACCATGTCGGTCAACACCTTCGCGGCCCAGGGCAATACCTATGATGGCGGGGATGGCGTCGACACGCTTACTTCAGCCAGCACCGCATCCATCACGGTCGATCTCGGGACGAACCTGTTCAAATATTCCTCTATTCAGTCGGACTCCAAGACCGTGCTGAATTTCGAGAATGTGACGGGTAATGCCGGCAATGACACGCTGAAAGGCGATAGTGGCGCCAATATTCTCGATGGCGGCGGCGGCAATGATACTTTCATCGCTGACGATACCGGCGACACGCTGATCGGCGGTGACGGCATTGATACCGTCGATTTCAGCCAGATCACCAATTCGGGCGGCGTCATCTGGGATATGACGATCAATGTCATTTATGTCGGCGGTGTGAGCGGGCCGAATGACACCGCCACGGGCATCGAAAACGCGATCGGGACGGATTTCTCCGATGCCATCTCTGGCGATGCCAATGACAATCGCTTCGAAGGCGGGCTTGGCGCAGACGCCTTGTATGGCGGCGATGGCGCTGACCTTCTTCTCGGCGGTGAGGGCAATGACAATATCTATATGGACAGCGATGACATCCGCAGCGACGTCAATGGCGTAATCGATCTCGGCGGGGCCGGGTACGACACGCTGCACATCGTGAATGGCTCGCGCTTCGTCACCAATGGCCTGTCAGTCTATGGCTTCGAGGCTTTCCGTGGCGCGGAACTGAACGACCGGGTGCGCGGCAATGATGGTTCGGTGAATTATGATTTGCGCGGCGGCGGCGGCAATGACCGCCTGGAAGGCAATTTCGGCGATGACCTGCTGCGCGGGGATGACGGCGCGGATGAGCTGATCGGCAATGGCGGCTTTGACCAGGCGAGCTATGTCAATTCCAGCGCGGCCGTGACGGTGGACCTCTCCACGGGCACCGGCACGGGCGGGCATGCCGAGGGCGACACGCTCTCGCTCATCGAATGGGTCATCGGCTCGGCATTCGACGATACGCTGATCACATCCGGCACGGCGGTCAACCGCCTGGAAGGCGGGGATGGCAATGACACCATCCATTACAAGTCCGGCGACATCGTCACTTCGGGCGGCGCGGCGATCGATATGGGCGGGGCGGGCTATGACACGCTGGTCGTGCAGGCCGGCTCCTATTTCAATACAAATGGCCTCTCCGTGCGCGGCTTTGAAGCCTTTGTCGGCGCCGAACTTGCCGATGATGTGC
>JALEGE010000015.1 GCA_022760335.1 Hyphomonadaceae bacterium
CGCTCGCGCGGGGTGCGGTCGAACAGATTTGAGGCATCGCCCAGAATATCATCCAGCGGATCATTCTCTGCCTGCTCCAGGATTGGGCGGTTGGACTGAGGTTCGGGCGCTTCTGGCTCCGGTTCCGGATCCTCGGCCGGGGCCGGCTCTGGCTCGGGGTCTGGCTCCGGCGGCGGAGGTGGCGCTTCAGCCATTTCCGGTTCGGGCTCAGACTCCGGTTCAGGCTCTTCCGGGGGGATCGTGTCGAGATCCTCCAGATAATCCTCGATCGGTGGCGGCTCCTCAGGTTCCGGCTCTGGCGCCTCGATTTCGGGCCGGGCGCGGATATTGGTCTCCTCCGAAAGATCCACGATCTCGATCGGCACGACGGTAATAGTCGGATCGATATCGCGCGCCAGTGTCGGCAGCACGATCGAGCCCGCGGCAATCACGGCGCCATGAAACAGGATGGAGGCTGGTAATCCACGCAACATCTGGAGCTACGGCCCTCCCCGCCCACGCGGATCGGTGACGAAGGCAATCCGGGTGAAGCCGGCCGCGCGCACCAGGGCGGTGACCTCCATCACCTGGCCATGCGTGGCATCGGTATCGGCACGCAGATAGATCAGCTGGTCATACCCCTCGCCTGTAATCGCGACGAGTTGGGTGATCAGGTCTTCCGGCGCGACCTCGTTTTCCTCGTTCAGGAAAATGCGGCCATCCTTGGTCACGGTGATCGAGAGCGGCTGACTGGTGGCCGCGGCAAGTGCGCCGGAACTGGTCTTGGGCAGAGTCACTTCCTCGCCGCGCACCAGCAGCGGCGCTGTGATCATGAACACGATCAGCAGCACCAGCATCACATCCACGAAGGGCGTGACATTGATCTCGGCATTCATCGTGCGCCGTCCGCGCCGTCCGCCACCACCGCTGCCAAGCATCATCGCCATGACTACTGTCCCTGCGTCTCGGTGGCCTTGCGCGACAGACGCACGAGGACATCCTGGGAAAAGGTATCAAGCTGGTCGGCAAAGCGGTTCAGATCGGCGGAGAACTTGTTGTAGAAGACCACCGCCGGGATGGCCGCGACCAGGCCGAGGCCAGTGGCAAACAGGGCCTCGGCGATCGGGCCGGCCACTGTGGCCAGGCTGGTGTCTTGCTGCTCACCAATATTAATAAAGGCATTCATGATGCCCCAAACCGTGCCGAACAGGCCAATGAACACCGAAACAGAGCCCACAGTGGCGAGTACGCCGAGGCCGCTGGCCTGGCGCCCGACTTCCCGATCCACAGCGGCACGCATGCTGCGCTCGGCGCGCTCGACCAGGGCGCTGATATCGGTGCGAATATCGACGCCGCGGCGTACCTCGTTCCATTCGCGGGAAATGGAGTTGAACACACGCGCGGCTGAATTGTCGCCAACGCCAGGACGGGCCTCAATTTCATCCATCCGGCCTGACCAGAAGGCCTCTTCATAGTCCAGCGCCTTCTTGCGCGCGCCGCCCAGGGTGAAGAGCTTTTCCACGATCACCGCCCAGGACCAGACACTCGCCAGGAGCAGAATGATGAGGACGATTTGGACAATGATGTCTGCTCTCAGGAGCAGGTCGACCATGGAAAAGGCCGATTCAGTTTCAACATTGCCAATGCCCTGAACGGCCAAGGCGAGGACAATAGATGACATGGGTACCTCTTTCACTCTGGTCCGGCGCAAGACGGTGCAACCATCGGCCACCCCCATCCGCTGGAAAACTCTCTGGCGTCTTTGGCGAGCAAACATGACGAAATCGCGGCAAGCACGACGCCTTACGCAAGGGTTAAGCAGCTAGGGCGCTTTGGTTAACCTTTTGTGGCCCTGGACAGAGGCTGAATTTCAATCTGACTGAATTTTGTTCGCCAGCTGCGCGATGATTTCCGGAACGGGCCTGCGAGGACGCCCGTCGGCATGGATTTGCACGGCCGTCATTTCGCCTGCCGCGATCAGTTCCTCACCGCGAAAACAGCGCTGGGAAAACAGCATGCGCGCGCCTTTCGTGCCGCAAAAGGCTGTCATGATGTCCAGTTCGTCATCAATCCGGGCGGCAGATTTGTAATCGACCTCTGTGCGGATCAGCGTGAAGGCTGCCGGGTCCGGCCGGTCCAGCAGCGCTGTGTGGGAAATCCCGGCATCGCGCATGAAATCGCTGCGCCCGCGCTCGAAGAACCGCAGATAATTGGCGTGATACACCATGCCGGTGAAGTCGGTGTCTTCATAATAGACACGCACACGCATCCAGTGACGCCCCTGGGCATCGAAATTGTTCGGGTCGAGATCGGGCCTGGCCATTTCGCCTGCATAGCCCCAGTCTTGGTGCGCGTCATGTGTGATGTGCTTTTCGCCGCAGGCGAGCTGTGGCAAACACTTCGTCATGAGTCTTATGAGTGCGGTCCCCCCTGCCGAGCCGACCACTGACGGGGCGCCCGGCTTTCCCGATCTTAGCGGACGGACGATCCTGCAGGTCATCCCCGAGCTGAGCGCCGGCGGCGCAGAGCGCACCGTTCTGGAAGTGGCCGAGGCCTTGCGCGCGGCGGGCGCCACAGCTCTCGTCGCCAGCCAGGGCGGGCGCATGGAAAAGGATCTTGAAGCGCTCGGCGGAGAATTGATCCGCCTGAACATGGCCTCGAAAAACCCAATTACTCTGCGCGGCAATGCCGCCCGGCTGTCGCGCCTTGTGAACACGCGCGGCATTGATCTCATTCATGCCCGTTCGCGCGCCCCGGCCTGGAGCGCATTATGGGCAGCCCGCCGCACGGGGGTGCCTTTTGTCACCACCTATCACGGCGCCTATTCGGCCCGCTCGCGCCTGAAGCGGCTTTATAACAGTGTCATGGCGCGCGCCGACCGGGTGATTGCCAACTCCGAATGGACCGCCGCCCATGTCCGCAAAGAGCATGGTGTGGAAGAGGCCCGCCTCGTGACGATTCCGCGCGGGGTCGACATGATGGCATTCGATCCCGCGCATGTTTCACCCGAACGGATCGCGGCGCAGCGCACGGCCTGGGAACTGGACACCAGGGAGGGAGATTTCGTTCTGCTCTTGCCCGGGCGCCTGACCGAGTGGAAAGGCCAGGGCCTGGCGCTGGAGGCGCTGGCCGCGCTTGCACCCGACGAAATTGCACGGCTTCACCTGGTTTTCCTCGGCGATCCGCAAGGGCGCGAAGCCTATGTCACCGCCCTCACCCACAAGGCCGAGACCCTGGGGCTGACTGAACGTGTGCGCTTCCAGCCCCATACGCGCGACATGCCGGCGGCCTATCTTGCGGCCGATATCATCCTTGCCCCCTCGACCCGCCCGGAAGCCTTTGGCCGAACCGCGGCCGAGGCCTCGGCCATGACACGGCCCGTGATCGCGGCCGATCATGGTGGGGCGCGCGAGACCATTGTGGAAGGCCAGACCGGCACGCGGTTTACACCCGGCAGTGCCACCGCACTGGCCGGCGCGATCCGCACTCTGGTTTCCCTGCGCGCCGAGGCTCGCGCGGCCATGGGACTGGCCGGACGCGAATATGTGCGGCAACATTTTTCAAAACGGGGACTCCAATTACAGACACTTGGTGTGTATGCGGAGCTGCTGGGCGTGGCGGCAGCAAGGGGATAGGAGCGAATGCCCAATCCGGATCCTTCGGTCCAGGCCAGCAATCCTGGCAAGGCAGCCATGTCGGTTCTGGCGATCCGGCAGGGCAATCTGCGCGACATGATCCTGGCGATTGGCGCGCTGAAGGCGATCCGCGATGCGCATCCGCGGGCCAAACTCACCGTAGCGACCTGCCCGGAAACCGAGGCCTTTGCAAAACTCTGCCCCTTCATTGACGAAGTGATCAGCGATCTCAACCATGAAGACAAGAAGCGCCGTACGAACCGGATCGCAGAATTGCGCCGTGATGGCATCGACATTGTCTATGATCTTGATGGCACGCGTGAGAGCTCAGCCCTTTTCCAGGCCTTCAAGCCACGCTTCGGCTCCCCCCCGCCCTGGAGCGGCCCGGCGCCAGGCGCGGCACTTCCCACACCCGCGCATGCACCCGGCACGAGCGAGGTCGAGCGACTGAGCCGTCAGCTGATCGCAGCAGGAACGGCCCCCCAGGGCAGTGAAGTACACCCCGATCTTGCCTGGGTACGCCCGGTGTTGGGAGATCCGCCGCGCCTGCAACCGGCTTATTTCGGCATCACTGGAGCCTATGCCCTCATCGCCCTGTCCGGTGAGAAGCCGAAAAGTGCCATGCACTGGCCCAAGATAGAAGTGGAAGGCCTCTGCCAGCGCCTCGCCGATGCTGGAGTCACCCCGGTCCTGACCGGCCCTACACAAGCCGGGCCAATGGCGCAGTCGATCGAGATGGAGACGCGCATCGCCAAGAATATCACGACGCGCGCAGATGCCAGCCAGCTCATCGCCCTGGCCGAAACCGCTTCTGTGGTCATTGGGCCTGATGGCGCCGCGATCCAGGCTGGTGGCCTGATGGGGACGCCCTGCATCATGCTGCGCGCCGATACAGCCCCCCTGCGCCAGGATGCCCCGCTGACACCGCAGAAAATCATTTTACATGACGCGCGTCTTGAAACCCTGACCGCTGAAACGGTCTGGCGCACCATGTCCATGTGGAACCTGTTCCCGAATGCCCGTGCATCTTGAAGATTCGCGCGAATACGGGCATATTCAGCCAGAGTTTTGCAGCAACCAAAGGAGATTTGTCATAGCTCGCAGACCCCACGCGGCCGCGCCGCAAAAGAAGACCGGGCCTCGCATCAATCGCGATATTCGCGCCGAAAAGGTGCTTTTGATTGATGCCGAAGGCGAAAAACAGGGTGTCATGCCCCTGGGAGCCGCGCTCGACGCCGCTCAGGAAGCTGGCCTCGACTTGGTTGAAGTGTCCCCGAATCAGGACACACCGGTCTGCAAGATCATCGACTATGGCAAGCTCAAATTCGAAGAACAGAAAAAACGGGCCGCCGCGCGCAAGAAGCAGAAATCTGCCGATCTCAAGGAGATCAAGATGCGCCCGAACATCGATACGCACGATTATGAAGTGAAGACCCGCTCCATGACGCGTTTCTTTGAAGACGGCGACAAGGTGAAGGTCACCCTGCGCTTCCGTGGCCGCGAAATGGCTCACCAGCATCTCGGCATGGAACTTCTGCAAAAAGTGAAGGCCGATTTTGACGAGGTCGCCAAGGTCGAGCTGGAACCAAAGCTCGAAGGCCGCCAGATGACCATGGTGATGGCTCCGCGCTGATGCGTGCGGGCCTGCCAGGGCCGCAGAGCCCGCTGGAGGGAAGGAAACACCGCACATGCTGAAACCAGCATTTTTTACACTCGCCCTGGCTATGGTTCTCACCGCCTGCGGTGCGCCGCCTGCATCTGACAGTACCGAGGCTCCCGCCGAAGAAGCGGCCACGGACGCGCCTGCTGACGAGGCCATGGTACAGCCCGAATGGGATGCGCTCGACCGGGTGCAGGACACTTGCGGCATGGGCACTGTGCGGGGTTTTCTCGGCCGGCTGGCCAGTGAGATCCCGGAAGACCGCCTGCCCCCGCGCGTGCGCATTCTGGCACCGAATGACCAGGCCACGCTGGACTTCGTGCCGAGCCGCCTGAACATCCTTACAGATGAGAACGGTACGGCGCTGGCCCTGAAGTGCGGGTGAAAACTTCCTGAGCACAATACAGCCTCATGGTGAGCGGAGACCAACCATGGGGCGGGAGATGGAGAACAGGCCAGCGGCCTTGAGCACGATCCATGTGAGGCACGACGTGCTGATACGGGATCAAACAAGGAAGCCGCACATCCCGGGTTGATTCCCCATAGCTTTTCCGTCATATACCGCCGCTTCCGGGCGTTCGGGCGAACGGCATGCCTTCGCGCCCTTCAACACATGTCCAGATCAGGGCCGCTGGCGCGCCGGCGTGAGCTCGATCTTCAAGGAGAGACGAAATGCCGAAGATGAAGACCAAGAAGGCCGCTGCCAAGCGGATCAAGATCACGGCTTCGGGCAAGCTGAAAGCGGGCGTCGCCGGCAAACGCCACCGCCTTATCAGCCACAATGGCAAATATATCCGCCAGAACCGCGGCACCAAAGTGCTCGCCAAGGCCGATGAAGCCCGCGTGAAGAAATACCTGCCCTACGGCGTGTAATTCTTTCCTGATCTCGATCCGAATTCTGACTTAGCAGGAGGCTTCCCATGCCCCGTTCACGTAACAAGGTGCCCGCACACGCGCGCCACAAGAAAATCATCGCCGCCGCCAAGGGCTATCGCGGCCGCCGCAAGAACACCTTCCGCACGGCCAATGCCGCTGTCTGGAAAGCCGGCGAGTACGCCTATGTCGGCCGCAAGGTGAAAAAGCGGAAGTTCCGCTCGCTCTGGATCCAGCGCATCAATGCCGCCGTTCGTATCCATGACGATGAGCTGACCTATTCGCGCTTCATCGACGGCCTCACCAAGGCCGGCATCGAAATGGACCGCAAGGTGCTCTCCGACCTCGCCATCCGCGAACCGGAGGCGTTTGGCGCGATTGTAGCGCAGGCGAAAGCGGCGCTGAACTGATAGACAGGTGTGACCTCTGTGAACTAGTCTCCCCAAGCGACTGCTCGGGAAGGCTGGGTCATGGTTTTCAATCTTTTCAGGCGCCTTTTTGGCGGCTCTTCTATGCCGTCCGGCACGTCCGAACCTGTTATTGATACTATAGATGAACTCGCCCCCTCTCTTGAGGTAGACACGCCTTTAAGTGAATATGCTGCCTTCGAGGAGGCACCGATCACGGAAGCCGTTCGAGACCTGTTCCCCTTCCCCACAGCCGTTCTCCATGGCTCCAAAGTTATGGAGAACGTCTTTAACGGGCCGGAACTAGATAATGGCTCTCTACCCGTCATCTTAGGAGAAGAATGGAGCGTTGACCGGCTTGCAGATAATTACCGTGACTTTCCGGACCGGCCCTCACCCGGAGAGGTGCTTGAATATGCCAGAGGCATAAACTCTGAAAACTTCTTGGAAAACTGGCGACGGATAAACGCACAATACCTTGTTGACCCGCAATCCAGGGGCACAATTCCTCAAGGCTGGGGAACCACAGTTGCCGGTATGGTCATTGACGATCCGGTTCAGAAAGACTCCGCGATTCGCGAAGATATCATCTATGAAGACGGATTACCGAGAGGACAGTGGCCAGACACGGGTGACAATCCCGTCGAAGACGTCTTTTCAACCGGCGCTTATCTCGATTTACACGGCGCTCCCTTCAAGGAAGTTCTGGTCGGATACCTGCCGCTCAGCCTGATGGAGTGCTGGCAGGCCGCCGCTCATATATTCTATTCCCAATACCACTCACCTGTAGAAGTTCATGTCGGACTAGCACGTGAATGGTACGAAAAATACGGTGCCCGCCCCGTCGTGTTTAAGCATCAGTGGGTTGAGTATATGATTGAAAGCCCTGTGATGAACAAGAATGAGGCGATTGAACTGGCCAAGGTTCACTATGCCTACTGCTGGTGGAGCAACAAGCACGCCGTGATGACGATTGAAGAAATAGCATCCCATATTGTCGGACGGAAGAACTGGTCATTCTATTGGACCTGATGTCTCCCTGACGGGGCTTCCATTTCGCGCAACACCCCGATACACAACCGGGCTCGTCCGTGGACATCAGACAAGGAGCGGGCTTCCATGTCCGACATCACCAAGATCGAATCCGAAGCCCTCGCGGCCATCTCCGGCGCTGCAGACCTCACCGCTCTCGACGAGGTCCGCGTCACTGAGCTTGGCAAGAAGGGCCGCGTGTCCGGGCTGATGAAACAGCTTGGCAAAATGTCCAATGACGAGCGCAAGGAGAAGGGTCCGAAGCTGAATGCGCTGAAACAGCGTGTGAGTGACGCCGTCGAGGCACGCAAGGCCGCGTTGGAAGATGCGGCGCTGGAGGCCCAGCTCTCCACCGAGCGCGTTGATCTCTCGCTGCCCGCCCGGCCAGAACAGACTGGCGCGCTGCATCCGGTCATGCAGGTCTTCGAGGAGATTGCGGCAATCTTCGGCGATATGGGCTTTTCCGTCGCAGAGGGGCCGGACATTGAGGATGACTGGCACAATTTCACCGCGCTGAACTTCCCTGAGGGGCACCCTGCGCGCGAAACCCACGACACTTTCTTCTTCTCGCCCCAACCCAGCAAGGATGGAGAGGGCCAGGACGCCGCCAAGGTACTACGCACACACACCTCGCCAGTGCAGATCCGCACCATGATGGCCGGTGAGCCGCCGATCCGCATCATCGCGCCCGGCCGGGTTTATCGCAATGACTGGGATGCCACGCACACGCCGATGTTCCACCAGGTCGAGGGCCTCGTGATCGAGAGCGGCATCCATATGGGCCATCTGAAAGGCTGCCTCATCGACTTCGTGAAGGCCTTCTTCGAGGTCGACGCGGTCGAGGCCCGCATGCGCCCGCACTTCTTCCCCTTCACCGAGCCGTCCGCTGAGATGGATGTGAAATACACCCGCGATGGCGACACGATCAAAATCGGCGATGGCGAGCAATGGATGGAAATCCTCGGCTGCGGCATGGTGCATCCGAACGTGCTCAGGAATTGCGGCATCGACCCGGATGTCTATCAGGGCTTTGCCTTCGGCATGGGAGTCGATCGCCTCGCCATGCTGAAATACGGCATGCCGGACCTGCGCCCCTATTTCGAGGCCGACCCGGCCTGGACGCGCCATTACGGCTTCAAGCCCTGGCTGACGCCGAGCGTGTCGGGCGGGCTGAGCTAGGAGCGCGCTCATGGGTACGGGCAACAAGGTTGAAATGCTGATCGCGATCTGCGCGGTGATGACCAGTGTCATCGCCCTGTTCGTGGCATGGGACCAGGGCCGCGTGATGCGCGCACAGCAACATGGCGCCGTCTATCCGGTCGTGCAGGTCGAAGGGTTTGTGTCGGCGGGCGTGGAGAGCGACTCAATGGGCATCCGGATCTCCAATAGCGGTGTCGGTCCGGCACTCATTGAGCGCGTAACGCTGCTGGAAAATGACAAGCCTCTGGAAAGTCTTACCCCCTATACTGACCGCTTTCCGCCGGGCTATGCGCATTCGTGGTCAAGCGTTACGGGCCGCGCTTTGGCGCCTGGCGACGATATCGAACCCCTGCGCGTCGACTGGACACGCGGAACAGTCTCAAGCGACCAGCTGAACGAAGCAGCGACAGCGTGGAGCCAACTGGACGTGGAAATCTGCTACTGCTCAGTCTTCGAGCGTTGCTGGATAACCCGTAGCATCAATATGGGCAGCGGTATGACACGTGCCCAGCGCGTGCAGCGCTGTGAGCGCAGCGATGCAGATATCTTTGCGGCCGTCGCGGACCAGGCGCGCAGCCCGCAGCTCGAACCGACCCCGGAAGTGGAATAGACCATGAAATTCACCCTCTCATGGCTTGAGGATTATCTCGCCACGAAACTCGATCTGGACGGTGTTCTTGAGATGATGCTCAAGGCCGGTCTGGAGGTGGAGGAAGTCCACAACCCGGCCGATGATCTGGCCGCCTTCACCGTGGCCAAGGTGAAAACCGCCGAGCCGCATCCCGATGCCGACAAGCTGCGCGTTTGCACGGTCGACACGGTGGACGGCGAAAAGCAGATCGTTTGCGGCGCGCCGAATGCGCGGGCCGGCATGACCGCCATCTATGCCCCGCTTGGCGCCTATATTCCGGGCCTGGACTTCGCGCTCGACAAGAAACCGCGCAAGATTCGCGGCGTGGAGAGCCAGGGCATGATGTGCTCGACAAAAGAGCTGAATGCCGGCGAAGATCATGACGGCATTGCTGATCTCGACAGCAAGATCGCAATGGGCACGCCGGCTGCCAAAGCGCTCGGCCTGGATGACCCTGTCATCGATTTCGAGGTGACGCCCAACCGGCCCGACTGGCTGGGTGTGGAAGGCATCGCCCGCGACCTTTCCGCTGCCGGCGCCGGGCGTTTCCTGACGCGCGAGATCAAGACGCCCGCCAGCAAGATCGAATGCGATCAGGATATCCGCATCGAGGCGCCCGAAGTTTGCCCGATCTTCGCCGGCGTGCTGATCCGGGGGGTCAAGAACGGCCCGTCGCCAGACTGGATGCAAAAGCGGCTGAAGGCCGTCGGCCTTACGCCGAAATCCTTGCTTGTCGACGTCACCAATTACATCTCGCTCGACCGCGCGCGTCCGCTGCACGCCTATGACGCGGAAAAGCTCACGGGCCCGATTGTCGCCCGGCTCGGCCGCGAAGGCGAGACGCTCGAAGCCCTTGATGGCAAGACCTATGATGTCACGCCCGACATGTGCGTGATCGCCGATGACAGCGGCCCGATCGGCCTTGGCGGCGTGATGGGTGGCCAGTCCACCGCCGTCAGCGACGAGACCACCGACATCTTTTTGGAATCGGCCTGGTTCGACCCGCTGCGCACCGCGCGCACCGGGCGGGCCACCGGCATCATCTCCGATGCGCGCTACCGGTTTGAACGCGGCGTGGACACCGCCTCCTGCATTCCCGGTCTGCATCTCGCAATCGAGTTGATCACGGCGGCTGGTGGCGGCAAGATTTCCGACATCAAGGTCGCCGGCACGCCGCCCCCGCAACAGGAAAAAGTGGCCTTCAAACTGGCCGATGTGGCGCGCCTGACAGGCCTGGAAGTCAAAGCCAAGGATATGCGCAAAACGCTCACCGATCTCGGCTTTGAGATCGAGGATGCTGGCGAGGCTTATTATGTCACTCCGCCGACCTGGCGCTTCGACATTGAACAATCGGCCGACCTGGTCGAGGAAATCGCCCGCACCCAGGGCTATGATGCCCTGCCCGGCCAGTCCCTGCCCCCACCGGAGGGCGGGCGTGGCGCGGTGACAACCACAATCCAGCAACGCGTGCGCACCGCCCGGCGCACCCTGGCCGCGCGTGGTTTCCTGGAGGCGGTCACCTGGAGCTTCATGGCCAAGGAAGAAGCCACCCTGTTCGGCGACACGCCAGACAGCCTCACCCTCGCCAATCCGGTGGCCAGTGATCTGAACCAGATGCGCCCCACAATCCTCGCCAATCTCGCCCACGCGCTGCAACGGGCGAAGGATCGCGGTGAGCGCGGCACAGCCTTGTTCGAGGCCGGCCCGATCTATCTCGGCGATGGCCCGAAAGACCAGCGCACCGCGGTCACCGCGCTGGCGCGCCCCTCCAATACGCGCCACTGGCAGGGCACTGCCACCTATGACGCCTATGCTGCCAAGGCTGACCTGCTGGCAGTTCTGGACGCTCTGGGACGGCCCGGGAGTGGCTTCCAGGTGGCAGCGCCGCGTGACGCACACTGGCACCCCGGACAGGGCGCCAGCCTGAAAATGGGACCGAAACTCACTGTGGCCCAGTTCGGCGCGTTGCATCCGCGCGTGCTCAAGGCTCTGGATGTGGAGGGGCCGCTCTATGGCTTTGAGCTCAATCTCAACGCCTTGCCACAGATGAAGGCACGCGGTGCAAAGACCCGCTCGAAGCTGGATGTCATCGACCGAAGCCCTGTGCGCCGGGACCTGGCCTTCCTATTGGCCGATACGGTGCCTGCTGGCGACCTGCTAGCCGCCATGCGCGGCGCGGACAAGCAGCTGATTTCCGATCTCTCCGTGTTCGACATCTATGCTGGCGCCGGGATTGAAGACGGCCACCGCTCCGTCGCCGTGGAAGTGACGCTGCAGCCCCAGGGCGAAACCCTCACCGACAAGCAGATCGATTCGGTGATGGCAAAAATCGTCGCCAAGGCGGAGAAACTGGGCGCGAGCTTGCGCGGATAGCGGTACTGAAAATCTGAATTCCGCGTCAATCGCTTTGTTTTTCGTCGGATTCGCAGAATGCGGGGTCAGTGACAGGTCCTGCGCTTCGCCGCCCCCTTTTCGCCGCGCGGGGGCGTGGATAAGCTCGCCGCATGCCTGCCAGGGTGGAGCAAGACCATGTCCATACAGCACACCATGACACAGCTTGGGTTTCGCAAGCGGCTCTATCTGGAGCTGGAGCCAGATGCGCGCGATTCAAGCGGCCTGTCGCGCACCAATCTGCTCATCGTGTTGCTGGTTGTGGCCAGTTTCATTGCGCTCGCCCTGGAAACTGAACCCTCGCTGAGCGAGGCTTGGCGCCAGGCCATTGTTCTTTTCAACTATGCCATCGTGGCCATCTTCGCGGTGGAATATGTCATCCGGCTCTGGGCGGCAGGGGAAGATGAGCGCTATCGCGGCCTTGGCGGGCGCGGGCGCTATATGATGACCCCCAGCGCCCTGGCAGACCTGATCGCCTTCCTGCCGGAACTCTTGTGGCTCATCTTCATGGGTGGCCAGGGCGAGGAGGCGCTGATGATCCTGCGCGTCCTTAGGCTCTCGCGCCTCGTCAAGATCGCACGCTTCATGCCTGCTTTCGACATACTCGGCGCCGCGATCAGCCGGTCGGGCGGCCAGCTATTCACCACGCTCGCGGTGGCCCTGATGCTCGTCTATCTCTCTGCGGTCGTTCTTTATTTTATCGAGGGTGTCGGCGCCGGGCGCGCGGAATTCGGCTCCATTCCGCGCGCAGTCTGGTGGGCTATCGCGACATTGACCACTGTGGGCTATGGCGATGTCTATCCGGAAACCACGCTGGGGCGCATCGCCGCCTCGGTCATCGCACTTGCCGGAATTGGCGTCGTCGCGCTGCCCGCTGGCGTCTTCGCCAGCGCCTTTTCAGACGAGTTGCGCGCCCGCGACGAAGCCCGCAAGGAGCAGGAAGCCCGCCGCGCCGCCATGGGATTGACCGGCGAGCATGAGCATGGACACACACACGAAGAAGAGACCTGAGACTGCTCCGTGACGCCTGACACGATAAACTGGTTGCACTCTTGCAAGCAAAACCGCTAGCCCACTTCCGGGCAAGGCGGACGGGGACCAGGCAGACAGATGACAGCGCAACCTGGAGCACAAGACACTAGCACCGACAGCATGGTGTCCAGTTTCTGGACACGGCTGCAGGGCGAATGGCGCACGGCGCGCGACCTGCCAGCCCGCCTTGAACGGCCTGCCGTGATCGCACTTTTCCTGCTTGCCGCGCTTTTACGCTTGATCACCCTCGGCCAGGATTCGCTCTGGATAGACGAAGGCTACACGCTGGCGGCCGCCGGGCTCAGCTATGGCCATATCTTCAGTGTACCTTTTGACACCCACCCACCGCTGCACTTTGCACTGGTGAAAGTCTTCACCGGATTTTTGAGCGGAGAATGGGCGGTGCGCCTGCCCTCAGCCCTGTTTGCCCTGGCGAGCCTGGTGCCAGCCTGGCTGTTGGCACGGCGCCTGATGGGATCGCTGGGCGCGCTGGCCGTGCTTGGTGTGCTGGCGCTGTCCTACACTCATATCGTCTATGCCAATAATGGCCGCGACTATGCCCTGCTGCTCTTCTTCCTCTTCCTGGCCGCGTATGCGATCCAGGGTTTTACCGACGCCCTGCTGCGCGGCCCGCTGATCTCACGCCAGACCCTCAAATGGGGCGCGCTCTATGCCCTTGCGGCCGCGGGCGGGCTCTACACGCACAACACCGCGATCCTCTATCTCTTCGTGCTGAATGCCGGGCTCAGCGTCTGGGTGCTGTTTCATGCCCCGCGCAAATCCTTTGGCGTCATCGCCGGACTGGGCGTGGTGCATCTCCTGCCTTTCTTGATCTGGGCGCCCTGGTTGCTCGTCATGCTGGGCACTTCCGGCGCATTTGACTGGCTGCACCAGATGAGCCCGGTTGAAGCCGCCGTCACCCTGGCGGCCACGATTGGCCCCAATAGCGTGCCAGCGCCGCTGATGCTGGTTTTCTTCATCGCGCTTCTCGCCGGTCTTGGCATGGCTGTTCTGCGTCCGGGCTGGAGCGCGGTGATGATCATCCTCCACCTGATCGCCTTTCCGGGTTTCATCTGGCTGATGGGGTTTGTCTACAAGCCAATCTATATGGAGCGCATCATCCTGCCGGCGCTGCTGGGCGGCGCGCTGGCGATCGGATATTTTGCCGCGCATGCCCGCCGCGACTGGCTGGCAGGTGGCCTGACCGGGCTTGCCCTTCTCGTCTCGCTAATCTCTGCCGGCGCCTACACGCTGCGCGGCGACAGTGCCTCGAATGTCGGCGCCCAGGTGATCCAGGACTGGCGCGGCGCGATCACGGCGCAGGCAGAGGCCGGCGAAACCCTGATCATCTGCGACACCTTCACCTGGCCGGTGGTGCATGAATATGCCGGCGCGCGCCGCGTGCTGGTGCATCATGAGCGCGGCGTCTGGGATCTCACGCCGGCCGATTGGCGCGACAATTATGGCCGCCCCGTGGCCGAGCGCATGCAGCACGCCGCAGACGGCATGCCAGACTGGATGCTGCGTACGGAAGTCGCCTGGCCGGAGACCGTCGCGGCCAGCCCGAGCCTTGTGTTCCTGAAGGCCGACATCCTGTGCAATGATGGCGAGCCGGAAGAGCTGCGCGCACGCCTCATCGCATCAGGCTACAAGCTTGAGACCACAGGCCAGTGGCGCGGCGTCAGCGCGGAGCGCTATGTGAGGTAGCGGCTATTCGCCCGCATCCATGGCCAGAATCAGCTGCGCATAGCCGCGCGCCATGCGGCCCATATTCTCCACCGAGGTGCGCTCATTGGTGCCATGAAACCCGGTCAGCTCTGCCGGGCTCAGCACAGCGGGTGCGAAGCGATAGACCGCATCTGTAATCGCGGTGGCATATCGCCCATCGGTGGCGCCGAGCACCAGGCCCGGCGCAACATCCGCCCCATCTCCGGCTTCGCGCGCAATCGCGGCCAGCACGCCATAGCCATAAGTGTCGGTCGCCGATACGGGCGAGGCGCCCTGCCCGCGTATCCCGCTGGTCCCCTGCTCGATCTCAAGTCCGTCGATATCGCCGGTCACATCGCGGATATGGGCGAGGACATCCGCTTCGCTGTCATTGGGATGGATGCGGAAGTTCACCACCGCCGTGGCGCGCTGGGCGAGGACGTTTTCCTTTGCCGAGCCAACCAGCATGGTCGGCGCGGTGGTGGTGCGGATCATGGCATTGGCCGCCGGGATCTCGGCCATCTGGCCCTCCACCATGCCGCCAAACAGCCAGAGATTGGCCAGCGCCATTTTCTGCAGGAACGGCATCGACCCGGCGCTGGCCTCAAAAAGTTCCTTCACCGGCGGGCGCGAGAAATCAGCCGGCATCTGGGTCTCGTCCAGCGCCACCAGGGCGCGCGAAAGACGCACAGCAGCGGAATTGCGCGGCGGAGTAGAGCTGTGCCCGCCTTCAGCAACGGCCGTGATCGAGACTGAAAGATAGCCCTTCTCCGCCACGCCGATATAGGCCATCGGCCCGCCGCTGAGCGGAGAGGGATTGATCACCATGAAGCCCTCATCCAGCGCCATGACCGGGCTGACATTGCGTGATTTCAGCAGCGCAATTCCAGCCTCCGCGCCAGAGCCGGAAACCTCCTCATCATGGCCGAACAGGAAATGTATCGTGCGGCGCGGCTGAAACCCGCTTGCGGCGAGCGCCTCGGCAGCCTCCATCAAGGCGACCAGTGAGCCCTTGTCGTCAATCGCGCCGCGGCCATAGATCACCCCGTCAATGATCTCACCGGAAAAGGGCGGCGCGGTCCAGTCGCCCTCAGTGCCGATATTCACCGGCACCACATCCTGGTGCGCCATCAGCAAGAGCGGGGCGAGTGAAGGGTCAGATCCGGCCCAGGTGTAAAGCAGTGTATAATCCGCGACAGTCTCACGCGTCATCGCGGCATGGGCGGCCGGATAGGTCGCTTCCAGCCAGGCATGCAGATCCAGCCACGGGCCTTCCGTGCCAGGGCGCGGATCGCCCGCAGTCACCGTGATGGTGCGAAACTGAATGGCCTCAGACAGGTGCTGGGCGGCAAGTTGGGTGGAAATTTCCGGCGGCGCGGGCAGCTCGACCTCAACCAGGTCACTCGTCCCGCCATAGGTAAAGGTACGCACCAGCACCACAGCCACCAACACGGCAAAAAGCCCTGCCAGACCCAACCCGATTTTCTTCAACATCGGTCTGCCTCCCATCTTTTCTTTCAGACAGGGGTAGAAGCGAATTCAGGTGGCGGCAACCGCATTTGATACGGCTCAAGCCCTAACGGCTTCTAGCTCTCCTCGCGGAACCTGCGTACAGCATCCACGGACAGAGCGAAGCGCGAAAAGCTCCAGGTGTGGCCCTCGCCGAGATGGTGCAGCGCTGTGACCAGGTTGCGGCGGGCGGACTTGCGCGGCTCAAGCCAGGCCTCAAAACCGCCACTCCCCAGGGCCTGGCGGGTCATCTCCACAAGTTGGGCAAGCAGGTCGTCAATCATCCGGCGTGTCGCCACGCGATCCCAATAACTCGCGGTGATCAGGGACTCCTCAGCCGTTGCGCCCAGCCTGTCGAGCCGCAGCGTTTCACCGATCTTGAAAAACGTATGGGCAACGACAGGCATATCAACGCCGTCATCAAGGGCAAGCTCAACCAGAGGCACTGCAATGGCAAAATATCCGATCGCAGCAGACCAGCGCGCCAGCGGCTCGGGCACGCCGGCCTGGATCAGTTCGCGGGCACGCCGTTCAATCTGAACCCCAGCATGCTGGGAACTGGTTTCGTGCAGGCTGGCCTTGAAGGCATCCAGCTGCGGCTTCAGAGCCGCGACAACCTCGCCAACGCCAACCCCGGGCTGTACGAGTGCCACCAACTCACATGCGCGCGAGATGGCCGCAACACTGTCGCGTCGCATGCCGGTCTGCACCGCAGCATCCACCTGATTGTCGAGCGCGGCAACTTCAGCTTCGAAGTCCTCAAGACTGAACAATTGCCGAGCGATTTCAAAGGCACGCGCAATCTCGGCATTGGAGGCATCCATGCTTTCGCGCAAGCGCGAGAGGAAGACCGGCCCGCCCGTATCCAGCAGGCGATTGGCCAAAACAGTGGATATGATTTCCCGCTTCAGCGGATGCGCCGCGATGGCGTCGTCATATTTGCGGATCGCTTCGGGGAAATAAGCGCTCAAGGTCGCCACAAAGAAGGGATCATCGGGAAGGTCAGAGGCCACCAGGTCATCGAACAGGGTGATCTTCGACCAGGCCAGAATCACCGCCAATTCAGGGCGCGTCAGAGCCTGCCCGGCCTCAATCCGGGCGGTCATTTCCGAACTGTCTGGCAGGCCTTCCAGGGCGCGGTCCAGAACGCCGCGCTCTTCCAGATAGACCATCAGGCGCTCCAGCGCCTGCATGTCTGACAGTGCTGTGCTCGCGGCCAGACTCAGCGCACCCGTCTGGTCGTAATTGTGCGCCAGAACATGGGCGGCGACATCATCGGTCATATCCTTGAGCAGCAGATTGCGCTCACCGCTCGGCAGATCGCCGCGCTGGATCGCCTCCCCCGCCAGGATCTTGATATTGACCTCATGGTCAGAGCTGTCGACACCGGCGGAATTGTCGATCGCATCACTGTTGAGACGGCCACCGGACTGGGCGAATTCCACGCGCGCGGCCTGGGTCATGCCGAGATTGGCGCCCTCGCCGACAACGGCGACATTCAGCTCGCGGCCATCCACGCGCAGGCCATCATTGGCCCGGTCGCCGACATCGCCATGGCTTTCCTGGCTGGATTTCACATAGGTGCCGATGCCGCCAAACCAGAGCAATTCGGCATCCATGAGCAGCAGGGCACGGATCAGCTCGTTCGGGGTCACCTGCTCGCCGGTCAGCCCGGTCATGGCGCGGATCTGGTCGTTCAGGGGGATCGATTTGGCCTCGCGCGAGAAAATGCCGCCGCCCTCTGAGATCAGCGAAGCGTCATAGCTCTCCCAGGTTGAGCGCGGCAAGTCGAAGACCCGCTTGCGCTCTTCCCACAGGCGCTCTGGGTCTGCCGGGTCCGGATCAATGAAAATATGTATGTGATTGAACGCGGCCTGCAGGCGGATCTGCTTTGACAAGAGCATGCCATTGCCGAACACATCACCAGCCATGTCACCGACGCCAACTACGGTGAAAGGTTCGGTCTGGATATCCTTGCCCATCTCGCGGAAATGCCGTTTCACTGCTTCCCAGCCACCCCGCGCGGTGATGCCCATGGCCTTGTGGTCATAGCCGGCTGAACCGCCCGAGGCGAAGGCATCACCCAGCCAGAAGCCATGCGATTCGCTGATCTCATTGGCAATGTCAGAGAAGGTCGCGGTGCCCTTGTCGGCGGCAACCACAAGATACGGGTCATCCTCGTCCCAGATCACGGTGTCTTCCGGGTGAGCGACATCGCCCTCAACCAAATTATCGGTGAGATCGAGCAGCGACGTGATAAAAGTGCGATACGCGGCAATGCCCGCTTCGCGGATTTCATCGCGTGTGCCCGTCAGCGGCAAATGCTTGGGATAAAATCCGCCCTTCGAGCCCACCGGCACAATGACGGCATTCTTGACCTGCTGGGCCTTCACCAGGCCCAGAACCTCGGTGCGGAAATCATCGCGCCGGTCCGACCAGCGCAAGCCACCGCGCGCCACAGGGCCGAATCGGCAATGCACGCCCTCCACGCTTGGCCCGGCGACGAAGATCTCGCGGAACGGCTTGGGCGCGGGAAGCTCCTCGACCTCCTGGCTGGCAATCTTGAAGCTGATGGCGCGCTTGGGGCTGCCATCAGGCTGGGTCTGGCAGAAATTGGTGCGCTGGATCGCCATGATCAAATCGGCGATCCGGCGGATGACGCGGTCATCATCGAGCGCGGCGACATGGCCGAGCCCGGCCTCGATCTCGCTGCGCAGCACTCGGCACCGCGCTGCCCGCTCATCCATCTGGTCTTCATAGTGTGGATCAAAGCGCGCCCGAAACAGCTCAAGCAGCTTGCGGGTGAGATCGGGATGCTTGCGCAGAGCACGTATCTGGGTGGCGCGCGCCGGGTCACGCCCGGTCTGCTGGCGGAAAGCCGCGAGGCCGCGTAGTAGTGCCGCCTCGCGCCAGGTCGCACCGACCGCGAAGACCAGCTTGTTGAAGCCGTCATTCTCCGCCTCACCCATCCAGGTGGCGACGAAGGCGGCCTCGAAGCGCTTGGCCAGAAGCGGCATTTCCACCGGGGCAGCATTGGGCATGCGCATGATGACATGATGGACCCAGTAGATCTCCGGCCCATCCAGCGCCAGACGATCGGTCGGGCGCACCGGGTAGCCTGTCTCCGAAGAGACAAACAGTCCCATATTCTCAAACACCGGGACACAGCGCGAAAGCGGGATTGCGCCATCGCGGACATAGATCTTGGCCTGCAGGGTCTCAGCGTCTTCTTCCGCCACCTGGAAGGCGCGCACACGTACAGGCTCAGCCGCGCTTAACTCAGCGAGCTGCTGGACATCCAGGAGCGCCTCTGACGCAGAAAATGCCTCGCGATAAGCAGCATTGAACGCGCCGCGGAACGCCGGCGCGCCAGCAGCCGCCTTCAAAGGCAGGTCTGCTTGGCTGAGAGCTGTGCGATAGGCATCATCCCAGGTGTGGGCAAGCTCGGAAATCTTGGCCTCAAGCTCAGCCACATCAGGCAATGCCGCGGCTCTCTCCAGCCGGATATGATAGGTCACCCGCGCCAGAGCCGTGCCATCGAAACGCGGCTCAAAATCGGTTGCCACGCCGCCAAGTTCGGTTTCCAGCAACGCGGTAATCTGCTGGCGCAGGCCAGTGTCATAAGCCTCCCGGGGGACATAGACGATGACAGTGACAAAGCGGTTGAACTCATCGCGGCGCAAGAACAGCCGCGTGCGCGGGCGCCCGATCAGATGAAGCGCCCCGCGCAGCATCGGTGTCAGGGTTTCCGCTGTGGACTGGAGCAGTTCATCGCGCGGCCAGGTCTCGATCAGGTTCGCGAGGGCCTTGGCATCATGGCCACCTGGGCGCGCGCCTGTATTGCTGATGATCTTCGCCGCGCGTTTGCGCACGAGCGGGATAGAGCGACAGGTCTCGTCATACGCCTCCGCCGTGAACAGGCCTAGAAAGCGCGTCTCGCCACAGACCCGGCCACTCTCGTCATAATGCTTGATGCCGACATAGTCTGCGGCGATGCGACGGTGCACCCGGCTGATCATGGTCGACTTGGCAATGATGATTGGCTCGCGCCGCCCAACAAAGGCGCCGATTTCAGGCGTCAGGACCGTGGGTTCGCTGGAGCGGTTGAGCACATTCAGATCTTCATCGCGCAACAGACCAAGATTGGATCCCTCGACCATGTCAGGCTCGTCAGGAATGAACCCGCCGGTCTCATCGCGCGGGAACAGATAGGTTCGCTTGCCGAGAAAGACGAAATGCTCGCTGGCCAGCCAGTCCAGGAAGGCGATGGATTCCGCGCGCAAGTCCTCATCGAGATGGCTTTCACCATCGAGTTTGGCAATTTCCTCGCGCATGGCAGTGCGCATCTCATCATAGTCAGCCACGGCCAGCGCGACATCGGCGAGGGTCTTGCGGATCTCCGCCTGCAGGGTCTCGCTCTCGCGCTCGGACAGGCGCGGCAGATAGACCTGGATGGATGAAATCCGCTGTCCCTCTCCCAGGGAGACAATCGGATGGAACAGCGCCACAACCTCCAGCCCAAGACTGGAACATGCGTTGAGAACCGAATCGACAAGGAATGGCATGTCCCGCCCGGCGCATTCCAGAATCGAGTGGTTCAGCCCACCGGAGTCCTTGACCTCCGACTGGCGGATCCGCGCCAGGCTGGTGCCCGATTGAACTGCCTCGACCATCTCAAGATGGGCGGCGGCAACCTTGTCGAGATCCAGCGCGCCAAGCCGGCTGAGATCCTCATTGGTCGCCTCGGTGTGGACTTGCTGGGTGATCTGTTCGCGCGGTGAAAGCGCTGTCATCGCATCGGCGACCATGATGGGCCTCAAACATGATTGGAGATGCCTACATAGCGAGGCGAGTGCCCTGAAACAACGCACCCCAATCAGGAGAATTCATGGTCTGACAAATAAATTGGGCCCGCCGGACGGGGACGTGTCCAGCGGGCCCACAGGCCTCATCCGCAGGCTGGGTGGGGGGACGCACGCGGAGGCCTGTTTCCAGTAACCATCGTTAGATTACAGCGAGTCGCGCCGTAACAAAAACGACAATCTTGATTTTCATATGTCCCATGTTGTGTCCCTCGGCAAGGGAAATCGCAGTTTTTTTCATTGAAAAGCAAAATGTGTAAGTGCGCGCTCACCCTTGTTTTTCATGATTTTTTTTGCATCGCAACATTTGGGTTGCCATCCGCAGATAGCAAAATTGCAACCCAGCGTGTACTCGCGGACTGAGAAAAAAGCACCATCATCAAAACCGTCAAAGGCGCAGAAAGAAACATGCCGGGGATGCCCCAGATTGCGCCCCAGATCGCCAGTGACAGCAACACAACCAAAGCCGAGAGATTGAGCGAGTCTCCCATCATCCGCGGCTGAAGGAAATTGCCAATGGCGAATTGCCAGAAACTTACGCCAGCAAAGACCAATACAGTGAAAATGTAAGTGTCCTGGGGAGAGGCTCCCGGAACCCAAGCTGGCACTTCTGGTTGCACGAGCGCAAAGAGGGGCGGTACGAGTGCGGCCACGATGGAGCCCACGGTCGGTATGTAGTTCAAAACAAAGATGAGGGCCGAAAGAAACAATGCGTTTTCGACACCAAACAACCTCAAGGTGAGGTAAGTAAGCCCCGTGATCAGCACGGAAACCACAGTCTGTGTCCACAAATAGGTCTCGATCCCCCTCCGGGCTGCATCGGCCACTTCGGTAACCTGCGCGCGCCCATCCTTGTCGCGGAAGATCCGGTCGAGCTTCCGCGACCAGGTCGACTGGGCCAGGAACATGAACCCGATATAGATCAGGATCAGCACGAGATCGCCGCTGAGCTCACCAATTGCATTGGCGATAAGGCCCACCAGGCGCTGGCCGGTTTCGTTGAACAACAGCTGGGTCAGCGTCGGCGCCTCGCCCATCCCGACCATGGAATAGATGTCAGAGATCAGCTCATTGATCCGGCGCTCATAATCGGCGGAATTGGCGCCGCCGAACTGGGCGATCCCCTGCGCCATCAAGATCACAAAGCCGATAAATCCGCTGATCACGACCAGGATCGCGATGGTGCGCGAAAGCTGGCGCTGATTGCCTGGCACCAGATCATCCAGCACACGGGCAAAGCCTTCAATGGTCAGGAACAGGAAGACCGCCAGGGCGAAGGGCGCGAGGATGCCGCGCCCAAGATACAGGAAAGCCACGATCACGCCCGTAGCGATGATCCAGATTGCCGTCTTCGTTGCCGTATCCATGCTCAGCCTCCCCGCCGGTCACGCCAAAGCCTTACGCGCTTTGCCGCGCCGGTGAAAGCCGGCGGCAGCCCTATGATTTCTTGCGGCGGATGCGCGGCCAGATCACACGCAGCCAGATAAACAGCATAACCCCCAGCAGGAAGAGCCAGGGCAGCCCCACGGCAAATGCGGTGATCACACCGGCCAGGCCGCTGGAAAGATTGAAGAAGAAATCCGAAAGCGCTTCGCCCAGAGGATTGAACCGCTGCGGCCCGACCGCGGAAATCTTGGTCTCATAATTTACGGACAGCTGGCTCATGGAGACGCGCAGGCGCAGGGCCTTGAGATAGGAATCGGTGGATTCGATCTCACTGGTGACACGGGCAAGCTCACGCTCGACCGCGAGCAATTCATTCAGGTCCCCATCGCGCGTTTCCAGAAGGGTTTGCAACCGGGTCTGCAGCGTGCGCTGAGCGGTCAGGCGCGCATCTGTGTCGATGATCGCGCGGGTCAGGTCTTCCGCACTGGTATTGCGATAGCTGACCTCGCCATTGGCGGCCTCGGCCTCACTGTCGATGCCGGCAAGAAAGGTCTCGATCCAGTCCGGCTTGGCGCGCAGTGACAGCGAGCCGCTGGCATATTCATCCGACTGGTTGTTGAAGCGCGAATTGGTAACAATGCACAGCGTCGGCCCTGCGGCCTCGCACGCCGCGACATGGCCCGCCATCACAGGCTCGACGGCCGCTACGGGCAGGCGCAGGCCAAGGCTGTGGCTATAGGCGATATACTGTTCCGGCGCCTCAGGAGCGGGGTCATTGGCATTGCCCCCCGTTTGGATCTGATCCTGCAGTTTTGGCGATGTCATTATCGCGGCGGGCGCCGGGGCAGGCATGGCCCCGTCCATCTCCTCATAGACCATATCCACTGGTCCACTTGCGCTGCGCTCATAGTCGTCTCTGCCGCCACCACAAGCAGCGAGGAGAACAAGGGCAGACAGCCCGGCGGCAAGGCGGTATTTCATCGCGCGCTCCTTTTGCGTCACGATGGACCTGGCATGACAAAGTGGCAAGAAAGCGGACGCCCCGTGTCAGGCTGCAATCGTCAGGCAGCACGCTCCACGAACACGGTCCCGGCCGAATAGCCCGCGCCGAAGGAGCAGATCAGCCCCTTCTCGCCCGGCGCGATATCGCTGGAATGCTTGTGGAAGGCGATGATCGAGCCGGCGGAACTGGTATTGGCATAGGTGTCCAGCACAGTCGGGCTTTCCTCCGCGCTTGCCTCATGGCCGAGCACCTTGGCCGAGATCAGCCGGTTCATGTTTGCATTGGCCTGGTGCAGCCACAGCCGGCGCAGATCGCCACCCTGAAGCCCCAGTGTCTCCAGATCCTCCAAAATCATGGCCGCCACCATGGGCACCACTTCCTTGAAAACTTTCCGCCCTTCCTGGACGAACAGCTTGTCAGCCGCCCCGATGCCTTCGGGCGCGGCGCGATTCAAGAAGCCGAAATTGTTGCGAATATTGTTGGAAAACCGGGTTTTCAGATGCGTGTGCAGGATCTTCCAGTGCCTGGCCGGCGCAATCTCTTCTGCTTCGACCAAAACCGCCGTGGCAACATCGCCGAAGATGAAATGGCTGTCGCGATCGGTGAAATTGAGATGTCCGGAACAGATTTCCGGGTTCACCATCAGCACGGATTTCGCACTGCCCGAGCGCACAAAATCGGCCGCAGTCTGAATACCGAATGTGGCCGATGAACATGCGACATTCATGTCGAAGGCGAACCCGCCAATGCCAAGCGCCTCTTGCACCTCAATTGCCATCGCCGGATAGGCGCGCTGCATGTTGGAAGCCGCGCAAATCACTGCATCCACATCCTTCGGGTCGCGCCCCGCCGTGTCCAGAGCCTGGCGCGCGGCCTTCACCGCAATCTCGGCGAGAACGGAGATCTCCTCATTGGCCCGCTCGGGGATTTGCGGCGCCATGACCGCCGGATCAATCACGCCCTCCTTGTCCATCACATAGCGCGACTTGATACCGGAGGCCTTCTCGATGAACTCCACGGAACTGTGAGATTTCGGCGCCACCTCGCCGGCCTGAATGGCCGCAGCATGATCGGCATTCCATCGATCAGCCCAGGCATTATAGCTTTCGACAAGTTCTTCGTTTGAGACCGAATGCGGAGGCGTCCACAGGCCGGTGGCGGAAATTACGGGGATGGGCATCAGATAGCTTTCTCTGGCCGCGTCTGGATGCGCGGTGAACCTGTTTTCGCTATCAATACGCAATCCCTTTGCGGGCGTCGACCATTGCTTGCTGCCAGACAGGTTTAATCCGGGAGAGGCCATTTCTGAGACTGGGCGCGCTCATCCTCCGGAACACCATACGCTTCCAGAAGCGCTTCACGGTGCTCATCCTCAGCCAGTTCGGCCTCATAGGCCGCCGTGCGCGCGTCACGCTCTGCCACCGCCATGGCGATCTCATCAGACATGCATTGCTCGCGCGCGGCGGTGTCCTCAAGGCTGCGGCAGGCGGTATAGGCCTGATCGCGGTCATGGGCGGCGGTGGAAACACAGGCGCCCAAAGAGGACGCGATCAATGCGGCAGCGAGCAGAGCGGCAACTTTCATCGGGCAAACTCCTGAACCTGGGCGTGGCGCGGACAATCCATCTGATGGTCGTTGACCATGCCCACCGCCTGCATCCAGGCATAGACAATTGTCGGCCCGACAAATTTGAAACCGCGCTTTTTCAAATCTTTCGACCAGGCTTCCGAGAGCGATGTCTTGGCCGGCGCATCGCGCCAATTGGCAAATCCATTCACAACCGGCTTTCCATCGACCCAGCCCCAGCAATACTCGGAAAAGTCCTCGCCGGCCTCTGCCATTTCAAGATAAGCGCGGGCATTGCCGATCAGGGCCTCGATCTTTTTCGGGCTGCGGATAATGCCGGGGTTCTGCAATGCCTTGTCCACGCGCGCAGCATCCCAATTCACCAGAACTTCAGGCTGAAACCCCTCGAATTCCTCGCGGATTGTCTCGCGCTTTCTCAGAATGGTGATCCAGGAAAGGCCAGCCTGCATCCCGTCAAGCTGGAGCTTCTCCCAGAGCGCGCGGGAATCGTATTCCGGCACGCCCCACTCAGTGTCGTGATAACCGCGATAAAGCGCATCGTCAGCCGGCGCCCAACCGCAGGCCAGGTTTGGATCAGTCCGCGACAAGTAACGCCTCCACTTCAGCCTCAAGCCAGTCCGGCCCAATGATCTCAACAGGCTTTCCAGCCACAAGAGCTTCGCTGGCATGGCCCAACCGGTCGATCCGCAACCGCGCCAGGGCCATCTCTCCGGCCACGCTGGTGATCTCCCCGAGCGAGACTTCGCCCAGTTTTACGGCCTCGCCCACGGCCAATTCGGCGCCGCGCACCTGAACCGTGCGCTTGCGGATCTTGCCACGCCGATACATCCGGCTGGCAACCTCCTGGCCAACAAAGCAGCCTTTCTTGTAATCCACGCCATTCAGGCGATCCATGTTCACATCGCTGGCGAAAACTTGCGCATCGCGATAGTCCCGCCCCCATTCCGGCACACCGGCCTGGATGAAGGCCTCTGTGGCATCTGCACCCGGCGTATCGAGTGCAGGGCCATAGATGCGCGGCGGCAGGTCAAAAGAGCGCGGGTCCTGCACACCCTCAGCGCCGATCAGGACGGCCAAGTCCTCAGCCGGCGCAATCTCCACATCAGCGCGCAACTTGTAGAGCTTCAGACGCGGCTGGAGAATGGCCAGGGCATCTTCATGCAAATCCATCAGGACACCGGTTTCGGTGCGCAGGCTGAGAAAGTCCACCAGCACCTTGCCCTGCGGGGTCAGCAAGGCGCCAAAGCGTAGCTCGCCCGTCTGCCAGTTCGCCGTGGTATGTGTGACGAGTCGTTCCAGTAAGGTGACCGCATCCGGCCCATTCAGAGCCAGCAGTGCGCGGTCGGGAAGTCTGCCAAGTGTCATGCCGGGCAAGATAGGGTCGCCAGCACCGGCATGGAATAGAACTTCTTGTGAAATTGATGCAGGCCGAGGGGAACCGGCCAAAGAAGACGATCAGACGGTTTGTGGCGCCGATGCTACAGATTTCGCCTGCAATTTCTGAAATCAAGGCAGGTTGGAACAGACTGGCGCGGCATGCACGGCCGGCTAATGACATCGCCCAGGCGGCGTGCATAAGATAAGCTATGTCTGTGACTTATGATCTGATTCTGCGTGGCGGAACGCTGGTGACACCGGGCGCTGAAGGGCCTGGCGATGTTGGCGTGATTGATGGCCGTATCGCCACGATCGGCGATCTCGCCACCGCCGAGGCCGGCGAGGTGATCGACTGCACCGGGCTCCACGTCCTGCCGGGCGTGATCGACAGCCAGGTGCATTTCCGCGAGCCGGGCCTGGAATGGAAGGAAGACCTGGAGACCGGCGCGCGCTCGGCCGCGCTTGGCGGCGTGACGGCAGTGTTCGAAATGCCGAACACCGAGCCGACCACGACCACACCGGACATGCTGACCGACAAGCTGAACCGCGCGGCGGGCCGCATGGATGTCGACCATGCCTTCTATGCCGGGGCGACGAACGAGAATTCCCATCTGCTGGCCGAGATGGAAGCCATGGTGGGCTGCTGCGGCATCAAGGTGTTCATGGGCGCGTCCACCGGCTCGCTGCTGGTGGAAAGCGATGAGGGCGTCGAGCGCGTCCTGAAGGCGATCAAGCGCCGCGCGGCCTTCCATTCCGAGGATGAATACCGCCTCGCCGACCGCCGGGGCCTTGCTGTTCAGGGCGACTGGACCAGCCATCCGGTGGTGCGCGATGCCGAAGCAGCGATCAGCTCCACCAAACGCCTGCTGCGGCTGGCCGCCGAGACGGGAAAGCGCATCCATGTCCTGCACATCACTACGGCTGAAGAGATGGAGTTGCTGCGCGCGGCAAAGGATCTCGCCAGTGTGGAGGTCACGCCCCAGCATCTCACCCTTGTGGCGCCGGAAGCCTATGAGCGCCTCAAGGGCCATGCCCAGATGAACCCGCCAATCCGCGAGCAGCATCATGTCGATGCGCTCTGGCGTGCGCTGAATGCCGGGATCGTGGACGTGCTCGGCTCCGACCATGCCCCGCACACGCTGGAAGAGAAGGCCCGGCCCTACCCCGCGTCTCCTTCGGGCATGCCCGGCGTGCAGACCCTGGTGCCGGTGATGCTGACCCATGTAAACGCCGGCAAGCTAAGCCTGCGCCGCTTTGTCGAGCTGACCTCCGCCGGCCCGCAGCGCGTCTTCGGCATTGCCGGCAAGGGCCGTATCGCGGAAGGCTACGATGCCGACTTCACCCTGGTCGATATGAGCCGGCGCGAGACCATCACCGCCGAATGGAGCAAGTCCAGATGCGGCTGGACCCCGTTCGAGGGCTTTGAGGCCACAGCCTGGCCAGTCGCCACCCTCATTCGCGGCCAATCGGTCATGCGCGATGGCGAGATCACTCAATTCGGTGGCGGGCAACCTGTCCGTTTTGTCGAAACACTGGTGCGATAGACTATGGATCCAGTGACACGGGCAGCCAGCGAAGGCCTTGTCATCGGCGGCCTGTATTATTCGCGCTGGCACCACCCGCCGGAGGACAATCGCGATCCCGACCGGACATCCTATCGCTATTTCTGGACATTCTGCCCCGATGGCGCCATTGCCAGCGCACCCGTGATCGCCGAGCCGGACCGGATCACAAGCTGGTTCACCTGTGAGAACACAACCATCCGGAATGGCACGCTGACCTGGCAAGCTGGCCGTTTTCTCGCCCAGATGCGATATGCTGGCGGGGATATGAACTGGCATTTGGAAATCCTGGCTTCCGGCGCGCTTCATCTGACACCGCAAGACCGGGCAGACGCGCCTCTCCCGCTACACCTGGATCTCTTCACCCCATGAGTGATCGTACGGGCCTGAACCGGAGATTGTTCTGGCTGTATGAAGGCCAGGGTTCATTCCCACTGATCTTCCGCTGGGCGCTGCTGGTCTTTGACATTGTCACCATCGCCTATTTTCTTTGGGCTCCGTTTGAGGAGCGCGGCCGGACTCATGTCGCACTAGATTATGGGATTGGCGTGGTGATCGCGCTGGACCTTGCCGCGCGCTTCTATATCGCGCGCCATAAACGCAATTTCATGATGCGCCTGATGAACTGGGCAGATCTGATCGTGGTGATCACCATGTTCGCCCCGCTGTTTGTCGCCAATCTCGCCTTCTTGCGCGTGTTGCGCGCGGTGCGGGCCGTGCGCGTCTACACTTTCATCCGGCGCATGAAGGGCGTCACCCCCTTCTTCCAGCGGCATGAACAGGTGATCGACAAGGTGACAAATCTTGTCGTCTTCGTCTTCATCATGGCTGCGTTGGTCTATGTCTCCCAGGTCGGGCAGGAAAACAGCCAGGTGCATAGCTATATCGATGCGCTCTATTTCACCGTCACCAGCCTGACGACCACCGGATATGGCGATGTTCTGATGGTCGGTGCAGCCGGCCGCGTACTCTCGATTGTCATCATGGTGCTGGGCCTGACCCTGTTTCTGAACCTCTTGCGCTCAGTGGTTTCCCCTGGCGACAAGATCGAGCACGAGTGCCCAGATTGCGGACTCACGCGCCATGATCGCGACGCAGTGCATTGCCGCCACTGCGGCCGCGTGATCCATATCCAGACAGAGGGGTATGACTAGATTCCGTGTTTTGTCGGATAGTTGTCTTGTTCGCCTGATTGGCTTGAACTAGGCCGGAAACAATAAAACACCCCGCTCAAGCGGGCGAGGAAACGCCGATGACACGCCAACCACCCTTTCGTGAAGTTCCATATCTGCCACAAAAGTTGGAGATGGAACGCCGCGAAGACGGTTCCATTTTGCTGCGCAATGGACAACCGCTTCGCCCATATCACCCACACATGCTCGCCCCGATTGTCTATTGGGCAGGCGCTGCGCCGGATCGAACCTGGCTGGCCCAGCGCGACCCAATCGATCCGAGCCAACCCGGCTGGGTCACCATCAGCTATGGTGAAGCGCTCGGCGAGATCCGCGCCCTTGCCCAGGGTTTTCTTGACATGGGCGCGGGGCCGCATTGCCCGATCATGATCCTGTCGCGCAACACGATCGAACATGCGCTTGTCATGTATGCCGCCATGTGGGCCGGCAGCCCGGTCGTGCCTGTCACTCCGGCCTATGCGACGCTCGCTGAGGATTTCACTCGGCTGAATTATATCGACACGCTGGTCAGGCCCGGCATTATCTATGTCGAAGACGGCGCGGAGTATCAGCGCGGATTGAACGGAATGACACTGGCCGGGCGCCCGGTCATCTATTCCCGCAACGCGCCGGATCTGGAGACGCCTGTTCCGCTTCATGCCCTGTTCGAGATCTCCCCTACCAGCGCGGTGGATCTCGCCTATGACCGGCTCGCTCCGGACATGGTGGCAAAATACATGATGACTTCAGGGTCCACAGGCGAGCCCAAGGCGGTGATCAACACCCATGGCAATATCGCCTCAATGGTGAAGATGATCCGTTCGATCTGGGATGTGGAACGGCTGGAGGACCTTAGCGGCGGGCCGCAGGTCATGATCAATTTCCTGCCATGGAGCCACACCTACGGTGCCAATGCGATTTTGCATTCCATGACCGATTGGGGTGGGGCGCTGTACATTGACTGGGGCGCACCCACCCCGGCCCGGCTGCCGGAAATGCTGCGCAATATGCGCGAGGTTTCGCCGACCCAGCACACCACGGTTCCCGCGGCCTGGGCCGCCATCGCGACTGAACTGGAAAAAGATCCCAAATTGGCGGAAAGCTTCTTCAAACGCCTCTTCGTCATGGCCTATGGCGGCGCCGCACTGGGCCAGGACATTTACGAGCGCATCCAGAAGATCGCGGTGGAAACCACGGGAGAGCGCATCTCCCTCTCAGCGGGCTATGGTTCCACCGAAACGGCACCAACCATGGCAAATGTCCACTGGCCCAACGACACCATGGGGCTGATTGGTCTGCCCTTGCCCGGTTGTGAGATCAAACTCGCGCCGGTAGGCGAAAAACTGGAGTGCCGGGTTGCCGGGCCACACATCACACCAGGCTATTACCGCAACCCGGAGAAAACCGCAGACGCTTTCGACCAGGAAGGCTATTATTGCATGGGTGATGCGGTGCGCTTCGCCGATCCCGCTGACGCGAACAAGGGCCTGGCCTTTGATGGCCGTCTGGCGGAGGAATTCAAACTCTCCAATGGCACCTGGGTTTCAGCTGGCACCGTGCGGGTGAAAGTGGTCGAGGCTGTGGATGGTCCGTTGGCCGATGTGGTGGTGTGCGGGCTGAACCGCGACCGGATTACCCTGCTGGGTTTCCTGCATGAAGGCTGGTGCCGGCGCCATGTCGGGGCAGAAGCAGATCTGGATGCACTGAGCCAGGATCCAAAGATCATCGATGCAATACAGCGCGGAATTACCGCCTATAATCAGAAACACCCCAACGCCGCCCAGCGGATCTCCGCAATCTGCCTGCAGACAACACCGCCCAGGCCGGAAACCGGCGAGATCACCGAAAAAGGTTATATCAACCAGTCCCGGGTGCAGACACTCCGGGCGGCGGAGGTTGAACGCCTTTATGACGCTCAAGCGAGCGATGATATCCTGATATTTTGAAGACAAGAGCGGACAGCAAGATGAACGAGACAGGACAAGAGATGACTGGCGCCGAGGCCCTGGTCGGCACACTGGCCGACAATGGCGTGACGGCCTGCTTTGCCAATCCCGGCACATCGGAAATGCATCTCGTCACCGCGCTCGACCGCGAGCCGCGCATTCGCAGCGTGCTGTGCCTGTTTGAGGGCGTCGCCACCGGTGCGGCAGACGGCTATGCCCGCGCCACAGGCACGCCGGCCATGACGCTCCTCCATCTCGGTGCAGGCTATCTCAATTCCGGCGCGAATATCCACAATGCCCGGCGCGCCCATACGCCGATGATCAATGTCATCGGCGACCATGCCACCTATCACACCAAATACGACGCTCCGCTGACCAGTGATATCATGGGGCTCGCCGCGCCAAACTCGATCTGGATCAAATCCATCGATAGAGTGGGTGATGCTGGCAAGCTCGCCGCCGAGGCCTTTGCGGCAAGTTTCGGCCCGGCGCCGGGGCCGGTCTCACTCCTCCTGCCCGCCGACAGTGCCTGGGAGCCGGGCGGCGCACGCGGCCCGAAAGTCACGCCCCCTGCACTGCGCACACCTGATGGCGCAGCTATCGATGCCGCCGCCGCAGCGCTTAAATCCGCCGAAAAGCCTGTCATGGTGGTCAGCGGCAGTGCCCTGATGGGCGAGGGTCTCAACGCTGCCGCGCGCCTGAAAGCCGCTGGCGTACGCGTCCTTACCGACACCTTCTACCCCGTTCAGGAACGCGGCGCCGGGCGCTTCATCCCTGACCGGATGCAATATTTCGCGGAAGCCGCGATCTCAGACCTCGAAGGCAGCGACCTGATGATCATGGCCGGCACGCAAACCCCGGCGGCCTTCTTCGCCTATCCCGGCAAACCCAGCCTGTTGGTGCCGGAAGGCTGCA
>JALEGE010000176.1 GCA_022760335.1 Hyphomonadaceae bacterium
GCGCCTGGATGTCTGGCTCTGGCGTGCGCGGTTTTTCAAGACCCGCGCTCTGGCTGCGCAGGCCATTTCAAAGCGGGGTGTGCGCCTTACGCGATTTGAACAAACCCGCCGTACGGCCAAGCCGAGCGCTGGCGTCGCTGTGGGCGATACTTTGACGTTTACGCGCGGCTCGCATATCGAAACCATTGAAGTTACAGGTCTGGGCCATCGGCGCGGGCCTGCGAGTGAGGCCCAGAACCTTTATATCCGGCGGGGAGATGAGGATGTTTGACGCGATCAAGCGGATGTTTTCTGGCGAGCCGGAGCGCGACGAGGCCATGGATCCGCATGAGGCGGCAGCGGCCTTGCTTGTGGAGGCGGCACTGTCAGATGGCGTTTATGCCAATATGGAAAGCGACATGATCGCAATGATCCTGCTGGAGAGCTTCGACTTCGATGCCGAGCGGGTCGACGAATTGATCCAGCGCGGCGAAATGCTCGCCGAGGAATCGGTTGGTTCGCACCAGTTCACCAAGCATGTAAAGAAGTTGCCATTGCCTGAACGAGTCGCGATTGTTGAAGGCCTGTTCCGTGTCGCGCTCGCGGATGGCGAGAAGTGCCCCTATGAGGAGGCCTATATCCGCAATGTAGCCTCGCTACTGCATGTTGATGATGTCAGCCGCGCTCAGGCCCGTAAGCGTGCGGAACTGCGCATTGCCAGCGACAGCGGCGCGAATTGACATGGGGCTTTCGCTCGCTAACTGAGTTCTGCGCCAACCTATTGTGCCGGCCATAGCAGAGAGATCTACCGCCCATGACCTATATTGTCGTCGACGCCTGCATTAAGTGCAAATACATGGACTGCGTCGAGGTCTGCCCCGTGGATTGCTTCTATGAGGGCGAGAACATGCTGGTGATCCACCCGGATGAATGCATTGATTGTGGTGTCTGCGAGCCGGAGTGCCCGGTTGAGGCCATCAAGCCGGACACTGAAGATGACCCGGATTCCAAATGGCTGAAGCTGAATACAGACTATGCGAAGACTTGGCCAAACATTACGCGCGCGAAAGAGCCGCCGGCTGATCGGGAGCAGTTTGCAAGTGAAACTGGAAAGCTGGAGAAATATTTCAGCGCCAATCCAGGCACAGGCGATGCTTAGATCCCCGCAGGAATAACACGTTGTGAATTCCTTGCAATTGTGTTATGCTCAAGGCTTGAGCGAACAATAGTCCATAATCATGAACTCTTCCAGCGGTGTCTCTTTTGGGCAATCCGAAGGAAGAGTTTTTGACTGAAAGTGGCGTAGAAAGGCGTGAAATCATGACAACCAAGACACAAGCGAAAACCGGGCTCGTTTTCGAAGTGGGGCAGAGCATTGTGTATCCGGCGCACGGTGTTGGCGCCGTCACGGCCATTGAGACCCAGACTGTCGCGGGCATGGAGCTTGAAGTCTATGTTGTGTCGTTCGATCAGGACAAGATGATCCTGCGCGTGCCGACCAATCGCGCCGAAGCCTCCGGTATGCGCGCCTTGGCCGGTTCCAAGCTGGTCGATGATGCTCTGAAGACGCTGGGTGGCCGCGCGCGGATCAAGCGCACCATGTGGTCGCGCCGTGCCCAGGAATATGAAGCCAAGATCAATTCCGGCGACCTGATCTCGATCGCCGAAGTTGTGCGCGACCTGCACCGCGGCGAAGACCAGCCCGACCAGTCCTATTCCGAGCGTCAGCTGTATGAAAGCGCGCTGGATCGTATGGCCCGCGAACTGGCGGCTGTCGAAAATATTGACCGCGACAGTGCCATGGATCGCCTGGCCGCCTCGCTGGCCAAGAAAAAGGCTGCGTAAGAGCTCAGGCCAGCCTGACACAAGCTGAAAATTCTGCCGGCGCTGCCTCCTGGGCGGCGCCGGTTTTGTTTCGCCCTGGAGATATTCCGCCCGGTATCTGATCTGCCTGTGCTTGGTCTGCGTAGAGGGTTGTAGTGAGACCTTGGCGAGGTCGGGAGGATGGAGGCCGAAGCATGGGACATGCCCATCAGAGTGTGGAATCCGCGGACCGGAAATATGTGCGACGGGCGATGAAAGTGCCACTTTTGGAGCCTGATCATGAGCGGGCCCTCGCTCAACGATGGCGCGAAGGCCGGGATGAGCGCGCCCTTCACGAACTGACCAGTGCCTATATGCGACTCGTCATCTCCATGGCTGCGAAATTCCGCAATTACGGCCTGCCCATGGCCGATCTGGTCCAAGAAGGCAATGTTGGCTTGATGCAGGCAGCTGCGCGCTTCGAACCAGAGCGAGAAGTGCGTTTTTCCACCTATGCCAGCTGGTGGATCCGCTCGGCAATTCAGGATTATGTTCTGCGCAACTGGTCCATTGTGCGCACAGGCACGACCTCCGCTCAGAAGTCGCTGTTCTTCAATCTCCGCCGGCTGCGGGCGAAAATCAATGACGTGGATGATGGCACCATCACGCGCGAAAACCGCGCCTGGGTGTCGCAGCATCTGGGCGTTCCCGAGCGCGATGTGGAAGCCATGGCATCGCGCTTGTCGGCGGGGGACCGCTCCTTGAACGCACCCCTGGCTGGAGAGGGTGATGCACAGTGGCAGGATCTGCTGGCTGATACCGGCGCGACGCCGGATGAAGAGGTGATGTCGCGGCGCGATGCAGCACGGCGCAAGGAATGGATCGCCCTTGCGCTGAAAACCCTGAAACCGCGTGAGCTCTTGATCATCCGCGAGCGCCGCCTGAGCGATGACACGGTCACGCTGGAGTGTCTTGGCACCCAGCTTGGCATTTCCAAGGAACGTGTGCGCCAGATCGAGCATGAGGCGCTTGGCAAATTGCGCCGCGAGTTGGAGAAAATGGTCGGGGATCCGGAAGAAGCCGGCCTGATTCCGAATATCTAGGATTTGATACGTTTTACGAGAACGAACCGACAATACGTGTGATCGTCCAGTAGAGCCCGGTTGCACCAATGCCGAGCGCGATGGGCAATGTCACCAGTCTCGGTGGTCCGTCCGCGCGCCAGCTACGCCCCAGGAGCCGGCTGATGCCCATGAGCAGGGCCAATGCCAGCGCGGCGACGGACAACTGTCCGATCTCGACCCCGACATTGAAGCCAACCAGGCCAGCAATGAACTGGTTCTCCGGCAGGCCCAGCGAGCCGAAAAAGCCAGCAAAGCCAAGTCCATGCACCAGTCCGAACAGGAAAACGAGACCCACGCGCCAGGGCGGGGGCTGTTTGAACCAGACCGCTTCCAGCGCGACAAAAGCGATAGTGGCCGCGATCAATGGCTCGACGATTTCGGCCGGTGGTGAGACGACACCGGCTGCCGCAAGGCCCAGTGTTGCCGTATGCGCGAGCGTGAAAGCTGAGATCTGCAGCGCCAGGCGCTTCAGGCTGGATGTGGAGGCCACAAGGGCAAGGACGAAGAGAATATGATCGAGCCCGCCCGGCAGGATGTGCCCGATTCCGATTTGCACATAGCGCGAGAAGGTCTCCGTCCAGGGGCGGTCGGTAATCTCTGGCGCGCGGCCGAAGCGCTCATCTTCAAGCTGCACGGTGACATCGGCACTGTCGAGTTCTGCAAGCGCGCGGCAGAGCGCAGGGTCCATGCCGCTGTCGGGCGTGCAGAACTCATCGGCCGGATGGGCGCGCGCGCCAGGCGCCAGGAAAAGACTTGCGAACAGCAGACAGGCGATGACCCTGGTTGTCAGGTGTCTAGCGATAAGCAAGGCGGTTTTCCGTTCTCCGGGAGTCGATATGCTCGTGAATATGATGCTCATGATCCCCATGGTCATGGCCTTGATGTCCGTGATGATCGCCAAAAGGGGCAAGCGCGACGGCCATTGCCACGACCACTCCCGCGGCTATCGCAGCGAGGCTGCGCGTTGGGCTTTCCACGCGTGCCGGCGCGAGCAGGGGGCCGGTCGCTACAAAAAGCAGAAGGCCCGCCGACAGGGCGAAAAGCTGCCCCAGTGTTTCCTCGCCAACGGAAAACATGAATGGGCCAGAGACTGCCACGCCCAGCGGTGTTGTCGCCGCAGCGGCGAGAAAGGCCCAGATAAAGGCGTTGCGATTGGAGGCTCCCGCGGCGCGCAAAATGGCAAAGGCGATCACGCCCTCGGGAAACTCGTGCAGGATCAGGGAAATTGCAGCATACACTCCGGACTCAAAGCTGGTCGCGAAGGTGACGGCGTAAATCACCCCGTCAATGAAACTGTGTATGGCGATGGCAAGCACGGGGGTCAGCGCATCCGCAGGGTTTCGCGCGGGCACCCCAGCGGACTGGCGTTGCATCAGTCGTGTGGACTGGTTCAGCAAAAGGCCGCCCAGAAAGCCTGCCAGAATGAAGCCGGGTGCGCTGCTGGCAAGCGCGAAGGCTTCCGGCGCAATGTGCAGGAGGGTCAGTGTCACCAGCATGCCGCCGGCGGCCAGGCCGAAAAGGTCCGCATTGCGCGCGCTCCAATCGGCGCGCAAGGCAACCGCCAGCAGCCCCAGCGATGTGATGAACGCAGCTGTGAGGCCGAAGAATAACGGCGCTTGCAGGGACGACATCATGAGGGACAAGTCTCCGAAGGAGGGTTAAGGCCGGCCGGGCCGGTCTGACGCGTCAGATGCGCCTTGAAGTGAGACGAAGTGTTATAGTATCGCAATTGACAAAGCCAATTCCTTTTATGCGGCTTTCGAACCAAGGAGTGCACGCCATGACCTCAATTCCCTTGCTGCGCGGGGTCGCACTCGCGACCCTCCTTTCCAGCTTGACCGCCTGTGGTGGGCAGGATGAGGCGCCCACACCGCCCGAGCCGCCCGCAGTGGAGGCGCCGGTCGATGCGGATGAAGATTCCGGCGCGCATGAAGAACATGAAGATGATGATCACGCAGAACATGATGACCATGACGATGAGCATGATGACCATGATGAGCATGATGAAGATCACCACGCTGGCGGAGAGGCGCATGAGCATGGTGTGGCTGAAGCTGCGCTTGTGTTGCAGGATGATGTTCTGACCCTGTCCATCGACACTCCGCTTTCGAGTTTCGGCGTGCGCGAGGCGGCGCCGGAGACCGAGGCACAACAGGCCGAAGTCGACGCGCTCAGAGATGCGCTGGTTTCTCCTGACACGGTGTTTTCCGTCAATGCGGAGGCGGGCTGCGGGCTCACCGAAAGCGACGTTGCTTTCCGTCATTCCGGTGACCATGGATCGGCCACGCTGACCTACACATTCCAATGTGATGCCCCCGGCGCTCTGGACGAGATCGGCTTCAATCTGTTTTCGGCCTATCCTGGATTTGAAGAGATTGAGGCCGTCATTTTGAACGGCACGGCACAAAGCGTCGGCCATATCACCGAGCAGGTGCCCATGGTGGCCTGGCCGCGGGGCGAGTGAGCCGTGACGGCGCTGGTCGACCTCAAAGGCGTTCGGTTCACCTGGCCGAAACAGCCACGTCCGGTGCTCGATCTGGCGGAATTCACGGTTCTGCCTGGCGAGCGGGTCTTCCTGCGCGGACCCTCCGGATCCGGCAAATCCACGCTTTTGGGCCTGATCAGCGGCGTTTTGGCGCCCCAGGCCGGGGAAATCCACCTGATGGGCGAGGATCTGGTGGCCGCATCCGGCGCACGGCGTGACCGGCTGCGCGCCGACCATCTCGGCATCATCTTCCAGCTCTTCAATCTGGTGCCCTATCTCGGCGTTGTGGCGAATGTTGCCCTGCCTCTGCGGTTTTCCGCGCGGCGGCGTGCGGCCGTGCAGGGGGCGCCAGACGCTGAAGCCAGGCGTTTGCTCGCCGCGCTCGGACTGAGCGATCCGGAGCTGCTTGAGCGGCGCGTCATTGATCTTTCCGTTGGCCAGCAACAGCGCGTGGCCGCGGCGCGCGCCCTGATCGGGGCGCCGGACCTGGTCATCGCCGATGAGCCGACCTCCGCCCTCGACACGCTGGCGCGCGATCAGTTCATCACATTGCTATCGGAGGAAGCCGCACAAACCGGTGCGGGCCTGCTTTTCGTCAGCCATGATCCGGGCCTTGCCAGCCATTTCGAGCGCACCGTGGACCTGATGGAGATCAACCGCGCCGCTCAGCCGGCCAGCCAAGGGGAAAGCGCGGCATGAATGCCTCCATACTCGGCCTGGCCTGGCGCAGCCTGATGAACCGCAAGGGCTCGGCCCTGCTCACCATTCTGGCGGTCGCGCTCTCGGTGGCGCTCTTCCTCGGCGTCGAGAAAGCCCGCCAGGGCGCGCGCGAAGGCTTCGCCACGACGATTTCCGGCACCCATCTCATCGCCGGCGCGCGCACCGGGCAGGTCAATCTCCTGCTCTATTCGGTATTTCGGCTCGGCGATGCCACAGCCGAAATTTCGTGGCCGGCCTATGAATGGCTCGAAAACCGCGAGGATGTGGCCTGGACCGTGCCGATTTCGCTGGGCGACAGCCATCGCGGCTTCCGCGTTCTGGGCACCACGCCGGCCTATTTCGAGCATTACAAATATGCGGGCGGGGATTCCCTGGAATTCGCGGTGGGCAGTGAATTCGACGACCTTTTCGATGCGGTGATCGGCGCGGAAGTGGCGAGCGAACTCGGCTATGAGCTCGGATCGGAAATGGTTCTGACCCATGGCCTCGGCCGGGCCGGGCTGCAGACCCATGAAAACCGGCCTTTCCGTGTGGTCGGCGTTCTGGACCGCACCGGCACACCGGTGGACCGCACGATCCATGTCTCATTGGAGGCCATCACCGCCATCCATGTCGGCTGGGAAACCGGGACGAAGAACCCCATGGCCGATTCGATTTCCGAGGAGATGGTCCGCGGTTTCGACCTTACCCCGCGCACGGTCACGGCGGTGTTTATCGGCCTGAAACAGCCTGGACGGATCCTCAGCGTGAAGCGATCCATCGACACTTATCGTGGTGAGCCGATGATGGCTGTATTGCCGGGCGTCGCGTTGAGCCAGCTCTGGGAGGTTTCCAGCGTGGCCGAGCGCGCCCTGCTCGGCGTCTCGCTTTTTGTTGTGGCGGTGGGCCTGGTTTCAATCCTCACTTCGATCCTGACCAGCCTGAATGCGCGGCGGCGGGAAATGTCGATCCTGCGCGCGGTCGGCGCGCGCCCGGCGCATATCTTTTTTCTTCTGGTGGCCGAAGCCGCGCTGCTTGGCCTCATCGGCGCGCTGGCGGGCGTTTTGCTTGTGCATGTGCTGCTCTTTGCTGCCGGGCCGGTCCTGGCGGCGCGCTACGGGATCAACCTGATTGGCACCGGGCCTGGCTTGATGGATGTGTATACGGTGCTTGCAGTCACCGGCGCGGCGTTGATGATGGGCGGGATACCGGCCTGGCTGGCGTTTCGGCGATCCCTCGCTGATGGCCTGACCGTGAAATTATAGCGCACTCGCCCCATATTGCGTCTGAAACAGAAAGGAGCCGTGATGCGCCACCCGATCAGCCTTGCTCTACTCGCTTTGTGCGTTGCTGCTTGCGGCAGTGAAATCGAGGCTCCGGCTGGAGCGGATCCCGTGCCGCAGGAACAGGGCGCTGAGGACCAGTCGCTTGCTGCCTTGGCCATGCGCGAGGCCGAAGAGCGCGAGGCGCAGCAGTCTCAGGGCATTCGCGAACTGGGTTGGGAAGAGCTGATGCCAGAGGGCGAGGAAGAGCGGCTGGCCCAGCTTTACCAGCAGCAAATGCAAATGCTCTATAGTGGCGCGCCAATCGCCGAAGGCTCTGCGGGCGACCAGGCAATCCAGATCGGCACTTTCAACACTGTGGCGGAGCTGAATGGCGTGCGCGTGCGCATCCCGGGCTATACTGTCCCGTTCGAATTTGGCGCCGATGCCAAGATTACCGAATTCCTGCTGGTGCCCTATTTCGGCGCCTGTCTGCACGCCCCGCCGCCCCCGCCGAACCAGACCCTCTTTGTGATGACGGATGATCCAATCACCATGCGGGACCTCGCTCAGGCGGTGTGGATCGAAGGCACGCTCTACACCCAGACCCAGGAATCGGAACTGGCCGATGCGGCTTATACGCTGGAGCTGGAATCGATCGAGATCTACGAGTATTAGGCCCGCGCATTGATACGCGCCCTTCGCGATATAGCTCCTGCTTTTTGAAAGATGGGAGCAGGTCGTGGTTGCAGTGATCTTTGGCACGACGGGCGGAATAGGACAGGAGCTGGCCCTTCAATTGGCCAAACGGCGACCCGGGCCAGTGTTTGGTGTGTCGCGAAGTCTCGCGCCTGAACTGGATGGCGTAACGCCCTTGCGCGCCGATCTCCTGTCAGATGACGATCTGGAAACTGTGGCAGAAACAGTGTGCGCAGCTGGCACGCCAGACCTTGTCATCATTGCCACAGGCATATTGTGGAATGAGCAAGCCGGTATTCAGCCGGAAAAATCTTATCGCCAGCAGGACCTGGATGCATTCCAGACCGTCTTTGCCGCCAACACCTTTGGGCCTGCCCTTGTGGCAAAACATTTCCTCGCGCGCATGCCGCGGGAAGGGCGCGGTGTGTTTGCAGCGCTGTCTGCACGGGTGGGGTCGATTTCTGATAACCGGCTGGGCGGCTGGCATGCCTACCGTGCCTCCAAGGCAGCGCTCAACATGTTGATCCGGAACTATGCGATCGAGCAGCGACGGAAGAATCCCGATTTTATTGCGGTTGGCTTGCATCCGGGAACCGTGGATACGCCCTTGTCAGGCCCATTTCAGGCAAATGTGCCAGACGGCAAGCTTTTCACGCCGGCCTATTCCGCAAACTGCTTGCTGGATGTCATTGAACGCCTCAGGCCGGATCAGTCCGGACAGGTTCTGGATTATGCGGGCAAGCCAGTTCCGGAATGATGCGCCGCAGCATGCGCGGCGTTGCGGCGCAGCAATTGCGAATGACAAGCCAGGTATCACGCTCTATATTTCAGTCATAAAAAACGGAGGATCGGATGGACGGAGTAAGCGCGCAAGGCGCAACGCCTGTGGTGATGGGGGGGCTTGTCGCCGCCCTCGCCCAGGCCTCGGCGGAAATTGACACGTATGTCGGCGCGGCCCGGCGCGCGGCCTCAAAGGTGTTGGTTACGGATGGCCGGCCCGACCGCAAGGCGCTGGCCACGCACCAGCATATGGCACATGGCCTTGCCTGGATCGCGACCTATGGTGACACGCTGCGCGAGGTTTCTCACTGGGCCGCCCGGCTCGATGCTGAGGGCAAGTTTGGCGAAATCGAAGCCCTGCTGAGCCAGATCCTGTTCTCGGAGTATATTGCTCAGCTGCGCGGCGGGATCGCCATGAATCAGGGCGAGATTATCCGCCCGGCCGATCTGGGCTGCGGCGCTGAGGATACCGCTCCGCTTTACAGCGCGATCTGCGAACGCTTTGTCGTTGAGGGCAAGACAGCGGACAGCATGGCGGCAGCGGCGGCCTATCTGCCCGATGCCCTGTCACGCGCCACGGTGGAGAACAGCGGCCTGGACGAAACCATGTCCATGGTGCGCGACCAGTTCCGCAAATTCGCCAATGACAAGGTCGTGCCCGACGCCCATGAGTGGCATCTGAAGAACGACTACATCCCGATGGAAATCGTCGAGGAGATGAGCGAGCTCGGCGTGTTCGGCCTCACGATCCCAGAAGAGTTCGGCGGTTTCGGCATGGACAAGATTGCCATGTGTGTGGTGTCGGAAGAGCTGTCGCGCGGCTATATCGGCGTTGGCTCGCTGGGCACGCGCTCTGAGATTGCCGCAGAACTGATCCTGATCGGCGGCACCGATGAGCAGAAGGCCAAATGGCTGCCGGCCATTGCTTCGGGCGAGATCCTGCCCACGGCGGTGTTCACCGAGCCGAACACAGGCTCCGATCTCGGCTCCCTGCGTACGCGCGCGGTGAAGGAGGGCGATGTCTACAAGGTGACCGGCAACAAGACCTGGATCACCCATCCTGTACGTGCCGATCTGATGACCCTGCTCACGCGCACGGATCCGGAAACGGATAATTTTTCCGGCCTCTCCATGCTGCTGGCGGAAAAGCCGCGCGGTGATGACGCCAACCCCTTCCCGGCAGAGGGCATGACCGGCGGCGAGATCGAGGTGCTCGGCTATCGTGGCATGAAGGAATACGAGATCGGGTTTGACGGCTTCGAGGTGAAGGCGGAAAACCTGCTCGGCGGTGTCGAAGGCCAGGGCTTCCGCCAGCTGATGGCGACGTTTGAAAGCGCCCGCATCCAGACCGCGGCCCGCGCGATCGGGGTCGGCCAGTGCGCCTTTGAGCTGGGTTTGCAATACGCACTTGATCGAGTGCAGTTCGGCCAGCCCATCTTCAAATTCCCGCGCGTGGCCAACAAGCTGGTGATGATGGCCGCTGAATTGGTCGGCGTGCGCCAGCTGACCTATTTCTCCGCGCGCCAGAAAGACTCAGGCAAGCGCTGTGACCTGGAGGCTGGTATGGGCAAGCTGCTCGGCGCACGTGTCGCTTGGGCGGCTGCCGACAATGCGCTGCAGATTCATGGCGGCAATGGCTTTGCGCTGGAATATCCGGTCAGCCGCGTGCTGGCGGATGCTCGCATCCTGAACATTTTCGAAGGCGCCGGCGAGGTCCAGGCCATGGTCATCGCCCGCCGCCTGCTTGAGGATGTGAACTAGGTTAGTTCATCGCACTCAGCTGTGTGGCTGTGTTGAGGATGGCCTCCGTGCTCGGGCGGGTGCGGTAGCCTTCCTCGCGCAGCACAGCGGCCACAGTGCCATTCTCGCGCACGAAGACAACTGCGGGGTGCGGGATTCCATAACTGCGCGAGCCTTCGCGGACATCCTCGTTCAACAGGCCGAAGGCAGCGATCACCTCAGAGCCTTCATCAGAGCGCAGGGCGAAGCTCAGTTCCTTGTCTTCGGCGAACTCGATCAGGGTTTCCGGGGCATCATAGGAGATCCCTTCCATGGCCCAACCGGCCTCTTCCAGAGGTCTGGCAATGTCTTCCAGCTCCATTAATTGCGCCTTGCAGAAGGGGCACCAGTCTGCCGAGCGGAAGAAGACAAGCGCTGTGCCCAGCTCGCCTGCGCGCGGGGCCACGCCCGGTGCAGTCACACGTGTCGCAGAGCTGAAATCCGGCGCCGGCTGGCCGACAACCGGCCCGATGCTGTCTGCGGCAACTTCGGGCATATCGGGCGTTTCTGCCTGGCCCGGCAAAACGCCGAAGCAGAGCGAAAGGGCGAAAGCGGCAATCAGGGATTTCGACATGAAAAGGGCTCCTCAAACCAGTGAGGAGCCCTCTCTACCCCATCGGGGATTTTCCAAGAACGGCTTTGCCCGCGCTTTCACGCAGGCGTGAAGCCATGTGATGGCTAAGCCAGTGAGCCGTCGATTTCCTTACAGGCGGCAAGCAAGCCGTTCACGGCATCCACCGAGTTCTGGAACATGGCCTGTTCGGCATCATTGAAATCGAACTGGATGACCTTTTCCACGCCGCCCGCGCCAATCAGGGCCGGCACGCCGACATAGAGGCCGGATTGGCCATACTCACCGTCGCAATAGGCAGCAGCGGGCACGACACGCTTCTGGTCCTTGAGGTAGGATTTCGCCATGGCGATTGCGCTTTCGGCCGGAGCGTAATAGGCCGAGCCGGTTTTCAGGAGGCCGACAATCTCGCCGCCGCCCTTGCGCGTGCGGTCGACAATGGCGTCGAGTTCGTCCTGGCTCATCCAGCCCTGCTTGACCAGTTCCGGCAGGGGCAGGCCGCCGACCGTGGAGTGGCGCACCATCGGCACCATGGTGTCGCCATGCCCGCCCAGCGTCCAGGCATTGATGTCGGCCACTGACACGCCGGTTTTCTCAGACAGGAAATAGGCAAAGCGCGAGCTGTCCAGCACGCCGGCCATGCCGCAGACCTTGGCGGTCGGCAGGCCGGAGAATTTCTGCAGCGCCCAGACCATGGCGTCCAGCGGGTTGGTGATGCAGATGACAAAGGCGTCCGGCGCATGCGCGGCGATGCCCTCGCCCACAGCCTTCATGACCTTGAGATTGATGCCGATCAGATCATCGCGGCTCATGCCCGGCTTGCGCGGCACACCGGCGGTGACGATGCAGACATCCGCGCCCGCGATATCGGCATAATCCTGGGTGCCTTTCAGCGAGACCGAGGATTTGTAAACCGGCGTGGACTCGGCGATATCGAGCCCCTTGCCTTCCGGGATGCCCTCGGCAATGTCGAACAGCACCACATCGCCCAGCTCCTCGCGGGCCGACACATGGGCGAGCGTGCCGCCAATCATACCTGAACCGATAAGGGCGATTTTCTTGCGGGCCATTCGGAGTCTCCTGCTGTGGCATTTTCAATGATGGCGTGAGCCATAGCGCCCCGGCAAGGCGCCCGCAATGCGCCATTCGGCTCAGGTTTGCGAGGCGGCGCGCGCGGTTTCGATGGCTGAGACAAAGGCATTGGCGCGATAGCACCGGAAACTGACGGTGACCTCCTCGGCCGTCACATCCAGGATTTGCGTCGCGATGCCCTGGCGCACTTGCATGGAGGTGATCTTTTCCAGTGGCACGGTCAGGCGCAGCTCCTCGCCATTCTTGTGCAGTTTCGCGTCCAGGAAGTCGGGCCGGAACTCCAGGCTGTCTGGCGTGAGATAAACGTTTCCCGTGACCCAGTTGCCGCCGAGCAGTTTCTTGCTGATGGCCAGGCTGGCGCGTCCTTCCAGGCCCAGCATCATGCGGGCTGCAAGGCCCAGTTCAGCCTGTTTGAACAGCACGCTGGACTTGCGTTTCTCGATCACGTGTTCCGGTGCAGCCATTGCAGTCTCCCCTGATAGGAGAAAATAGCGCGGATTACTGAAAATCCGAAGCGCAGGGGCTGGATTTGCAAGGCGAACCCATCCAGATCATGCGCCATGAGCCTGATCCCGCCCCGCACCTCTCGTTCCCCTGTCGCTTTGGAAGATTGCCGCCTGGCGCGGGCGATTGAATTGATCGGGGATCGCTGGAGCCTTCTGATCCTGCGCTCAGCCATGTATGGTGTGCGCCGGTTTGATGACTTCCAGGAGGAGTTGGGCTGTCCGCGCACGGTCTTGTCCGGCCGGTTGAAGGCGCTGGAAACCAGTGGCTTGCTGACGAAAAAGGCGTATCGCGAGTCGGGCAAGCGCGCGCGCAGCGAATATGTCCTTTCGCAAATGGGCGGGGATTTGCTGCCCGTACTGATCGCGTTGACTCAATGGGGCGATGCCTGGCTGGCAGGCGGAGACCCCGCCCCCATCAGTTTTACCGCCGGACCGGAGAAGCGCCCGGCTCATGTTGCTTTCGTGGATGCCGGGGGGCAGGAAGTCTCGCCAGCCCAAGTGCGTGTGAAACTGCGCCGCGGTTAGGCATTTTCACGTTTGTGAAACTCGCCATAGGGGCGGAAGCGCCACAGATAAGTCGGCACGATTGACTCCACGCTTTCCAGATCCGTCACACCAAGATCGGCCAGAGTAAGCGCGTTTTCTGACACCAGATTGTCTGAGCGCAGCATATCCACCTGATCGCCGGTGATCGGCGGGGCGCCAAAAACAAGGCGTGTGAGCGGAATTCGGAAAGCCAATCCGACAAGCATGGCAAACGGCTTGGCCGCGAAGAAAGGCACCGGCAGCTTCAGACGCTGGCGGTCTGTCGTCTCGAAAATGAAATCGTAGAGCTGTTTGAAGCTGTAGCTGCGCGGCCCGCCCAGCTCATAGGTCTTGCCGGCTGCATCCTCGCGAGTTGCGGCGGCCAGAATCGCATCGGCCACATCGCCAGCATAGACTGGCTGGAAGCGCGTCTTGCCGCCGCCGATCAGGGGCATGATGGGCACAAAGTGTAGTATTGGCCAGCAGGCCATGGAGGCGAATTTGTTGAAGAACTCATCTTCCGGGCCGAACACAATCGAAGGCCGCAGGATGACGGCTTCGGGGAACACCTCGCGCACGGCCGCCTCGCCCGCAGCTTTTGTGCGGGCATAGCTGGCCTTGCTGTCGGCATCCGCGCCGATGGCGCTCATATGCACAAGACGGGAAACGCCTGCCGCCTGCGCTGCCTGGGCGACGGCACGTGCGCCTTCATCCTGTGTGGTTTCAAAGCTCTGCTTGCCGGCTTCATAGAGAATGCCGACCAGGTTCACGACGATATCTGCGCCATCCATCGCGCGTGCCAGCGAGGCTGGATTTCGGATATTCGCCTGCACCAGGTCAACCCATCCGGGCGGGCCGGCCACCTTCACATCCTGGGCCAGATTGGGCCGGCGGCAAGCGACGCGCACGCGCCAACCGGCCCGCACGAGGGCGTGTGCGGCATAGCGCCCGATAAAGCCTGAGCCGCCGATGAGGGTGACAAGTCCTTTGGCCATGATGCGCCCGCTTGTGAATGAATCAAAGACGAAAACTGGCTTTCAGCACGGCTTGCTCGTCAAGTCCATGCGGCCCGGCGCCTCTGTCTTGATTGAACCCAGTTCGGCGCGTCAAAGCTCACCTTGAATCTGCTTCATGACGCCAGAAAAATCCAGGCCACCATGGCCGGATTCATCGAGGCGGGTGTAGATTTCTGCGGCATGCCGACCAAGGGGAGTGTTCGCGTCAGCACCATCTGCTGCGCCCATGGCCAGGCGGAGATCCTTCAACATCATGGCTGCTGCAAAGCCGGGCTGATAGTCGCGGTTTGACGGCGCTGTGGGCACGGGTCCGGGCGCGGGACAATAGCTGGTCATCGACCAGCACTGGCCGGATGCGGTGGAGGAAATATCGAAAAAGGTCTGGGCATCCAGGCCGAGCTTTTCGGCCAGATTGAACGCCTCGCACGTGCCGATCATGGAGATACCAAGCAGCATATTGTTTGCGATCTTCGCGACCTGACCATTGCCGGACGCACCAGCATGGAAGACATTTTTACCCATGATCTCCAACAGGGGTTTGGCCTGCGCGAAAGCCGCTTCCGGACCGCCGACCATGAAGGTGAGTGTGCCGGCATCCGCCGCCGCAGTGCCACCGGAGACCGGGGCATCCACCATGGGAAAGCCCGCTTCAGTGGCCTGGGCTGCGGCCTGGCGTGCATCTTCCACCGCGACGGTGGAGCAATCGAGGAAAAGCGTGCCCGGTGCGGCATGCGCGGCGACGCCGTCTTCGCCGAAATAGACGGACATGACATGTTTTCCGGCCGGCAGCATGGAGACGACAATCTTTGCGCCAGAGACAGCTTCCGCGACTGAAGTCGCGCCTGTCGCGCCGGCAGCTTCAACCTGTGCAACGGCTTCAGGATTGAGATCGAAGGCGCATACATCATGGCCGGCTTTCGCGAGGTTGCAGCACATGCCCGAGCCCATGTTTCCGAGGCCGATAAACGCGATTTTGGTCATGTGATTCCTCCCATTTGTGCCTATGAACCGGCTGTATCAGCCGGTGTCTTTCATCATCTCGCGCGCGATGATGACGCGCATGATTTCATTGGTGCCTTCCAGGATCTGGTGCACGCGCAGGTCGCGCACGATCCGCTCGACTTCGTAGTCGGCGAGATAGCCATAGCCGCCATGCAGCTGCAGCGCATCATTGGCCACCTTGAAGGCCGTGTCGGTAACGAAGCGTTTCGCCATGGCGCAGAATTTGGTAGCGTCCGGCGTCTTGGCGTCCAGGCGCTGGGCGGCGTCATAAAGCAGGGATCGGGCGGCCTGTAGCTCGGTTTCCATATCTGCGAGCTTGAACTGGGTGGCCTGAAAGTCGGCAATGGCGCGGCCGAATTGCATGCGCTCCTGAACATAGGCGAAGGCGCGGTCCAGCGCGTCCTGGGCACCCCCCAGCGCACAGGCGGCGATGTTGAGACGCCCGCCATCCAGGCCCGCCATGGCGAATTTGAAGCCCTGGCCTTCCGCGCCGACCCGGTTTTCCGCCGGGATGCGGCAGTCATCAAAGTTGACCATGGCGGTGGGTTGGGCGCGCCAGCCCATCTTCTCTTCATGTTTGCCGAAGGAGAGACCGGGCGTGTCTTTCTCCACCACGAAAGTGGAAACCCCACGCGCACCCTCGTCGCTGGTGCGCGCCATGACGATATAGATGTCGGAAAAGCCCGCGCCGGAGATGAAGACCTTCGCACCGTTCAGCACATAGTCCTCGCCGTCACGCTTTGCCGAGGTCTTCAGGCTCGCCGCATCCGAGCCTGCGCCCGGCTCGGTGAGGCAATAGGAGGCGATCAGCTCGGTGGCGGTAAGGCGCGGGACATATTTCGCGCGCAGGGCGTCATCTGCAAATCTGTCCACCATCCAGGTGGCCATGTTGTGGATCGACAGGAAAGCGGCATGGCTGATATCGCCGCGTGACAGTTGTTCGAAGATGAGGACGGCATCGAGCCGGCTGAGGGCCGACCCGCCATGTTCTTCGCCCGTATAGATACCGCCAAAGCCCAACTCGCCAAGCGCCACGAGTCTCTCACGATCAAGAAAGCCTTCTGCATCCCACTTCGCCGCATAAGGGCGCAGCTCGTTCATGGCGAAGCTTTTGGCCGTATCGGCAATAAGTGTCTGTTCTTCGTTCAGGGTCATGGGACGTCTACCTGCTCGTCTGCATGCGATTACCGGATGCCATAGGCCATTCCATCGCCTGCGTCAGGTTTCCCTAAAGTCAGTTCGCCTACCCCATGGTCGGGATAATGAAGGCCTGGTCGCCGATATCGCCTTCCGGCCAGCGCTGGGTGACGGTCTTGATCTTGGTCCAGAAGCGGACGCCTTCCGGGCCATGCTGGTTGGTGTCGCCAAAGGCCGAGCGCTTCCAGCCGCCAAAGGTGTGGTAGGAGACCGGCACCGGGATCGGCACATTGATGCCGACCATGCCGACATTCACCTGCGCGGCGAACTCGCGCGCGGCGCGGCCATTGCTGGTGAAGATCGCGCAGCCATTGCCATACTGGTGTTTGGAGGGCAGCGCGGCGGCCTCTTCCAGCGTCTCGGCGCGCACAATCTGCAACACCGGGCCGAAGATCTCTTCCTTGTAGGTGGTCATCTCCGGGGTCACCTGATCAAACAGCGAAGGGCCGATGAAATAGCCGTTCTCGGCGCCCTGCATGGTGAGGCCACGCCCGTCGAGAACAAGCTCAGCGCCCTCGTCCACGCCCATCTGGATATAGTTTTCCACCTTCGCCTTGTGGGCCGCGCTGACCACCGGTCCGTAATGGGCATCCGGATCGGTCGAGACACCGACGCGCAGATTGCTGGCCGCTTCCACCATGCGCTCGCGGAATTCGTCGCCGGTTTTCTTGCCGACAGTGACAGCCACAGGCAGCGCCATGCAGCGCTCACCGGCCGAGCCATAGGCCGCGCCGACAATATCCTTCACCGCCTGGTCCATATTCGCGTCCGGCAGGATGATGCCGTGGTTCTTCGCCCCGCCCATGGCCTGGACGCGTTTGCCGTTCGCCGTGCCGCGCGCATAGACATATTGGGCAATATCGGAGGAGCCGACAAAGCTCACCGCCTTGATCTCGGGATGATCGAGGATCGCATCCACCGCGACCTTGTCACCATTCACACAGTTCAGAACACCTTCCGGCGCGCCGGCCTCCATGAAGAGCTCCGCCATGCGCATCGGCACGGACGGGTCTTTCTCAGATGGCTTCAGAATGAAGGTGTTGCCGCAGGCGATGGCCACCGCCGACATCCAGCAGGGGATCATGGCCGGAAAGTTGAACGGGGTGATGCCCGCCACCACACCCAGCGGCTGGCGCATGGAGAAGACATCGATGCCAGGCCCGGCGCCCTCGGTGTATTCGCCCTTCTGCAGATGCGGGATGCCGCAGGCGAACTCAACCACATCGATGCCGCGCTGCACATCGCCGCGCGAATCCGCGACCACCTTGCCGTGTTCGGACGAGAGCAGTTCGGCGAGCTCGTCCATATTGGCTTCGAGCAGGCGCTTGAACTCGAACATCACGCGCGCGCGGCGCTGGGGATTGGTGGCCGCCCAGGCCGGGAAGGCGTTCGCAGCGGCCTGCACAGCAGCGTCCATTTCGCCTTCGGTGGCCAGTGCAACTTTGGCCTGAACATCGCCAGTGTTCGGATTGTAGATGTCGCCGAACCGGCCGGATGTGCCCGCCACCTTCGCGCCGGCAATGAAATGTTGAACCTCGCGCATGTTTCATCTCCCATAAATTTTGGCGCACCTTAAATGCGGGGCTCTTGCTGGCCTAGAGAGAGATTCGCAGCTGACGCCTGCGTTTTTGCAGGTTAAAACAGGGTATGAATTGGGACGATCTCAAACTTTTTCTTGATGTCAGCCGGTGGTCGAAACTGGAGGATGCCGCCGCACGTACCGGGCTGGATGCCACCACGCTCAGCCGCCGGATAAAGCGTCTTGAGACCGATCTGGGACTGACGCTCTTCGAGCGCACCCGGCGCGGCCATTTCCTGACCCCGGCCGGCGAGCGTCTGGTGCGTCGCGCCGAGGCTATGGAGTCTCTCTCACTTGATATTCGCGCGGAAAGCTCTTCCGAGCAGGCCGCCACGGGCCGTATACGGCTTGGTGTCACGGAAGGGTTGGGCTCGGTGATCATCGCGCCCGCACTTGGCCGGTTCCGGTCGCAAAACCCGAAAATCGATGTGGACCTGATTGCTCTGTCCGGCTTTGTCAGTGTGCCCCGGCGCGAGGCGGACATGTCGATCCTGCTAACGCGTCCGCAAACCGGCCGGCTGAAGATTCGCAAGCTCGCCGATTATGCACTGCAGCTTTACGGCACGCGCGCGTATCTGGACCGGCAGGGCGCGGTGACGGCGCGCCAGGATCTGCAGGGCCATACCCTGATCGGCTATGTCGAGGATCTGATTTACTCCGCGCAGTTGCGCTATTTCGACGAATTGCTGCCGGGCCTTTCCCCGCATCTGTGCAGCCCGAGCATTGTGGCCCAGATGAACATGGTCGCCGCCGGTGCGGGGCTTGGTATCCTTCCAGTTTTCATGGCCAGACAGAACGAAAATCTGGTCCCTCTTCTTATCGAGGAAGTCTATGTCCAGCGCAGCTTCTGGCTGGCGGTGCATGAGGATGTGGCCAGCCTCAAGCGCAACCGCCTGATGGCCGACTTTTTGGCCCGCACAGTCAGGCACCTTTAGGCATTATGTTGAATGTGAAATACAGTCCCACAATCTGGAGCGGGCGATGCGCTCCGGCAATTTCTATAAATACTGCAATTTCAACGCATTAATTGCGACGCCGATTTGAATTGTAGGGACATTTGTAGGAAAAATTGTAGGGATATTTCGACTCCTCAATCGACTGCCATTCAATAAAGGGGCGTTTGATTGAGTCAATGTTGATTGAATTTGTCAATCGCGATTGTTGACTTTTTCGTTTCATAGCGAGTATAGTCTGAAACTGAAAGGTCAACGATCATGTCCGCTGAAATCGTCCAGCTCCAGACGACGCAAGGCGTCCGGACGCCAATCGGCCACTCCATCCGGACGGGCGAAACGGCGTATAAGCAGCTTGAAAACCTTCACGCCGAGGGTCGGCTCCCGGCGACTTCTGTGATTATCGACGCTTCGAAAGCGCGCTTTCAGAAGGAATTCATCGCCGCTCTTCGGGACAACGGGGCCGAGATCATTCTCGACACCAAGGCCGCCGAACTCAGCACCCTTGGTCGATTTCAAGGAACCGCCAAAGGCGCCCCTTGGGCGCTGAATGAAGAAGGCCGACCGCTCAATCCCGCCGACTTCGACGCTCGCGCCAATGTCGATCTGTATGGGCGGATCGCCCGGTTCGCCGTCGAGATCGGCGCAACCGCTGTAATGGCGCCAACCCATTTCCTCCAAGACGGCGCAACGGACCCGTGGCTTGAAGTCGACCGGCAGACCGTCGCGTATCTCAGGAACACGCTCGACCGCGAAAGCGGCGGCCATATTGCCATCGACTATCCCCTGATCGCACCGCACACGAAAGTCATCGACGGCGAGCATCGAGCGAGACTCATTCAACGGATCGCCGGCCTACCGTTCGACAATCTCGTTCTCCGTCTGTCGGGTTTCGGCGCCTCGTCCGGTCCGCTCACCATGAAGCGCACCCTGCTCGCCATCGCCGACCTACAGCAGCTTGGATACCCCATCCTGCTCGACCATGTGGGCGGTCTCATCGCCACTGGCGCAACCGCCTTCGGATTTGTATCTGGAATCGCCCACGGGATCGGCGAGCGCGAACGCTTCGACGCACGGGACTGGCACAAACCCCCAAAAGAACGCGACCCTGACAATCCGTTTGGCCGGGCGACCTACATCCCGGTCCCCGGCTTCGACCGCTCTTTCAAGATGAAGGATTTGGAGTTGATTGCAGGCGCGACCGGCGGCAGAAGGCTGGTCTCTTGCCAAGATCGCAATTGCTGTCCGAGAGGGCTCGTTTCCATGCTCGACAAGCCGCGCGCGCATCTTGCCTATCAACGGTTCCAAGCCATGCAACGACTTTTTGAAGCGCCGGACCTGCGCCGCGCGCAGCACTTTCTCGACACGGATATGCGCGATGCCGAGCGCAAGGCTGGCGATCTCGCGCGTCTCAAAACGGGTGATGACAAGACCAACAAGGCGCTTGCTGACGGCCGCAAACGAATCGACACGCTCGCCCGTACCTTTGAGACGCTAACGGAGCTTGACCGTCCGACGCCGCCGCCGCTGCATCGCCGCGCCGCTCAGGTCAGTCTCGAAGGAAGGGGGACCCTATGAGCGAAACACTGACGAAGCCTGTCGTTCAGTTCATCGAAAAGCTTCAAGAGACCGGCGGTCTGAAGGGAACGGACATCGCGAATTTCACCGGCGTTTCGAAAGCGACCGTCTCGCGCTGGGCCACCGGACAAAAATCGCCGCATCCGAAGACTCAGCTCATCATGTCGGATCTGGCCTATGTGGTGATGAGATTGAGCGAGTATTACAATCATGAAGAAACGCGCGCGTGGCTCTATGCGCGCCACCCGCAACTCGACGGTCAGCGGGCCATCGATCTCATTCACGACGAGCGCGCCGAGGAGGTTCTGGCCATCCTCGATCGTCTCGATGCGGACGCTTATCTCTAATCATGACACAGCGGAGCGGCCCCAGATCAGAGCGCCCGATCCGCGACCAGGGCCTCCTCGATTCCCTCGAACGGATCACGCAAAAGCCATATGAGGGCGTGGTCTGGCGCTCAGTAAAACAAGGGCGCGACCCGCTGACCTGTTGGCGTTCCGGTGGCCGCTGGGACGATAAGAGCTTTGACGTTCTCTACACCTCTGAAACGCGGGAAGCGGCGATTCAAGAGCGCCGCTTCCATCTCTATCAAGGTCAACCTATTCCGCCGTCGAAAGCCCAGTACGAATTATTCGAACTGCACGTGTCTCTCCAATCCGTGATGGCGTTTCCGACGCTTGACACTCTCAAAGGCATAGGAATGGATGTGTCCGGCTATGGGCAAGCTTCCTATTTCGAAAAAGAGCGAGAATATCCACGTTCTCAGGAAATCGCCGAAGCATGCAGCTTTCTTGGCGCCGATGGCGTGCTCGTACCAAGCGCCCGCGATCAGACCGCCAACAATCTGGTCATATTCTGTGAGCAGGACACAAAGATCGAACTGGAAATGGTCAGATCACACGGCGTTATCGACTGGAACGTGGCATAATAGCGTTCAGGCTTTCGGCCCTAGTCGCGTCAGGTGCGCTCTCCCCTCCGGGCCGTCGAATAACGCGAAGATGAGGCCATCCTTGCGGTTCAGATTCACAGCCTCCGATAATCCGAGCTCAATGTAGTCAGCCGTCAAATAGGTGACATTGCCGTCCGGGGCGACGATCACCCGCGCAGGTCCGACATAGCGCTCGCCCAAATCGGTGCAATCGATGCCGCGGTCCGTCGCTTCTTCCTTTTCCCAGGAAGAAGCCCGATCCGATAAAGCCTCATCGATGAATCGAAGCCACAGTCGATGTGTTTCCGGCGTTGGCCAATTCTCGTTTTCTGCTCTTGCAACCGTCTCCGCCCGACGCAGCCATTCCCGCAAGGTGGCGCCATCCGTAAAATCAGGGTCAGTCTCATCCACCACAACTTTTGCTGCTTGGCGGCTAGCCAGACCAGAGCGGACCAGAATCGCCATACGAAAGTTCGGTAATCCCGTATCGAGGCATGCTGCTGCGAGCCCAGGGAATTCGCCTTCAAAGGGGTCAGGGACCCATCCCAGCGCCATACGGCGGGTCCTCAAAGATTCGATCGCCCAAACCAAGCGATAGACGAAAGCATCTTCGATCAACTTGATCTCATCATCGGTGAACGATTCCGCGACTTGCCCACTGAGCCATCGTCGCAATGTCTGTCGCCAGTTCGGTGGAAGATCCGTTTCGGGAGCAAAAGGTCGTATGACCAACAACCGCTCTGCAAGAACTACAAGGTTCCCATGAAGATCATCGAGATCGCCCGTCAGCGCGCCGTCGTCAGCCCTACTCAAAGCGACGACCAGATCATTCGCAATGTCTTCAATGACAAGACCCGATTCTAGGCCGACACCCATCGCGAAGAAGCCGCGACGCTGCGCCGGTGTCGATTGAGACCAGATCAACCGGGCCCTCGCATTCAGTACAATTTTGTGCATCCGCCTAACACTAGGATCAAGACGCGCTAGCTGATGTGCCCAGAGCGATCCGGACAGCACTTCGTCGAGTTTTTCAGGCAAGTCCTCTGCGTCAGCGCCAAATGCCTCAATGAGCCCCAGCACGATAGTATCTAACTTTTCTACGAGTACGGATAATGGCTCGCCTTCGATTTCGCCATCAGGTTCCTGCAACCAGGGCTCACGTGCATTGGCCAGATATTCATAGGCGGCAGCGTTTCGGTTCACGCCCGCATCCGCCAGTCGTCGAATAATCGCATTGATGATCAAGCGAAGTCCGCTCTTGAGTTGGCGCGCCCGCACAGCGTCTCGTAGATCGCGCCACTCATTTCGCCGCCGGACGTATCTGTCTTTCATGACGTGCAGGATCAACCCCTCAACATCGACAAACGCCCGGCCGGCGCGACCGGCAATGTTCGCAAATTCCTCTCCCGTCAGAAGGTCCCCATTGCGCCGAAGATAGGGGGCAAGCAACACGGCGGCGTTAAGGTTGAGCCCTTGGGCGAGGGTCGGAGAAGCCGCGGTCACTTTGATAACGCCCTTAGAGAGCAGGCGCTCGACCTCTCTAAGAAACGGACTGGGCAATTTTCCCTGATGTACGGCGATGCCGTGATTCAAGCAGACGACTGCGGGATGATTCGGCCCGAGCCATTCCGATCCTATCCGAACCGCGTCCGCAACCGCCTCCTGGTCATCAAGCAAACCTGGAAGATATCCGCGCTCAACGAGATGTATCGCCCGGCTCGCATATCCTTCAACCCAACGTGCTGTCGGGATGAAAATCAATGTTCGCTTGCCCTGTTCGGCAAAGCGCCATGCCGCCATGAGAGAGATGTCTTTCACATCGCGTGGATAGGCTTTTTTTTCCGGATGGATGGCGGGCAATTCTTCGAGAAACCGCGAGAGGAAAGGTCCGTCATCATCGAGATCATACTTGAGACGCGCAAGGCTTCCCCGCCATTCCAGCGTGCCGAACCTCTGTCGGGTCGGCCGCCATTCCGATCGGCACGCCTGACCCGGTTCATCAGAACGAAGCCAGGATGTCATATCCTCCAGCATCTCCCCTTCCGGCAAAATTGCAGAGAGGCAGACAACGCGCCGCATATTCGCGTCTTCTCGACGCAGCAAACGCTGGACAAGTATTTCGAAGCGAAGCTCGCGTTCGCTCGGACCAATCATATGACCTTCGTCCAAGACAATAAGACCCACATCGTCGATTACGTCCGGCGTCGATCGCAGCGCAAAATCCAGCTTTTCCGGCGTCGTCACCACGATCCGGTCACTATGCAATGCGGATGCATCTCCGGCGGATAGGCCGCTTTTTCCGTATAGAGAGGATACTGTCACGCCGAGCGGTGCGAACACCTCGCGAAAGGAGCGCTCTGTTTGCGCCGATAAAGCTCTTAGAGGCGTTACAATCAGTACCCGTTTGTTCATTGAGAGCGCTGTCAACGCGCACAATTCAGCTATTCTCGTCTTGCCAGCGCTCGTCTGCATCGCGACGACGAGATCATCCTGGGGATCGGCGGCGCGGCGCGCAGCCTCGATTTGCGATGGCCAGAGATCGATCTGAGAAACATCACGCCAGATCAGTGAGCTGATGAATATTTCCCGATTATCAGCATAAGATGCAGCGACCTCCCCCTCTGGTTGACGAGGAAGCACTTCGTGCAGCGAAGCTTCCCAGAGATCGTCAAGCAGCCAGCGCGTGATCCGAATCATCCACCAGAGCGTTACGACGCCCGTGAGGCGAGCGGCGGACTGACCGGCATCGAGTATACGGCGTGCTGTTTCGATGAGGGTTGCGTCTCCAGACAACAACGCCAAATCGAAATACGCCAATGCGCGACAGACAACACTGTTAAGGATACGCCCATAGATGTCATCTGGATCGGCGTCTTCCGACCGAAGCGCCAACGCGAATGTTCCATCGCCATTGGCTGCATTCGTCAACCAAGTACGAGTCTGTTCGCGAAGCGCTACAAAGTCTCTCAGGACCAGATGCTCAATCGCCGTTTCCGCGATACTGAGATTAAGTTCCCCATCTCTGTAAGGACGTAGGAGCGCGAAAGCCATGGCAGCATAGCCGGCGAGATGATACGCGGCTGCCGCGACGATCCGGTGAAAGCCGCGATCCGCTCGTTCGGGATCGCCATTACGAACCAGCGCTTCAAACGCCCGTCCGGCAGTTCGAAAACCTAACTGACAAGAAGGGTGCGTCCGATCAAGCGCCTTCAGCGCAAGCGCAACGTCTAGTACGGCAAAGCCGTATTCGGCGAGATCCTGATCCAGCGTTTCGGAAAATAGGGGACTGTCATCTTCGGGGACGCCGTCACGGCGCATCATCGAATTCGCATCGCCACGGTCAATTACACGGGCACGCGCATCATCCTGACATGCCTCCTCCAGGAAGGCGACGAGTTCTTCAATCGTCTCCAAGTTCACCCGCCTCCTCGAACATTGCGGAGATAAAGGCGCCGTGATCGGGGATTCTTATGTTGACGATATATTGCGGTCGGCCGCCATCGGCGTTCTCAAAATCAGTCTGAAGCGGCTGCCAAGCCGGCGTTCCACTCAGAGTGAATAGCACGTGGCTGATCCGGCGTTTGGGAACCGCCCGCGACTTCGATTCTCTCAACAATCTCGCGCCCAGCGCCTTATCGCCTGCGTCTCCATCACGGATAAGAATACGCGCGACAAAAATCAGGGCGTGTGCGGAAGGGCGACCATTTTCTCCATCCAAGGCGGCTCGCGCTTCAACGATAGTCGCTGATCCCAAATTTTGTCGGCTTTTCGCCTCACCCTTCAGAAGCGAAAGTCGGTCACCGTCATCAATTTCGACCCCGATCAGATCGTCGCCTCGCATCGACATGTTGCGATGATCTTTGTACCGAAACCGCCTGATCGGAATCCGGAAGCCCAGTTCTTCTTCACAGCTTTCGACTGCCAGTATCTCGCCCAGATCGCCTGACTTGATGGCGGGGCTAGTCGGATAAAGTTCCTGCACGACAGCCGCCGTTTCAGGAAGGTCAAGTTCCGCCAGGATGTTGGCGAGTTCTGACTGTCCGATATAATGGTCGCGAATTCTTGAGGGCAATACCGCCGTCACGGCGGCTCTACCATCCTCAGATTCGACATACCGGATGAGTTGTTTGCGACCGTCTTCTTCAATTTCGCAATCGCACCAACCAGGAAACAAGTTTGGCACTGTCGTTCACCTCTGCATGTATTTTCTCTCCAGAGTCGCAACAGGAGCCCAATTACATTTATAAATAATATATTAAGATTCGGCTTAAGCGCTCCGCTTGAATGCGGTCGCACATTTATTTTGACTGCGCATGCACTGGAAACTTCCCGTTTCGACTTGGCGAGGAAGTTGTGAGCCGGGCGTAAACACGTGATTTTTTTGACCTATAGTCCTCCAATTCCCTTTCCAGCCGCTCGAAGACCGGCCAATAGACGTCTCCATATCTGTCGATAAGCCGCGCGACGACATTCAGGCCGTCTTCGATCTCCTCTTCAGATATGGTGCGACGCGAGGGCATGATTGGCAGTCTCGATTGACTAACTCGCTGTCGGTCGCGGACGCGACCAGACGAGTTCCGCCTTGCCGTCCTGCTCGAACAGGGCAGCCCAGATCGGTTCGACAAAACTCGGATCGTCCAGAAAGACTTTGAGATAAGGGCGCGGGCTCTGGCCTTCGGAAATCTTCCGATGTGCGAAACCTAGGTCACATTGTCCGGTCTTCACAAAGAAGTCCGGGGAGTTTTCATTCTTCTTGTTGTCGTTCGGAACGATGCGAACTTTGCGCGCCATGCTCAAGGTCGAGATGGTGCCTTCATATCCTTCGTGGGTGAGACGAAACTGGCCGATGGTCGCCATGAGTGTTTACTCCTCTGCTACTGTGATGGTTTGGATTGAGAGCCGCGCGCCTTGCGGACTTTTTTGAAACCGCTGTCGCTCGCAAGGAACGCTTCCAGCATGGACGGGATCAGCGCCGCCACGGATGCTTTTTCCTTGTACGTCTCTTCGTAAATCTGCGCGTAAAGCTCCAGATCCGCGTTAATGTGAGGATCGACGGCGATCGTGAGCTTGACTGGTGTCGTGTCAGGCAAGGGTCCGATCTTCAGGTTTGGCGCGTTCATAGGTTCATTCTCCGTAGGGCCTCAGAACGAGGTCCTTGTTGACGATCACCCGCAGCCGGTAGCCGGGGCGCACCGTGATCGTTGGTTGGACATTCAGTTGCCTGGTGATGATTTGCTGGCCGGCTTGGTTGATCGTGCGCTGACCGCCGTCGCGAAGGGCTTCGAGAATTTCGTCGTCATTGCTATCGCGGCCGAGTTCGGCGCCGACTGAAAGAACCGATGACAGAATGGCGGCCTGGAACAGACGCCAAGTATGATAATCGACCCGGTCTTCGAGCCCGGCATATCCCGCCATATCGACGCCGGGCAGATTGTCGATCACGATAGAGGAGCCGTCCGGCATAATGATGCGGGACCAGACGACGAGGGCGCGTGACTGACCATAGGCGATGACGCTGTCATACCGGCCGATCAGTCGCGAGCCTTGCGGGATGAGCAAATGTGCGCCGCTCGGTGTGTCGTAGACGTTTTCCGTAACTTGCGCGACGACCTGACCGGGAAGATCGGAATTCAGCCCCGTCACTAGGCTCGCGGGAATGATCGTTCCGGCCATGACCTGAAATGGCGAGATGGGGGTCTGTAAGCGATGTTGGTTGTAGATTCCGTCGTCGACCTCGGCGCCGAGAAAGCTTTCCTTGCGCTGCTGGAAGTTCGGATCGAGAGCGTCGGCGAATCCCGTCGAAGCTGTCCTATCTTCGGTCCCTGGACTTATAACTGATGCAAGCTGGTCGAGCCTCGTAGGCGCTCCACCGTCGCTCGCCGCCATCACCCGTCCGCCCTGCGCACTGTTGTTGATGAAGAAGAGGTCCGAAGCTCGTGCCTCATCTGCGGCGCTGGGCGCTCCGGTTGCTGATCCCGCGCTCGCCACGCGGGCCGGCTGGTATTTGAACGGGTTTTCCGGCGCGTCTTCGATCCGCGGCGCGCCGATCATGGCGGCGCCAAGGTCACCCGGCAGCGGCGGACCGAGCCTTGACGGCATGTCGCCATAGCTTTCGGGCAAGGACGCAAAAGCGTCTGGCATGGGTTTGTGCCGCGTATTGTAGAGTTCCGAGCGCGCCTCTTGCTCGCGATCCGGGGTGCGCAACGCCATCGCGGCGGCGCCAAGTATCAGGAGGACGGCGCCCGACGACGCCCCGATCAGGACACGCTTGTTGAAGCGCCTGACCGGCCGTGGCTTGGCGCGGATCGCTAGGCTGTCGTCTGGTTCAACCGCGCTCATAGGCCCGCCATCCAATTTCTTGGAGCGGCGGTGCGTTCGATCCGAACCACCTCCTGATCGTCTTCACCGAGACGCAGTTCGGCAACCGCAAACAAGCGGTCGACGATATAGTAAGAACCATTGATCCTATAATTGACGAGCTGGCTGTCGCCATTGCGCCCGACGACAAAGAGCGGCGGCGCCTCGCCTTGATCGAGACGGGACGGAAACTGAATGTAGACTTTCCGGCCGTCATCGAAAGCGCGCAATGGACGCCAGTGGGGGGCGTCGCCTTTGATCTCATAACGGAAATTGATGCGATCAAGGCTGAGGCCGCGATCAATGACAATGCGCCCCTGCGCCTGCCGGCGGGCAGCATTGCCGCGCGCCGTGACCAGTTCTTCATGCGGATAACGCCAGGACACCGCCGCCATATAGGTTTCGCGGTAGGACGTCATTTCGATGTGGTAGGTCCGTTTGGAGGTGGTGATGATGAGGTTGGTCTTGAGACCGGAGGCGATTGGCTTCACCAGAATGTGCGTCTGACTGGCGTCGCCGGAGCCTGAGACCGTATCGCCCAGGACCCAGCGCACGGTGTCGCCGGCGGAAACCGACATCAGCTCCTCGCCGGGTTGGAGCGCTATGTCTGTCACCTGCTCCGGGGCAGTGTAGACCTGATAGAGCGCGCCAATCGTATAGGGATAAATCTGGATGGCGTTGATGAAGCTTGTCGCGTCGGGTTCGACAGCCGCGCTCCGGTTCGCCTCATCAATGGCTTCATGGGGTTTCAACTCTGGGACCGCCGCTATTGGCGATTCCGTCAGCGGTTTGAGTTGTCCGGCCATCGCGAGCGGCTCGATCCTCTCGATGAAGAGGGGTTCCCCGTTCGGATCGTCCGCCAGATAGACAGCCTCCATGAACTCGGCGTCATCAAGAACGAAGTTGTCGTGGGGATTGGTGGAAGCGCAAGCGCCCAATGAGATGAGCGCGCCGATTATTACGAGAGTGCGGATCATTGATTACCTCCTTGAGCGAGATCTTTTGACCAGTTGATGCCGTGGACGTAGAGCCCGAGCGGATTGCGATGCAGGGTTTCTTCGTCACGAGGCGGATCGAAGACGATGGCGAGCACGCCGGTATAAGTCGCCGATGACACCTGAACGCCCGACCGAAATGTCGTCTCGCGCCAGCGCAGATCGAAACTGTCTTGAGAAGACCGCACGATGCTTTGGATTTCGACGGATACTGAGCGTTTGCCGACCTCCGCGAATGGATCGTTCTCGCGGGCGTAATCGTTGAGGGTGAGCGCCGCCTGATCGGTCGTGAAGGCGTAGGCTTTCAACCAGTTCTCGCGCACAACGATGGGGTCAATGGACACCGACCGGACCTGTTTGACAAATTCCGCGAGCTGGTAAGCGATCTGAGCGTCGGTCGGCTTATAATCGGCGACCGCCGATTGGACGGTGCGGACGCGGCCGTCTGTTTCGAGTTCGACGACATATGGCGTGATGATGCTTTGCGTGGACCGCCAGATGAACGCACCTGACATGACGAAGGCGAGCGCCAAAGCGACAAGCGCGGTCAGGCGCCAGTTTTCCGCCTGCACGCGCGCCGATCCGATCCGGTCGTCCCAGACCTGTGCGGCGCGCTGGTAAGGCGTGACGGCTTCCGGCGTGGTTCCATATTTTTGCTGTTGTCTTTTCCAGAACATCGATCAGTCCTCATCCTGTTTGAGACGCGGACCGTCGCCCGACCCGCCGCGATCGCCGTCACGCAAGGCCGATGCGGCTGCGAGGCTTGCGTCTCTCTGCAATTGCTGTCGTTGAACCTGCCGCGCCCAATTCGGCGCTCCGCCCGTGGCGACCGGGGCGGCGGCGACGTCGCCCAGCGTTCCGCCTGTGGCGCTGAAAGCTGTGCGGCCTCCGCTTTCGAAGCTCCGCTTCACAGGAGCGACGGCCCGAGAGGCTGCCGAGCGAGCGCCGCTTGCGAAACTCCTCGCGCCAGCCTCCGCCATGGCTCCCACGCCGGCGGCGGCGGCGCGCCATCCGTTTGCGCCGGAGGCGGCCTTTCCGAGGGAATAGGAAGTCGCGGCGCCGCCGCTAAGAGATGCGCCTGCCTTGATGGCGCCGCCTGTTGCTGCTGCGCCTGCACGCATGGCGCCGCCCGCGAGCGCGCCTCCGGCGACAGCGCCCGCTCCAACCCCGGCTGCGGTTCCCACGACTGCGCCTGCGCCCAATTGCGGCGCGCCTGAGACGAGGCCGGCGGCGATGCCAGGACCGAAGATTCCAAGTGCGACGAGTGCAAGCGACGCCAGAATGACGGTGGCGGCGTCTTCCAGGGTTACGTCGCCCGGCGTGATTTCCGCCGTCACAGATCCGAAGAGAGTGGAACCGATGCCGACAATCACCGCCAGCACCATGAGTTTGATTCCGGATGAGATGACATTCCCGAGAACGCGTTCAGCCAGGAATGAGGTCTTGTTCCACAATGCAAAGGGAATGAGGACGAAACCTGCAAGCGTCGTCAGCTTGAATTCGATGACGGTGACGAAGAGCTGGATCGCCAGAAAGAAGAAGGCGAAGAGCGTGATAAGCCAGGCAAGAAACAGAATCGCGATGGTGACGAAGTTGACGAAGAAGCCGACGGGACCGGTCAAATCGCCGATTTCGTCGAGCAAGGGATGACCGGCGGTGAAGCCGGTATCGGCGACGAAACCAGGGCGCAGCAGATCGGCGGCCGTGATGGTCGAGCCGGAGGCATTCAGACCGAGCTGCGCGAAGCTCTCGAAGATGACATTGGCGAGGAAGGCGAAATTATTGAGGATGAGCGCGAAGAAGCCGACATAGAGCACCTTCTTGACGAACGTGCCGATGATGTTGTTCTCCGGCCCCATCGCCCAGAAGAGCCCGGCAAGGACGACATCGATGCCGATCAGGAACGCCGTCAGATAGGCGACGTCGGGACCAAGCAACCCGAAACCTGAATCGATATAGGTCGAAAAGGTCGCCAGAAACCGATCGATGATGCCGAGGTCTTCCATCGCTCTCCCCTGTCAGCGCGTGTAGGCGCTGGAGCCGCCGACGAAGCGGGCGAGCTTTTCGCGACCCTCTCGCTCGATCTGCAGATCGCGGGCGCGCGCCAGCGCGTCGGCGCGATATTGCGCGGCCATCAATTCCTGCATCTGCATGCTCTGTTTGACGCCGAGCGCGGCGATCTGATTGCCGGTCTGCGAAACCGAGAGATTGCCTTCCGCTACCGCCGTTTCCGCCAGCATCGCGTCCAGGGATGATGTGTCCGCTTTGAGCGTCTGAACGATCTGCGACTGAACCAACAGCGTGTCGTTGAACGCCGAACGGGCGGACACCCATTGCATTTCTGCGGCGGTCGCCATTTGAGTGCGCGACCAGGCGGAATAGTCCTCAGGGAAGTTTTCCTGAAAGAGCCGGTCGGTTTCGCTGACGACGTAGGAGATCGATCGCGCGCGGTCCATGAGAACCGCAATCTCGCCCAACAACCGGTTTATCTCAGCCTGCGGATTGTATCCCGTGCGCACGAGGTTGGTCGCCTGGTTGATGAGCATGTCCGCTTCGTTCTGAAGCTGCTTCACCTGATTGTTGATTTGCTCCAACGTGTTCGCCGCTGTGAGGATGTTCTGAGCGAGATTGGAGGGATCGATCACGATGTCTCCGACCCCGAAAATCGCGTGGGCGGGCGGCGCTATGGTCATCGGCGCGGCCGCCAGTAAGAGAGCTGCTATTATTCTGCGGCGCATGGAACATCTCCTTTTGTTGAGGGGGTGGCGGTTATGAGATCGGCCGCCCAGCCCAGATCGCGGGCGCGCAGCCATTGGACGGCGAATGCTTCCGGGTGTGCGCCCTGAACGTCATCAATGAGCTTGTGATCCGCTTTGGATGACGCGGCGCAGAAGGCGAGACTGACTGGGCCGAGATCGAGATCGAACAAACGATTTCCGGAACGCGACTGGAAATAATAGTCCTGTCGCGGACTCGCCTCCGCGATGATTTCGATCTGACGGTCGTTCAATCCGAACGCGCGATAAGTGTCCTGCTGCTGAGGTTCGAGTGCGCGGTCATTCGGCAAAAAGATGCGCGAGGGGCAGCTTTCGATAATCGCAGGCGCGATGGTGCTGCGGGAGATGTCCGATAAGGACTGCGTTGCGAAAATAACCGAGACATTCCGTTTCCGGAGAACTTTGAGCCATTCGCGAATGCGCTCGGAGAAGAGCGGGTTATCGAGAAACACCCAGGCTTCATCCAGAATGAGCAAAGTTGGTCGGCCGTCGAATCGCGCCTCCAGGCGGTGAAAGAGGTAGGTCAGCACAGGCGGCACGAGCGAGGGCTGGTGCATCAGCTCCTCCATCTCGAAGCATTGCCAATCGTTTTGCCCGAGCGTTTCTTCATCGGCATCGAGCAAGGCGCCGTGGGCGCCTGCGAGCGTGTAGGGCGCGAGCGCCTGTTTGAGCCGGTTGGATTGAAGAAGCACCGACAGGCCGGTCATCGTCCGCTCTGATTTCGGCGCCGCGCTTAACGATGTGAGCGCCGTCCAGACGGCGTCTTTCACGGCGGGATCGATAGCGACGCCTTCATGGGCGAGCAGACCGGAAACCCATTCCAGCGCCCAGGACCGCTCCGCGTCCGCATCGATACGGGCGAGCGGCTGAAAACAAAGCTCCCTGTCTTCACCGAGCGCATAGTGTTCGCCTCCGATGCCGGCGGTGATGGCGCGGGCCGATCCGCCTTTATCGAACAAGAAGACTTGAGCCCCGGCGTAGCGCCGGAACTGCGCGGCGATTAAAGCGAGCAGCACCGACTTGCCGGCGCCGGTCGGACCGACAACCAGCATGTGTCCGACATCGTTCTGGTGTGGAACAAGGCGGAATGGCGTGTTGGCGTTCGCCGTTGCGTAGAGCAGCGGCGGGCCGTTCAGATGAGCATTCTCGACTGGGCCTGCCCAGACGGCCGAAAGCGGCATCATGTGAACGAGATTAAGCGTGTGGATGATCGGCTGACGCACATTGGCGTAGGCGTGACCGGGCAAGCCGCCGAGCCATGCGTCGACGGCATTGACCGTCTCGTTCATTGCAACGAAACCCCGCCCATTGATGATCCGCTCCACCTCACGGATCATCTCGTCAGCGGCGGCTGCGTCCTCATCCATGACTGCGACCGACGTCGTCACATAGCCATAGCTGACATGATCTTCCCCGAGCGCCTGAAGCGCCGCATCGGCGTCCGCCGCTTTGTTGTCCGCATCCGTATCGACGAGCGCGGAAGCTTCATTCGTCATGACCTCTTTGATGACGGCCGTCAGGGATTTTCGTTTGGCGAACCACTGACGCCGGTATCGGCCGAGAACCTTTGTCGCCTCCGATTTGTCCATCGGCAGGAAACGGGTCATCCAGCGATACGGAAATCCCAGACGATTCAGATCGTCGAAAAGGCCCGGCTCGGTTGCGTTCGGAAAGCCCTGCAGGGAGAGGACGCGCAGATGGGCGCCGCCGAGCATCGGTTCCAATCCGCCAACAAGATCGACGCCGCCCAGAACCGCATCGAGATAGGCGGGCGTTTCAGGAGCGCAAACCGGATGGCGTTTGGAGGATAGGCTCGATTGAAGATAAGTCAGCGTCTCTTCGTCTGTCAGAAAGCGCGCTTCAGGTACAACAGAGGCGATAAGATCAAGACTGCGCTCGGTTTCGGCGATGAATCGGGTAAGATGATCGAAGGCGGCGAGCCCTGTTGCTTCTTCCGGCTTTTCAACGAACGCATCCTCGATGCGATTGACGCTGTCGGCGGGCGGCAGAAAGGCGAAGGTCAGCGTGTATCGGCTTTCGAACAGAGCGCCGGCTTCGGTGAAGCGTCCCCTGCGTTCCTCGTCGATCAACCAGCCCACCGGGTCGCGCCACTGGCTTTCCGGATACTCTGTCGCCGGTTCGCGGGCCGCCTCGAAATAGAGCGCCCAACCCGAACCGAACCGCTTCAGGGCGTTGTTGATGCGTGAACAGACAGAAACGAGGCTCGACGCCGTCGCGCTCTCTAGATCCGGCCCGCGAAACATCGCGGATCGCTGGAAGCTCCCATCCTTGTTCAGCACCACGCCGGGCGCGATCAGACAGGCCCAGGGCAGAAAGTCTGCAAGCCTCTTATTTGTCTGCCGGTATTCCTTGAGATTCATCATGCGAGATATCCCTCATGGCGGATGTGGCGCAGCACTACGTCCATGAATTTCGGGTCGCGTTTCGCCATGAAAACGCAGGCGCCGTGGGCGATGATCCAGTAGAGGACGCCCGCGGCCCAGACCTGAAGCCCAAGGCCCAGCGCAGCCGCGATCGTGCCGTTGAGAATGGCGGCGTTGCGGGGCGCGCCGCCCATCAGGATCGGCTCGGTCAAAGAGCGGTGTACGGGTATGGCGAAACCTTCGGTCATCAGATCGTCGCGCCGCCGCCAAACGAGAAGAAGGACAGGAAAAAGCTCGTCGCTGTGAACGCGATGGAGAGACCAAAGACGATCTGGATGAGTTTGCGGAAGCCGCCGCCGGTATCGCCGAACGCCAGCGTCAGGCCGGTGATGATGATGGCGAGCGTGCCGACGATCTTGGCCACCGGCCCCTCGATCGACTGGAGGATGGAATCGAGGGGCGCTTCCCAGGGCATGCCGGACCCGGCCGCATGGGCGGGACCAACAAGGACGATGAGACCGAGCGTGATTGCGAGTGCGCGGCAAATGTTTTTCGTCAGGGTCATGATGAGCTTCCTTTCAGTTTGACGATTTGGCTGACGGGTGAGGAAAATGGCTCCAGGCGGTAGTCGTCGGCCTCGCGGCCAAGCACCCGGCTGATTGTCCGTATCCGGCGTTCCGGTCCGCGCCCTGCGATGAACACGATGAGATCGATGGCTTCGGCGATCAGGGCGTGCGGAGTCTGCGCCGTCACTTCCGACACAAGCTGTTCAAGCCGTTGGAGACCGCCGCCAGCGGAGTTGGCGTGAATGGTGGCGATTCCACCCGGATGGCCCGTGTTCCAGGCTTTGAGCATGTCGAGGGCTTCGCCGCCGCGAACTTCGCCGACGATAATCCGGTCGGGTCGCAGCCGAAGCGTCGAGCGAACGAGATCGGCCATGGCGACAGCGCCGGCCTGAGTCCGCAGATTGACCTTGTCGTTGGCTTCGCATTGCAGCTCGCGCGTATCTTCGAGGATCACCACGCGGTCGCCGCTCAATGCGACCTCTGCAAGCAAGGCGTTTGCAAGGGTGGTTTTGCCCGACCCGGTGCCGCCGACGATCAGGATGTTCATGGCGTCGTAGACGGCGGCCCTGAGCGCGTCGGCGTCTTCTGCACTTGTCACGCCAGTCTCGACATAATCGTCGAGCGTGAAGACGCGGGCGGCGGGCTTCCGAATGGAAAAGCACGGCGCCGTGGTCACTGGCGGGATGACGCCCTCGAAGCGTTCTCCCCCGCCCGGCAGCTCGGCGCTGACAATGGGGTGGAGCCTGTCCACTTCCTGACCGATATGGCTGCCGACGACGCGAATGACCCGTTCGGCTTCCGCAGCGGGCATGACGGCCCCCGTCTCCATGCGGCCGCCGCCATGGGCGTCGATCCAGACCTTGCCATCGGGATTGACCATCACTTCGACAATGGCTGGATCATCCAGCGCCTCGACGACAGCCGGTCCCATGGCGGTTTTCAGCATGGTCTCGGTTCGAAGGTAGGTTTGCGCGCGCGCGTCAGGCATCGGCATGCTCCCGCTCCGGCGCCGGATCGTGCAGGCGCATCAATTCGTCCTTGGTGAAGAAGGCGCTCTCGTCGGACATGACATCCTGGAGTGCGGCGAAGATGACGGTCTCGCCGTCCGCGAGGACGGTTCGCAGGCTCTCAATAAAGCGCTCGAAGCGCGCAGCGCCCTGCGCCTGGGCGGCGCGCTTGTCTGCATCCGGCACGGGGGGGATGACCGTCAGGAAGTAGCGAACGAACAGCGCAAAGGCTTCCGCTGTGATAACCTGACTGCGATTGAGGCTTTCGGCCTGCCGGGTCATGCGGTCGAGGCGCCGGATCAGCGCGGCGTCCCGTTTGACTTCATGTTCGCCCATGAAAAACGCGGTGAGGGCGTCGTTGACGATCTGGGATTCATTCGATCCCGGACGTTTCGCCAGCGCCTTCAAACGTGCGTGATTGAGGGGGTCGATATAGGACCAGATGCGGGGTTTGGTGGAGGGCATCGTTCAAAAATCCATCAAGTCAATCTTGGGGGTTCCCTTGTCGACGCCGTAAGCGCGGCGCGCGGTGTCGGTCGCACGGGCGAGGTCCGCCGCGCGTTTGATCGCAACCTCATCGCTATCGCTGACAGGCGTATCGCTGCGATCCTGTTCGGCGGCGTCGATGTCCGATTGCGCAGGCGCGTCGATTTCCGGTTTCAAATCCTTGCCGCCATCATCCGCATCATGACCGTTCCCGAATGAGGACCGGACGAGACGTTCATCGACCGCGCGGCGCCTGGTGCCCCAATCTTCCTTGCGAGAGGGCGGCCGGTCCTCATAAGGCGTTCCGCGATCGCCGATCGACGCCGGCGCGCCCACGCGATCGGAGAAATTGGCGTCCTCGAAATATCTGAGCTTCTTTGCGCGGATTGGCGGCAAGCCGGAAACAAGGACGATCTCGTCATCGGCGGGAAGCTGCATTACCTCACCGGGGGTGAGGAGCTGACGCGCCGTCTCCTGCCGTGAAACCATGACATGGGCCAGCCAGGGCGCCAGACGGTGTCCGGCATAGTTGCGCATGGCGCGCATTTCGGTCTTGGTGCCGAGGGCGTCGGATATTCTCTTCGCCGTGCGCTCGTCATTGGTCGCGAAGGCGACACGGACATGGCAATTGTCGAGGATCGAATTGTTTGGCCCATAGGCTTTTTCGATTTGATTGAGAGACTGGGCGATCAGAAATGCGCGCAAGCCGTAACCCGCCATGAAGGCCAAGGCGCTCTCGAAGAAGTCGAGCCGGCCGAGCGCAGGAAACTCGTCGAGCATCAACAAGACTTGTCGCCGGCGATCGCCATCGATCTGGCCGTCCAGTTTCTCGGTCAACCGGCGGCCGATCTGGTTGAGAATGAGCCGGACGAGCGGCTTGGTGCGTGAAATGTCTGAAGGCGGAACAACGAGGTAAAGCGAGACCGGCTTTTGCGCATCGATCAGGTCCGCGATGCGCCAGTCGCAAGCAGATGTCACCTCCGCCACGGTTGGGTCGCGATAGAGACCTAAGAAGCTCATTGCCGTGGACAGAACGCCGGACCGCTCATTCTCTGACTTATTCAGAAGCTCGCGGGCGGCTTGCGCGACCACGGGATGCGGCCGCGCTTCTCCATCGTCGCCCAAATGGTTCGTGGACATCATGACCCAGAGGGTCTTCTCGAAGGGGCGGTCGGGATCGGACAGAAAGCGCGCGACCTGCGCGAGCGTCTTTTCTTTCTCGGCGTAGAGAACATGCAGGATGGCGCCGACCAACAGAGCGTGGCCGGTCTTCTCCCAATGGGTGCGCCGCTCCAGGGCGCCTTCAGGATCGACCAGAATGTCCGCAATGTTCTGGACGTCGCGAACCTCGTTCGCGCCTTTGCGGACCTCCAGTAGCGGGTTGTATTTGGCGCTGCCGGCGTTGGTCGGATCGAACAGAAGGCAATGAGAGAATTTCGAGCGCCATCCGGACGTGAGTTGCCAGTTCTCACCCTTGATGTCGTGAATGACGGCGCTTTGCGTCCAACTCAGTAGGGTTGGAACAACGAGACCAACGCCCTTGCCGGATCGCGTCGGCGCGAACGCCATGACATGTTCAGGGCCGTCATGACGAAGATAGTCGTCATCGAAGCGCCCAAGAAAAACGCCGGAAGGCTTGAGCATACCGGATGTCTGCAAGTCCTTGCGGGCGGCCCAGCGTGACGATCCGTATGTCGTGAGATTCTTGGCCTGCCTTCCGCGCCAGACCGAGCCTATGGCGGCGACGAATGCACCGAGAAATCCGCTGCCGGCTGCAATGGCGCCGCCTCTTGCGAATACGCCGGGCGCGTAAGCGTCGAAGGCGTACCACCATTCAAAGAGGCGCCACGGATAGTAGACGGGGGTCTCGCCAACATAGAACCACGCCGGTCCGAGATAGGCGTCATAGGAAAACTGCGCAGCGACCCATTGCGTTGACAGCCAGACACCGCAAACAATCGTGGCAAGCACGATAATAATCTGTCCAATGAGTATTGATTGCGGTGACACGTAACGTCCTCATGAAATCTGATGAGGACAGCTTCGTGCTTGGAGCAAGGACTCGTCTACTCCGGAAAGAGTATAGAAATTTAAGTGTTTTCAGGGTGGTGAGCGGAAGATTTCGTATTCTTGATTTTTGCCGCAAGCATGATTGGACTATTTACGGAAAACCAAATGTGGCGATAGCCGAGATATGGGGATCGGAGAAAAATCGAGGATATATCAGGTTTACTCGCGGCGCCGCGGCACGCATTCGCTCTGAAGGTCAGCGTTTTTGAAATCACAAAATGTGACTTCAAACCTTCTCATCCGAGCGCCGGTCCAATTCATACAATATTCCCAGACCGCCTTGCGGGTCGCCACATGCAGCGCGCGAACGAAAGCGCGTCTCGGCATCAAACTCTGGAACAGCTCTCGTTGCGAACGCTTCAATCAATCCGTCGAGGCTGACGCCGCAATGCGCCGCCACGATTTTCAAACGCTCATACTGGCCGTTCGGCAGGCGGATGGTGGGCACACTTGTATTGGATGTTTGCATTCCGTAATGTCTCCATTCTGTCTCGCTCAGACGACCGGCGTCAGCAATTTCATGCCCGCCTCATTTGAGGCTTTGCGGTCAAACGTCACCGTTTCCTGCGCGCCGGCCAGAGCGGCAGTCTGTGCGATGAACGTATCCGCGAAATCGACTGCGTTTGAACCGCGATACACAGCCAGCGCGCGATAGGCCGCTTCCGCATTTTCCAGAATCAATTCCTGCGACCGCAACAGTCCTTCAACAGCGTTCGCGATATCTTCGCGCGAGGTTTTATAAGCTCGGGCCAGGACCCAGCTTATCTCCGCCAAAACGACGGCGCTGATGAAACCGGGATTGTCAGCGCTCAAGCTCTCCATCAACCGGGTCGCGGCCGGCGATTGTTCGTCATCGTCCTGGACGAGAAATCTGACGACCACATTGGTGTCGATCCCGATCAATGGCCTGTGGCTCCATTGGCGATCGCCTCGTCCATATCCTCAAGGGAGACAGGTTCTTTCGGTTTTCGAATGAGCCCCTTCAGAGTCTTGACGGAGTGCGTCGCTGCCAACACGGCAAAGTTGCCGTCCTCCATCTGAACGAAATCCACCCGATCGCCGGGGCCTACGCCGAGCGCCAGCCGCACATCCTTCGGCAGAGTCAATTGCCCCTTCGATGTCAAAGTCGCCGTGCTCATGACCGTCCTCCTTACTTTATGTAAGGATAAATGTAAGGAACGCGCAAACTTCTGTCAAGGCGCCCCCCCCCCCGCAATGTCGTCAGTAGCCGTCCGTAGCCACACGTGGCTACACGCAATCCAGACCCAACATGAAGGGTTGTTGCACTCGACCCCCTTTCCGCGAGCCAGCCGCCAACTGATTCCGCCGCCCCGGACGAGACCGCTCACCGACTTGCTGAGATTACAGTCCATCACCTCCCGCCATGGGACAAGGGCAAAATCGCCCGCGCTCGATGACGGCTCACTTGCCGCGCGGCCGCTCAACCGCCTGAATGTACACTCCATTGACGTGCCCGGATGACGGCGAGCGAACCGAGGCGATGGAGAGAACGTCTTTCGCAATCGCGAACCAATCTGGCGTTGTTTGCCCTGACACTGGCGCTCACCGTACTCAGCGACTTCACAATTGCGATTGTCGTGAGCAGCAGCATCGGGCTGGCTTTGCGACTTCGCCGCCGAAACCTACCGCCGATCGATTGGACGACGCCGGAACGGTAGCACAGCGTGACCAACACGGCTAAAGTAAAGAAGGCCGAGTCGTGACATTGGCAACGCACACGGACTCGCGAATTTCCTCCAGTAAGTTAGTCTTGCGCATAGTGACCTTCTTTCTGGTCTCCTGATTTGCGGTGTCTCAGGTAGAAAATCTCGAAGCCGAACACGGCGAGAATTCCGATCACTGAAACCCAGATAATCATTGGGTCTTGCTGGAACTTGATGACGGCGAATGCGCCAAGCACGAGCACGTCCAGTATGATAGCACTCACCAGCACCCACGCCTTTGCGCCAATGTCTTCTCGCAAGTGTCGGAAGACTCCCCAGTGCACGGCGATATCCATCACCAGATAGAAGATCGCGCCCATGGAGGCGATGCGGCTGAGGTCAAAAAGCGCCGCCAACAGGCTTGCGCATACAACCGTGTAGACCAGCGTATGTTTCTGGATATTGCCAGGCATGCCGAAATGACGGTGTGGAATGAGCTTCATGTCGGTCAGCATGGCGAGCATGCGCGAAACAGCGAATACGCTTGCAAGAATTCCTGATGCGGTCGCCACGATCGCAATGAGCACAGTGAAACTCATGCCGTATCCGCCAAGCGCAGGACGCGCCGCTTCGGCAAGCGAGTAATTCTTCGCCTGTACTATTTCCTCGACGCTCAATGACGCACCAACCGCAAAGCTCACGACCAGGTAGACGATAAGGCAGATGGCCAGAGAGGTGATGATGGCGCGCCCGACATTTTTGTGCGGGTCCTGTACTTCATCGCCGCTGTTGGTGATCGTAGTGAAGCCCTTGTAAGCCAAAATCGCCAGCGCCGTTCCTGCGAGAAACCCAGCCAGCCCTGAACCGGACCGTGTTTGCTCTCCAGCTTGAAACGAAAAACCGGCAGCACCGAGCGCAGCAAACGCAAATGCGAGGATGCCTCCTACTTTCAGGAGGGCGGTCACTTTCGAGAAGGTTCCAATCCAGCGATTTCCGAGCAGATTGACGATGAAGGCAGCGAGGATGAGTCCAACCGCCAGAACAGGTGTCCAGAAGGCTGCATCAACATTTTCAAACAGGCGAAGCGCATAAGTTCCGAAGGTCCGTGCGACCAGGCTTTCGTTGATGACCATTGATAACGCCATCAGGAGCGCACTGCCTGCGGTCATGGCGCTGTGCCCGTAAGCCTTGTGCAGAATCATCGCGATGCCGCCAGCAGACGGGTAAGCGTTCGAGACCTTGATGTAGGAATAGGCGCTGAAGCCGCTAATGACTGCGGCGGCGAGAAACGCCAACGGAAACAGGCTCCCCGACAATTCCGCAACCTGTCCGGTGAGCGCAAAGACCCCCGCGCCGATCATCACGCCGGTTCCCATGGCGACGGTTCCGGCGAGTGTCAGACTTCCTTTTTCGTAGTTCGGTTCTCTCATCTCAATTCTTGTCTTTGAGTCCTCACAGTTTCAACGAGCGCAATCGCAATGCGTTGCCGATGACGGAGACAGAAGAAAAGCTCATCGCTGCCGCCGCGATCATCGGAGACAGCAGCCATCCGAAAAACGGATAAAGCACGCCTGCCGCGATGGGGATGCCCAGCGTGTTGTAGCCAAATGCGAATACCAGGTTCTGGCGGATATTGTGCATCGTTGCGCGCGAGAGTTCCCGCGCCTTGGCGACGCCGGTCAAATCTCCCCTCACGAGTGTAACGCCCGCACTTTCGATGGCGACATCCGAGCCTGTGCCCATGGCGATGCCGATATCCGCCTGCGCCAGTGCGGGCGCATCGTTGATGCCGTCACCGGCCATCGCGACGAAGGAACCCTGGCCTTGCAGTTCGCGAACGACAGTGTTCTTGTCCTCGGGCGATACGTCGGCACGCACTTCATCGATGCCGACCTTGTTTGCTACCGCTTGCGCCGTTGTTTCATTATCGCCGGTCAGCATAACGATCTTGAGGCCATCTGCCTTGAGCCGTTTGATCGCTTCGACCGTCGTCGCCTTGATGGGGTCGGCCACACCGATATAGCCAGCGAATTCGCCATCAATGGCGGCGAGCATGACGGTTTGGCCGTTTTTCCGGTAGGCATCGGCTTGCTCGCCGACTTCTTCTGACCATACACCAAGACGTTTCATGAGTTTGGCGTTACCGATTGCGACCTTGCGGCCATCAACGTCGGCCTGAACGCCTTCGCCAGTTGTCGAGGCGAAGGCGCTGGCTTGCAGGAGAGAGAGCCCCTTATCTTTCGCGCCGCTCACGATGGCCTGCGCGAGGGGATGCTCGCTCGCCGTTTCGACACTGGCGACCATCGCCAGCAGATCATCCTCCGCAACCCCTTCGGCAGTCTTGACGGTCTGCAGTTTGGGTTTGCCTTCGGTCAACGTGCCCGTCTTATCGACGACGAGCGTATCGACCTTTTCGAATGTCTCCAGCGCTTCGGCGTTCTTGATCAGCACGCCTTCGCTCGCGCCTTTGCCGGTGCCGACCATGATGGACATCGGAGTCGCCAGCCCCAGTGCACACGGACATGCGATAATCAGAACTGCAACCGCGTTCACGATGGCGTAGGCCATGGCGGGCTCGGGGCCGACTAGCGCCCAGATGATGAAAGTAATGACGGCGATGGCAACGACGGCTGGCACGAACCAGGCGGCGACAATATCGACGAGTTTTTGAATCGGTGCGCGGCTGCGCTGGGCTTCGGCTACCATGCGCACAATCTGGGAGAGCAGCGTGTTTTCACCCACCCGCGTTGCCTTGACGATGAGCGCGCCCGTTCCGTTCACGGTGCCGCCCGTCACCTGATCTCCGGTCTGCTTTTCGACGGGAATAGACTCGCCCGTGACCATGCTTTCGTCGAGGGAACTCTTGCCTTCGATGACTTCGCCGTCGACAGGCACTTTTTCACCGGGACGGATGCGGATGCGATCCCCTTCGGACAGTTCGTCGATGGAAACTTCCTGCTCGTTTCCCTTGTTTTCTATTCGCCAGGCGGTCGGCGGCGTTAGTTCCAGAAGCGCGCGAATAGCGCCGGAGGTCTGGCTTCTCGCCCGCAATTCCAAGACCTGTCCTAACAGAACAAGCGTGGTGATCACCGCCGCCGCTTCAAAATAGAGAGCGACACCGCCTCCATGTCCTCTGAAGGCTGGCGGAAAGATGGACGGGAAGAACAAAGCAATCAGCGAATAGACAAACGCAACGCTGACCCCCAGCGCGATTAGCGTGAACATGTTGAGGTTCATCGTGCGCAAGGACTGGACGCCACGAACGAAGAACGGCCAGCCGCCCCAGAGCACAACGGGCGTTGCAAGAAGCAATTGCATCAAGCCGCTCCACGGCCCTGATACCAGATGTGCGATGGCGGGCACCATTTCGCCCATCGCGATGACCAGCAGCGGTAGCGACAGCGCGGCGCTTACCCAGAAGCGCAAGGTCATTTCTCTTAGCTCGGTGTCGTCCTCTTCACCGGAGGGTGCGCCCTCTGGCTCCAGCGCCATACCGCAAATCGGGCAGCCGGAATTCCGTACATCACGCACTTGCGGGTGCATCGGGCAAGTCCAGACCGTGCCCGTATATTCTTCCGGCACTTTATCGTAGCGCCCGTCTTTCGGGGCTTCTTCCTGCTTGTGCGCACAGCAGTCATGAACGTGCTCATGACGATCGTGCGCGTGGTGGGAATGGTCGTGGTGGTGTTTGTTGTGCTCGGGCATGGCGCGTCTTTCATCTGTGGGTTCGTGTGAACTCCTTCATATACATATACCCCCTAGGGGTATTCTTTCAAGTGGGCTTAAGAAGGCGAAACGGGAGCCGCTTATCAACGGCTCCCGCCTTTGTTCTAGTGCGCCATGTGCGCGTACAGATTTTCTTCGGATTCAAAATAGTGAACCTTGCCTTCTGCATCTGCGCCGATCACGGCCTTGGCTTTGTCCACCTCATTTCCGCTGACAGGATCGATCGCCTTGCGAATGCTTGCATCTTTTTCGAGGCGTTCCTTGCACATCGGGCAGCAGCCGTAATAGGTCGCGCCTTCGACTTCGACGGCGATCTGGTCTGTATCAAAGGCCGTATCGTTGACCATGCAGACCTTGGCAGGTTCGACCTGGCGAACGGTCATCATGGCCTGATGGTCGGCGTGTTCTGAACTTTCGTGTCCAGCCATGTGCTCTCCATGCGCGTGGCCTTCCATGTGCGGCATGTCGTGTCCTTGATGGTGTTCATGTTCCTGCGCGAAGGCAGGCGCCGTCATCAAAGCGGATAATGCGAGTATGGCGATGTAGTTTTTCATGGTGTCTTCCTTTCGTTTTAGTGTTGGTGGTCATGACCATCATGGTCATGGGGTTCGTGGGACTCGGCTTCGGGCGCCGGAGCGACTGCCGCCGGTTCGGCTTCGGCTTCATCGTGATGATGATCGTCTTCTTCATGGTGATCGTCGGTTTCGTGATGGTCGGCGCCGCCGTGCGAGTGACTGCCGTGACCGCCATCGCCTTCCACTTCGGGAAGCGCCATCACGCCCAGGCCGTGTCTGTAGACTGCTTCGCCTCCCTTGAAGCCGGTAGCCGCCAATGCACTCCCCGCTACAAGGACGAGCAGCACAAACACCCAGCCGCGCCGCCAGCCGGATTTGCGCACAGCATAGCCCGACCAGAGTGCAAGACCGATCCAGAGCCCCGCCGTCGGCAGCGCCCAGTTCTTGTGGTCGGTCATGGCCGCGTGCGAAGGCCCGTCATGGGCGACGGTGTTATAGGCGTACAAACCTGCCAGCACTGTTGCGACCGTGACACCCGCGCCGACCCAAAGATTGATGTGCGCTGCTTTGAGCGCCGTCTCGTTCCAGCGGTGTGAGGGAAGCAACGCGGATACGATGAACAAGGCCGCGCAAGTAGCGAGCAATCCAATCGTGAAGTGCACAAAGATGGGATGCCAGTTGGGAATGATTTCAATCATGGCTGCCTCCTAAAACCAGCTTCTGAGGCCGATGACCCAAACGGCTTGATCGGCATCGCCGCCCGCCGCTTCGAGCCTGTCGCCCGTTTCACCAAACGCGCCGTGATATTCGACCCCGACATAGGGGGCGATTTCACGCGTGAACTCGTATCGCAGCCGTAATCCCGCTTGCGCGTTGGTAATCCCGGA